>CALJOJ010000007.1 GCA_937981665.1 uncultured Rubritalea sp.
ATTTTATAGCGAGAAGTCTTTCTTTTTTCCATGCTACTTTTTCAGTTTTGTAGAGAAGCATCACTTTATCAACTTCGTTACGGTTGTCTATTTTTCCACGTTTTCTTGCCATGAATTGAGCTTAACACATATTATCAAAAAAGACCTTTTTATTTTAAGAAATGGTATAACTAATCAAACATCAATAAAACTAGGGCTATCGAGCGGAATGCGCTCAGCACGTCTAAGCAAAAAAGGCCACAGCGGAATGCCGTGACCTTAATAAAACACTATAATGATAATGTATTACTGAAGCTTCTTTTTAAGCTCTTCCTCTTCAGCCGTCTGTTTAGCTAGGACTTCTTGCCACTTCTTAGCATTAGCCTGACTAGCTTCATCTAACTTATCGAGAGTGAAGGAAAACTTCTTCCTGGCGTAACCAGCCTTATTCACTTCTAGATTAAGCGTTTCACCGAGAAGAGACACGAATTTAGCATCTATAGCTTTACCAGCAGAACTTGTCCAAGTTTCTGATTCAGGGAAAGTGAATCCAGCTCTCAATTCTTTGAGCTGCTTACCAAATTTAATCTCCTCAAGCGCACCAATATATCGCTTAGCAAATTTTACTCCACCTGGCTGGATATCAGCAAATTTTAGAATTTTTGGTTTCTTACCAGTTTTGATGATGACTCCATCTTTAGTCAGACCATGCATTTCAGTCGTCTTATAAAAACCACTTTCATTCACATACCACTTAAATATAGTTGGTTGCTTCGGGGCTTCGCCACCTTCTAAAAAGCTATCTACTGCATCAGTAATCACCTTATAATTACCAGATTTACCAGCAGCGCTCCCTGCCAGACTACCGAGTATCGTATTCCCATCAGGCGAAGTAACGATAACCTGCGGAGTGAGCATAAGTCCTTTCGCACTCAACTTCATCTGCGAAGCCACCAGCGGTGAACCATTTTTATAAAAAACTTTATCAAAACCTAATTCAATGACTACGAATTTTTTTCCTGCATTTTTTAGAGCTGCCGCACGGGCAGCTACATTTGGGCCTCAACCAGATTTTCAGCCAAAGACGTAAGCAACTCCTTTAACGGCTTTTTCAGCCGCAGCAAACGCCTCTTCTTCCTCTGTGATCTTGTAGTTCTTCCCAAAACAGAAAGACGCACTAGCCACACCAGCTAAAGTGAATAATATTAAGTTTTTCATACTTAACAAAATACTAGTTACATAGAGGAACTATTCAATAAAAATTTTACGCCTAGCATATTGCTCTAACGGCTTACTTCTAAAGATGAGTACTTGATGGTTAAATACTTAAAAAGTATCACGCTCAAATTTAAACCCCTCCTCCAGCAACTTCTCAGGGTACACCCAACGGCTCTTAACAATGAGTTCAGTCTCCGTGCGCATAAAGAACGCACCAATTTCCAACATCCACTTATACGCTGGCAGACCAAAAGGTACACCAACTGTCTTACGGATACGCTTCATCATCTCAGTATTTGTGATCGCTTCAGGTGCAGATAGATTATAAGGACCATTTGCTGACTCATTATCTATCATCCACTCCACAGCACGACAGACATCATTGATATCTATCCAGCTCACCATCTGGCCCCCGTCACCCATCTTGCCACCTAGGAACTTCTTCGCTAGACCTTTTAGGATCTCATACACGGTTCCTTTTTCCTCTCCCATCACAAGAGTCGTACGCAAGGCGATCCTCCTAACAGAATCAGCCACCTCCGCAGCATCAAAGGCACCTTCCCAGCTCTTCGCTATCTCCACACTGAATCCCTCACCAATGACTCCCTCGCTCTCAGTCTGTGCCTTCTCACGCGTATCAGCATAAATCGTGGCAGTACTCGCATTCATCCAGACACTCGGTGGGTTCTCACATCCTCCGATAGCCTCACCTATCACCTTAGTACTATTCACACGTGAATCCAAAATTTGGCGTTTATTCTCATCATTATAGCGGCAGTCCACAGTTCTCCCAGCTAGATTGATCATCACATCAGTGCCATCTATCTCTTTAGCCCACTCTTGCTCTAGCGTCTCTCCATCCCACTTGAGAAACTCTACTCCCTCTGCCATTCCATCCGTTCTCCTAGCTAGACCAATAACCTTCCATCCCTTATCGATAAAATGCTTACTAATATATCTCCCCATGAAGCCATTCGCTCCCGCTATCACTATTGTCTTTATCTCATTCATATTTTTTCTATTTAAAATTCTAATGTCAGATACTCATTCATTTTTCTAAATTTCTACTGTTTGACTTCTCCTATCTCAGTTGCCCATGTTCTGTTAATAGGCTCTTCTTGCTGTGGAGGATACTGGTCACCACCTAAGCTCGGCGGCAGATAACGTGGCTCCTTTTTCTTACCTAGCTTAGTAAATAAGTAGAGGTTGAAGAAATGCATACCACCCAGTACTAACATCACAAATCCTATCTTCTTACTCAGAAGCTCTAGTGCTCCACGCAGGTCTTCTACATGGATATTACTCTGTAAGCAAAGACTCACAAATCCTAAGTTGACGAGGTAAAACCCCACTAACAGAAGCTTATTCACACTGTCCGCTAGCTCTTCATTACCTTTGAAGCATTCTACTAAAAACACCCTGCCATTCTGGTAGAGATTCTTAGCCACATAGATAGTGAGCGGCACTGCGACGATTAAATAACTGATATATGTCCATTCGATTACTTTCATTTTTTTATATTGTTAGGTTAATGTTATATAGGTAAAAAATGCGCCTAAATAGCCAAAGGCTGTGAGAAAGATGATATTGAAAATCGGGTATCTCTTCTTAATCTCACGATCATAGAAGAAGATCTGAATAAGAAATCGGCTCCCCCAAAAGACAGCCATGAACAGATTAAAACCAAAGCCCATCCCCTCATTACTCCGAAGTTCGGTATGATAGAAAACACAAGTCAGGAGCATCCCTAACATCGTCAGAACCGTGTAACCGCAATGTACCCGGAACACCTCCGCGATGAATGGCTCCATCTTGTCTAAGTTTTGCTTATACCCTAGCTTCTTCGGGGCGATAAAGTTCGCTATAATAATCATCGCCAGTACAAGTGCAGCCCAGTAGATACAGAAACCGATGAAGTCCATTACTCGCACCCTCCTTCACACTCTATCTCTTTATTCTTCTTTTGCTCTGCCTCTATCTCATCTGTGATTTCCTTATTCTTCTTACGGAAAAACAACTTACTTATTTTGAAACGATGATTACTCACAAGATAACAAAATTTCTTAGCCATCGGAAGTAGTAGCTTACTATTCATCTTCTTAGCCACGTCCTGATACTTATTACACGACCACAGACAACACACCCAACCTTCGCCTCCTTGATAAACCACTTCTCCATCTACTCTCACAACCATCATTTTTTCAGGATGATAATCAACAAGCCCAGGAAATACAGTCTCAGCCTCGCCGCTCTGGTAGTCATAGCTCACCAGCTCACAAGCACGCTCTTGTTTCTCTAGCCACTCTATAAAAGTGCAGCACATACCACAACGTGTATCATAGAACACCTCTATCGTTTTAAATGCCTTATGTAAGTTTACCGCCTTCATTATATTTTCAGTAAATACTGAAAACACAATATTGTCAACACGGTATTCCAATAAACGATCAAAGAGCGCGCTTACAACAGTGAGATTAGAACAAGGAAAACCAAGGATATGAAGCTTCAGAGCATCCTCTGTAAATGCATACCAAAGCTCTGATAAGGCCGTCAGGAATAAAGAAAATTTCTACCTCATTCTTCTTTTAGAGTAGACGCCGTGCTTACAAAAACTATTCCAAGTATCGTCATCGATCTCTTTATCCAGTCCAGTCAAGATAAGGAGTTTGATTCCTTCGATCGCTACGACATCATCTTTAGTCTTATTAAGAACATCGAGTAGGATGACCTTGGCTTCTTCTGACCTTCCCGCATGATAAAGTGCTTCTACCAAAGCTACTCTAACAGCTGGGATAGGATCATCTTTCATAGCAAGAAGTCTATCTACTAGTTCAGCTCCACGATCTTTCTCTATAGAGCAATGCATTACACCCCAATAACGCATGACAGGATGAACAGAGCTAAGTAGCTTTAGATGTTCAGATGATGAGATCGGGGCTTTCCATGCTGTATTTAGTACTGTTTCATAAGGGAATTCCTTTGAATTAACATATTCGTAAACTGTACTTTTCTTCGAGATCTCTGCATACATCATTTCCGGGACTATTCCGGTATCTTTAGTCTCTAGCATTTTAATAAATAGTATTTTACTCAATATGTCAGCTTGTTTTGGGCGACTCCCCTCCGTGATCAGGTTATCAACTTCCCATGGGTCATTTGTTACATTGAAAAGCTCCTCTTTAGGCTGAGTAGGCTGCCAGATTAAACCCGCTTTAGCATCTAGATTACCTGATTTATATTCCGCAAGGTATGATCTCCAGCTGGCTAGTCCATAACCATAACCACTATAAGAAGTACGGTCTCGGTGTGGATGGAAATTTTTAGTATAGCGTATTTTCCCATCTGTTAGTCCACGCGCAAACTTAAAGCTCTGTTCACCATAACGCTGGCTATATAAAAAGGCAAAAGACTTTGGGCTACCTATATTCTTAGAACCAAGAAATGGCTGACCTTGCATCGTCTTCGGGATCTCTATTCCCGCTATATTTAAAACCGTGGGAGCTAGATCTACGAAACTAACGATATCACTAGTCTGGTCTCCTGGCTTATACTTACTGAGGTGCTCCCATTTTTTAGGCAGATATACCATAAGTGGGACATGGGTACCTGAATTAAAAATATAGCGTTTGGCTCTGGGTAGAATACCTCCATGATCTGAGTAATAGAAAATAATCGTGTTCTCAGCATGCTCAGATTCAGAAATCTCTTTAATAAGCTTACCCACCTTCGCGTCCATTGCATGCATTATATCTGCATAGGTGACCCAGTCAGTTCTTATCTCTTCCGTGTCTGGTAGATAAGGTGGAAGCGATACTTTCTCTGTTGAAATACTCGGCGTCTTTGGAATAGCCCCTGAGCTTCTGCTTTTTTTTATCTTCTTTTCAAACAATGAACTCTCGTGAGAAATAGTGTTATTTATCACTAACAAAAAAGGTTTATCTTTAGGTGCATTTTTCAGGCCTGCAGATGGCTTGCAAATATCCCAATGAGAAGCGTCAGAACCTTTCATATTATAATCAGTCTTGCCGCTATTAATCGTGAAGTAACCAGCCTTTTTCATAAGCTTCGGGTAACTTTCTATAGAATTAGGCACCGGATAGGTACTACGCATATTCTGAGTACCTATACTGCTCGCATAACGTCCTGTGATAATAGTGCTCCGTGCTATCGCACATACTGGGGCGTTTGAAAAAGCTGCGTTATATTGAATTCCTTTACTTGCAAATTGATCCAGATTTGGAGTTTTCACCATATCATTACCGTAGCAACCCAGCCAGTGAGCACTATTATCTTCAGAGGTGATCCAGACAATGTTAGGTTTCTCTTCGGCTACTACCAATAAATTAAGCAGTAGATAGATGAATAAATATTTCATTTTATTAGATTAATTTTAATGGTTGAGAAAACAAGTTAAATGCCATGAAGGCATCCAACATTCATAGGATATCACAAAGAATTTGGCATGTTAATTGACTTCAATGAACTGTATTTTACAGGCTCCCCTGACTTAGTAAACGCTATGACAAACCTTAAAATACAGTAAGTATCTACATCTACGAGCAAATAGAATCTCTACGTATAAAGTCATTCAGTTAAATCAGTTGTCACCTTCTTTAACACATAGCGACCATAAGTTATCGTTATCAGAGCTACGAAAACATTAATGATAACTGAACTCCACCAGAATGTGTTTATATCTACTTCCCAGACTCTGACCAAGAAGTAAAAAATAATCGCAGGAAGGCCTATTTTACGGACAACAGATTCTATTAAACCGTACATTGGGCGCTTTACTGCCTGCAGAAAGCCCAGGAAAATAAAGCCCATTACATAGGCCCACTGGACAGCTGTTGCTATCCTTACATAGTTCTCTCCTACTTTGATAACCTCAGGATCAGCGGTAAATATTCTTACGAGTGGTGTGGCAAAAATGAACATACTCACTGAAGATGTGACGATCAAGATCAAGCCGTATTTTGCACACAGACGCACACAGTCCTGTACTCTCTGCATCTCACCCGCCCCATTATTTTGGCCCACGATAGAAATGATCGCTGAGCTAATACCTATCGCAGGTAAGAGCACGATCTGCTCGATCCGGGTTCCCACACCAAAGGCGGCTACCACTGCCTCACCGTATGAATTTAAATAGTAGGTAATGACAAAGAACCCAAGAGCGATCGACATCATGTTAAAAGCTGTCGGTAGACCTTGTTTCAAAATTTCGCCACAGGCTCGTAATTTCGGTTTTAATAAATTAACCGAGCATTCCTTAAAGTACCCTCTTCTTATCACAGTCGTGAGCAGTAACGTACAGCCTAATAACTGAATCAAAATAGTAGATATCGCAATGCCCGTAATCCCCATAGCCGGCAGACCAAAACCACCATACATAAACCAAGGATCTAGAATGAGGTTAAGGAAAAAACCGGATACCAATACGATGCCCAAGGTCTTACTATCACCACGTGCCAGTAGAATAGCATTCAACATACTACTCAAAATAAACGCCGAGCCCCCCCAGAAAATAGGGTGCATATAGTCTGTTGCTAACTGCAGACATGAGCCACTCGCGCCCATCATCCTGTACAAAGGCTCTACCCCAAACACACCCACAATCATCAACCCAATAGCCACAAAAGCACCAAGCGAAAATAACGACCCAGTGTAATCACTCTCTTTCTCGCAGTTCCCCTCACCTATGGAATTTGCAATCAATGCCGTGGCACCACGCGATAGCCCTTCGCTCATCGCAATAATGATAAAGAATACCGGGAACGACAAAGCCATCGCAGCCAGAGCTTCAGTAGAAATTCTACCCGCATAAAACGAGTCCACCACGTTGAACATTGTGTTAAACAAGAAGCCGATACTCATCGGAAAAGCGATCCTGAAAATATGTCTAGGTAGCGACCCTTCAGTCAGAGTCGCCTTAGTTTTCATTTTCTTTTTATCGCAGTTAGATTGAGACATTATCAAAGTTTAACAAACAGCCTCAGCGCAGCGCATTCCATCGAGCGCAGCAGAAACGATACCACCAGCATAACCTGCACCTTCACCACATGGGATGAAATTTTGAATCTCTGGATGGTGTAACGTCTTCTCATCTCTAGGAATTCTAACAGGGCTACTAGTTCTTGTCTCAAAGCCTAACAGATTAGCATCTTCACCGACATAACCATTCATCTGGTTCCCGAATTTCTTCAGCCCTATCTTCATTCTATAACTGACATCATACGGCAGGATCTCATCGAGTCTTGCACTCGTGAGACCTGGGAAATAACTAGTATTTGGTAGTGTATCGGAGAGCTTACCATTGATAAAATCAATCGCTCGCTGACCTGGTGCTTTCTGCACTCCGCCCCCAGCCTTACTAGCCTTGACCTCTAAATCTTTCTGATAAGCTATGCCAGCAAGCACGCCATGTTCTTTTTTAAATTTCTCTGTGTCTTCAGGCTCCACAGTCACCACCATTCCACTATTCGCAAATGGTGAGTCACGTCTAGCCAGTGACATCCCATTCACCACTACCTCATCATTCTCAGTCGCGGCAGGAACGATGAATCCCCCAGGACACATACAGAACGAATGCACACCACGGTCGTCAATCTTAGTCGCTAGTCTATATCTCGCCGCTGGCAATATATCTGGACGTTTCACACCAGCTCTAAATGAATACTGGATTTTATCAATCAATGGCTGCGGGTGCTCGATACGCATTCCTACAGCAAAAGGTTTCTGCTCTAACAGAATATTTTTATCAGCTAGAAGCTTATATACGTCACGGGCTGAATGACCAGTCGCTAGAATAACAGACTCGCCAATATATTCTTCTCCATCAGCCGTCGCCACACCGCGCATCTCCTTACCAGATTCATCTAACAAGAAATCCACAACCTTAGCTCCAAAGTGAACTTCACCACCAGCCTCAATGATAGATCCACGCATTGCCTTCACTACATTTGGCAATAAGTTAGACCCCACGTGTGGATGGGCATCGGTTAATATCTGCTCCGGAGCACCATGTGCCACAAGCACATCATAGACATCTCTCACCGGTCCACGCTTGGTAGCTCTAGTATAAAGCTTTCCGTCTGAGTATGTACCTGCTCCACCTTCGCCGAAGCAATAGTTAGAGTCCTCTATCACCTGACCTTTTCTCATGATAGGACCTAGGTCGAAACGTCTCGCTGACGCATCTTTTCCTCGTTCTAAAATAATCGGCTTTTTACCTAGCTCAATACAACGCAGAGCGGCAAACATCCCAGCAGGACCACAGCCCACAATAATGACCTTCTCAACACCTGCATTCAATGACTTATAGCTAGGTACTGGCGCCACGTACTCAGCGAGTGCGCAGTCGATCCCCACCTCCATACGCAGCTGGATACGGATATTCGCACGTCTCGCATCGATAGAATGCTTCACCAGCTTCATTTCTTGAATCCTATCTGGCTTGATGCGTAGCTTCTTAGAAACTGCCTTTTTTCTGGCAGCCTCATCTTCAGAAAGTTCTAGAGCTAGACTGAAATCTACGAACTCTATTCTCGGCTCACTGTGGTGTTGCTCGCTCATAAGATATTCCTTAAACTAGAGGTAGGGTAATAGATACAAAAAAATTCTGTTCATTGAGCTAAATACAGGTCATTACTCAGTCACTATGTTCGAAGTAAGAGACAAGCCAGAGATGGTAGAGAGAGCATTGCTCGTCCGCCTAGCTTTCAATAAACGCGAAGAAGATGAAGACATCAGCCTACTAGAAGAGCTACAAGAACTCGTGCGCACCCTCGGGATAGGCGTAGCAGAGCTCCAGCTCGCCTTCTCACGCTCCATGCATCGCAAATATCTCTGCGGTACAGGTAAAGCCGACGAAATAGTAGCATTTGCCAAAGCTCATGAGTGTGACTGCATCATCTTTGATAACGAACTAGCACCATCTCAGCAACGTGAATGGGAAGAACTTTCCGGCATCTGCGTCATCGACCGTGAAGAGGTTATCTTAGACATTTTCGCCCAGCGCGCACAGACTAAGGAAGCAACGCTGCAGGTAGAACTAGCCCGCATGCAATACGCTCTCCCAAGAATGGCACGCATGTGGAACCACCTTGACCGCGAAGGTGGTGGTGGCACTGGTGGTGGCGGCAGTGCAGCCCGTGGTATGGGTGAGCAGCAGATCGAAGTAGATAGAAGACTCGCTCGTAAGCGCATCGACCGCACTAAGCGTGAACTTGAATCCGTGAGAACCCAGCGCAAAACCAGGCGTAAAGACCGTGAGAGACTAGACATGGCTCATGGTGCCATCGTCGGCTACACAAACGCGGGTAAATCCACTCTCCTAAACCAGCTTTCTGGCTCGGACATCATGGCTAAGGACATGCTCTTCGCTACGCTAGATACGACTACTCGCAGCATCGATCTTCCAGATGGTCAGAATATATTACTCACAGACACCGTAGGATTTGTGAGAAATCTCCCTCACCGTCTTGTAGAAGCGTTTAAGGCGACATTAGAAGAAGCTGTTCTAGCAGACTTCCTCATCCACGTCTTAGATGTGAACTCACCTGAAGCAGAAAAGTTTTTCAATACAACAATGGAAGTGCTTGCCGAACTAGGCTCTGAAGATAAGCCGATGATCATCGTCCTAAACAAAGCAGACCTAATCACTGAGCCAAAGGTCATTGAAAAACTCACCGAGCGACTCCAAGACAAATCACCTAATATTCTCGTAGCATCAGCATACAAGAATACAGGAATGGATGACATCCTAGCCGCCTGCTCTAAAGTGCTCGCTGAGCGCGTCCAGAAAAATGTTTACCGCATCCCGCAGTCAGATGGCCAGCATCTCAACCAGCTTCACCAAGAAGCTAAAGTACTAGATACGCAATACGAAGGTAACGATGTCATCATCACCGCCATCGTTCCTGTCATTATAGCTGGGCGTCTCGAGCCATACCTAAAAGATAAGCCAGAAAAGAAACCTGAGTGGTAGCTCACTAGACGCCAAAGAACTGAACACCAATATCGACCGTTCTATGAGGTCTCTCTTGAAGACTCTAACAGAGGCGCCACCGCCTCTTCCAGAAGCCTAACATATACCTCACGCGGCACCTCATAACCGCCGAACTGCTTCAAGTGATCAGTCATCCACTGAGTATCTAACAGCTCGGCACCTTCTTCACGTAGCCAATCTACCAGATACACTAACGCTATCTTACTAGCATCAGTCTTACGGCTAAACATACTTTCGCCAAAGAAGACATTACCAAGCTTCACCCCATAGAGTCCTCCTTGCAGACCATCCTCATCCCAGCACTCCACAGAATGGGCACAGCCTAGATCATGCAGCGCCACATAGCTATCCTTGATCACCGGGTCAATCCACGTTTCCTCACGGTCAGAACAGCCATCCATCACTTCACGGAAAACAGTATCCATCCGCAGCTCGAACGGCTTCTTCTTCAACACCTTCTTTAGTCCTCGTGGTATATGAAACCTCTCATCCAATGGTATCAAACCACGCATCGTCGGAGAAAACCACAGTAACTCACCCTCTTCAGCCATCGGAAAGACTCCTTCACTATAGGCTCCTAACAGGACATCTGGTGGTATCATTTCCATAACGCCTCTCACTATGCATGTCGTAGCCACATGATCAACTCAGTTTTTCTTTCTGCTGTCTCATATTTTGCGTGCAATATGATCTAATTTCGCATCTTATTTTATCCATGCCAGATAGACTCAAGTCAGCCGTGCGCGATATCCCAGATTTCCCGATTCCGGGTATCCTCTTCAAGGACATCAGCCCTATTCTCGCTGACCCTAAATTACTGCAACACTCGATCGACCTATTAGTGAACATTGCAGATGATCAGAAAGTGGACAAAGTTGTAGGCATTGACGCTCGCGGCTTCATCTTTGGAGCGCCTGTAGCACTAGCTCTCAAGGCCGGCTTTATCCCTGTCCGAAAGCCTGGTAAGCTTCCATACAAAACTTACGAAGAGTCATACTCACTCGAATACGGTGAGAATACCTTACAGATCCATCAAGATGCCATCCTCCCTGGAGAGAAAGTCCTCATCATCGATGACCTGCTTGCCACAGGTGGCACCGCAGCTGCTACGGTAGATCTTATAAAAAAACTCGGCGTGGAGATCATCAACGTCGCCTTCATCATCGAACTCAATGCTCTGAATGGCAGAGAAAAAATTGACGCACCTGTCAGTTCCATTATTCAGTACACCTAACCATTTACTCTAACAAATCTACTTAACCAAAATATCATTATGTCAAACTGGAACACCTACACTAACCTTCTACGTTACCAAGATCTTAGATTCTCTCTCGACCTCTCTCGCACTGATATGGAGCAGTCATATATTGACTCTCTCAAACCACAGATCGACAGAGCATACGCAGACCTCATCAAGACCGAAGCTGGCGAAATAACTAACCCTGATGAAGGCCGCATGGTAGGTCACTACTGGCTAAGAAATGCTGATCTCGCACCCACTCCAGAGATCAAGGCTCAGATCACCGAGCCACTCGCTCAGCTCAAGCAGCTAGCAGAAGACGTCCACCGTGGAAATATAGCTCCGGCATCTGGCGGCAGATTTGAGAACCTCCTCATCATCGGCATCGGTGGTTCAGCTCTCGGCCCACAGCTCGTCTATGACGCACTCGGCACAGACAGCATGCTCACTACATTCTTCTTTGACAACACAGACCCAGAAGGCTGTGACGCTACTCTCAAAAAAATACGTAAGGCAGGTGGACTTGATAAAACTCTCTCACTCGTAGTTTCAAAATCTGGCGGTACAGCCGAGACACGTAACGCAATGTTAGAAGCTGAAAAAGCATACGAAGACGCAGGTCTGAAATTTGGAGCTCACACAGTCGCCATCACTGGAGTTGACTCGAAGCTTGATAAGTACGCAGTGGATCATGCATTCATCGCACGCATCCCTATGGAAGACTGGGTCGGCGGAAGAACATCTGTCATGTCCACCGTAGGTCTAGTTCCAGCAGCACTTCAAGGAATAGACATCGACGCACTCTTAAAAGGAGCGAAAGACATGGATGCGCGTACTCGCGAGCAAGACACAGCGAAAAATGCAGCGATGCAGCTCGCACTCGCATGGCACCACGCTGGAAATGGTAAAGGTGAAAAAGACATGGTAGTACTCCCGTACAAGGACTCACTCATGCTCTTCTCTAAGTACCTCCAACAGCTCGTCATGGAGTCACTCGGTAAAGAACATGATCTCGATGGCAATGTCGTTAATCAAGGGATCGCTGTCTACGGTAACAAAGGATCCACTGACCAGCACGCATACATCCAGCAGCTCCGTGACGGAGTGAATAACTTCTTCGCCACATTCATCGAAGTCAGAAATGGTAGAGAAGGAAGCAGCATAGAAGTAGACCCTGGAAACACCAGCGCTGACTACCTCCAAGGCTTCCTCAGAGGCACACGTAAGGCACTCTATGAGTCAGGCAGAAAGTCTATCACCCTTTCTATTCACAAGGTAACACCACATTCACTAGGTATGCTCATCGCCCTCTTCGAGCGTGCAGTGAGCTTCTACGCATCACTCATCAATGTAAATGCATACCACCAGCCAGGAGTCGAAGCAGGGAAAAAAGCTGCCGGCGACTTCCTCGAAACACTCAACCAAGTCCGTGGCGCACTCACTGGATGGGAGAAAACAGCAGCAGAGATAGCGGAAGCGATTAGTCACGATGCTGAAGATGTATACCATGCACTCGTTCACCTCTCTGCTAACTCAGAAGCCATTCAGAGCGAGGGTGACAACCCAAGTGAAGACACCTTCACGCTCTAACACATCTCATTTCCGTGCTTCGCTTTGACCGCTACATCGGCAAGAATCTACTCACTACGACATTGTTCGCAGTGGCTATCTTGAGTGGCGTCTTCTTGCTCGGAAATATCTTTAAGGAAGCTCGCCCACTCTTCGTGGGCAAGCATCCTTCCCCCTTTCTCATTCTGGAGTTCATCTTCAGTGTGCTCCCCTATTCACTGCTATTTACCATCCCGTTTAGTTTCTTAGCAGCAGTAATGCTCGTCTTTGGACGCCTTTCTGCAGACAATGAAATCCTCTCTATGCGGATGGCTGGTCAGAGCCTACCAAGGATCGCCCTTCCAGTATTCGTAGTAGCTGCTATACTCTCAGGTTTCTGCTTTTGGCTAAACTCAGAAGTCTCTCCTAAGGCTAAAGCAAGAGTAAAAAACCTGCTTATTAGTGCAGTCAAAAACGATCCTAACAAATTTCTCGACCCAGGCGTAGTTCAGACTCAGCTTGCCGACAAACGTATCTACGTAAGAGAACGTGAAGACGATAACCTATACGGTCTCCATATCCATGATATCTCCTCAGTGGATGAAGACTCAACCGTCGCGTCGAACTTCTACGTCTACGCTGAGTCAGCTCTCATCTACGTGGACATGGATAAAAGCCAGATCAAGCTGAAGCTAAAGAATGCCTTTGCTCTACAAAATGATAGTAATGGCACAAAAATGCCAATCACCGTCAGTGACGTAGACCCTGTTCTATTCAGTTTTGACAATAAGCGTAAACGCCGCATCAAAGCCTCAGCGATGACGAATTCCGAAATCAGAGCCTACCTAGCTGAGAACCCAGACCTACCCAAAAAGAAAAAAGCAGACTTCGTCCACGCCATTACCTCTAGACAATCATTCTCTCTAGCCTGCCTCGCCTTCGCCATCATCGGCGTCCCCCTTGGCATAGGAGCTAGGCGCAAAGACTCGTCTACAGGATTCATCCTCAGCATCGTCATTGGCCTCGGCTACTTCCTCTTCCACATCTTTGCCGGTCAGATAGAAGATGATACTAGTAAGCTATCTACATTTCTTTTCTGGCTTCCTAATATTCTAGCACTTATCATAGGCACTTGGTTATTTAGAAGATTTAGATCGAAATAAGAGACATCTTATACTAGTATTATACTCTTAGAGTATAACCTCACCTAAGCAGTCAGCATATGCGCAAATACTTCAGTAAAATCAGAGCAGCAATTAATACATTCTTTACAGAGAACAGCATTAAACTCTTCCCAGTAAAAGACGCGCTTAAGGAATACCAGAAAAAGGATGTTAGTTATGACATCAAGGCTGCACTCAATGTATCACTACTCACCATCCCTCAAGGCATGGCCTATGCCGCCATTGCAGAACTCCCTATCTACTACGGGATTATTAGCTCTATAGTAGCTTCACTCATAGCACCTATTTTCACCAGTTCACGGCATACTATCCTAGGTCCTACTAATGCGACCTCCCTCATGGTGCTGACGTTTTTCACATCATCAGCTGCAGTGACCTTGACTCAGCCATCGGTAGCATACATGCCGCTATTAGTCTTTCTCGTAGGTATCATCTCTGTACTAGGCGCATTATTTAAGCTCGCAGACTTACTCCAGTTTGTTTCACGCAGTGTACTTGTAGGCTACATCACCGGTGCCGCGCTACTCATCATGAATGGTCAGTTCAAGCACATTCTAGGTGTCGCAACTCCTCTAAAGGAAGTAATCAGCGCGCGCAAGGATAACAACGAAGCCGTCAATTTCTTTACCAGCTTCTTTGATCTCACCTCACTCTGGGAACAGTTCCAGTGGCAGCCACTAGCCCTCGGTATCTGCACCCTAGCTCTCTATCTCATACTCACGAGAAAGCTTCCCATGCTGCCTAACTTTGCACTATGTCTAGCAATATCATCAATAGCCGCTCTCATCCTCAAGAATGGATACTCTGACTTTAACCTAGATTGTTTCTCATCATTCCAGTTAGACAAATTCAGCATTGGACTCCCAAGTTTCAACTTCAACGATATTTCTATCCTGCTCAGTATCGCCTTCGCCATCGCATTCCTCGCATCCCTTGAAAATACCGTCATGGCAAAGTCACTCGGAAGTAGAACCGGAGAACGTCCAGATGTGAACCAAGACATGTTCTCCGTGGGTATGGCAAATATTGCCTGCTCACTATTAGCTCCAATGCCAGCATCAGGCTCACTTACCCGCTCAGCACTAAACTCTGAGTCAGGAGCCAAATCTAGATTCTCATCCATCTACAATGCTCTGTTCTGCCTCATCGGCTTCTACATACTATGTAAGCTACCCATCGTAGAAAACATTCCCAAAGCAACTCTCGCCGCATTAGTCGTAGGCATTGCTATCTCCCTCATTAAGTGGAAAAACATTCGTATCTGCCTTAACTCCACTCGTGATGACGCCATCGTCGTCTTCGTCACCTTTGCCGCCACACTGATAACACGCCTGGATACTGCCATCTACATAGGCGTCGCCCTATCCATCTCACTCTTCCTCAGAAAGGCATCTAGACCACACCTCGTGGAATACGAAGTCTCAGATGAAGGTAACCTCCGTGAGCGAAACATTAAAAAAGACCGCCCGAACCCAGCCATCTCCATCGTACACGTAGAAGGTGAACTCTACTTCGGAGCCGCTGACCTCTTCCGCACCCAAGTCCAGCGCACAGCATCTGACCCGAACCTCAAAGTCATCATCCTGCGGATGAAAAACGCACGTCACCTAGATGCCACATCCGTCCTCGCCCTTGATGCACTCATCAGACACACACGAGCCCAAGGTCGGCACGTCATCATCTCCGGTGCTACTAGAGAAGTCTACCTAGTTCTAAAGCACTCAGGCGTACTAGAAACCGTGCTAGAAGGCTGCGACCGATCCCAAGGCGAAACCAACCTCTTCTTCACCTCACCAAGTAACCCAAACCTCTCCACCCGCGATGCCCTACTAAGAGCCCAAGAACTCTTAGGAACAGATAAAGCAGACATCAAGATCTTCTACGACCCGAGCCAAGAGAAGAAGTAGTAGATCAATAATTTACAACAATCAAAAGCCTAACAGAGTTAACCTATCTCCACACACTACAGCCCACATAGTCTCTAAATGTTTCTTAGTACGATTAAAAACACAGAGATAGAACGGCCTTCTCAGTTACTTACTTCTCAATCATACAGCACTAGCATTATTGCTATACCCCCTCACCTCTGCTGATTGATACGTTGGATATTTTCTTCCACTAGGTTAATAAACAAAGAACAATGTTCTGGCATAGGGGAAAAATAGGAAAATTTACAATTGCTTTAAGCAAGGTAAGCTATTATCTAATTTCATGATTAAAAATATCTTCTTGTCCCTTCTACTCACCCCGCTTTTGGCGGCTGAAAAGAAACCTAACATCGTTCTAATTATGACGGACGATGCAGGGTGGGAGTGCTTTGGTTCCTATGGAGCCGAGGATTACCAAACCCCTCACCTTGACCGTTTGGCGGCAGAGGGCGTGAAGTTTGAGCATTGCTACTCCACCCCGATCTGCACGCCCTCACGCGTCATGATCATGACGGGAAAGTATAACTTCCGGAACTATACCTATTTTGGCTACCTGAACCCTGAGGAGAAAACCTTTGGACATTTGCTCAAGCAGGCCGGCTATCAAACGGCGATAGCGGGCAAATGGCAGCTCAACGGAATTTATGATCCCAAGGTCTTTGAAGATCACTTAGATAACAAACGCCCCTACCAAGCGGGCTTTGATGAGTATGCCCTCTGGCAGCTTACCAAACAAAAATCTGGAGAGCGCTTCTGGAGCCCACCTCTAGAAATCAACGGGAAGTTTTTAACGGTGGAGCAGAATCAGGATCTCTATGGCCCCGATATCATGAGTGATTTTGTCTGCGACTTTATCGAGCGGAATCAGGATAAACCCTTCTTTGTCTACTACCCGACGGTACTGGTGCATGATCCTTTTGTGCCCACGCCGGACAGCATTGGTGATCGGCCACGAGGACAACAGACAAATATAGAGCCAAAGAGTCTAGCACAGAAAAAGATGCACTTCGTGGAAATGGTCAACTACTTGGACAAGATCGTCGGTAAAGTGGTCGCCAAATTGGAGGCGGTCGGTCAGCTAGAGAACACCTTGATTTTGTTCACCTCAGACAACGGGACACATAAGAAAATCCAGTCACAGTGGGATGGGCGCCTTATTCGGGGGGGCAAGGGCGGCATGAAGGATCACGGCACGCACGTCCCGCTGATTGCCTACTGGAAAGGGAAGTCAGTCAAGGGCCTCGCCTGCCAGGACCTCGTTGATTTTACGGATGTTTACGCCACCTTAGCTGCGGTGGCAGGGATTCAGCTCGACGCCACCGACCCCAAAGATGGGCAGAGCTTTTTGCCTCAACTTCTCGGTCAGCCCACTACGCCGCGCACGCATGTACTCTGTCACTATCAACCCTATTGGCATAACGATCCGGGAGCTTTTGTGCGAAACGACCAGTTCAAACTCTATGCCGATGGGCAGTTCTACGACATCGCCAAGGATTTGGATGAGGCGGAGAACCTCGCGGGATCGCTCAAGGGAGTCCCCGCGATCACCGCATATCAAAAACTCAAAAAACTCATCGACCAAGTTCCGCCCGTTCCTTCAGGTGGGAGAAAAAGTCGAAAACGTCCGATCTACCCCGATTGGCCACTTGTGAAATAGGCATCAGAACTCGGCGGGATTTTCTTCAGAATATAAAAAAATCTTATATCACGTCTAGGTTCAGAGAGGCGGAACGACGGGGATATTTCTTTTAAAATACAAGGTATGACGAAGGCGTGACGGGGAAATCATAGATGTGTTAACACTTGTGTTCACTCCATTCAATGAGTTTAGACTGTGGTAAAACATGCTCAAAGAGCATCGATAACTCTGAGATTGTAGTAGCCCCAAATTCTTTGATTTTATCTTGAAAAAGATCTTCAGAAGACCGCTTAGCACTGCCATAAAGGTAGATAGAAAAGCCTCTCAAAAATGGTTCTTTTTTTGTTCACATAATAAATAACCATAGACAGACTCTTAAGTTCCTCGCATTTTACAGCCAGCTATAATTTTACATAACCCAGAAGTCAGTTGATGGAAAACTCCATACTCATTCTGGAAACTACTTGCACATTATCGCCAATTACGGCATATATCGGCTAACTTACCAAAAATCACACTAATGAGAATCATTCTTAATAAGATTATTGCCTTTTATATGCTAGGCTCCACTCTTCAGGCGGCTGAGGAAGTTACTATCTACTCTTACCGTCATTATGAAGCTGATGATAAGCTCTACGCTCAGTTCACAGAGGAGACAGGTATCAAAGTCAATACCGTAAAGGCTAAAGCTGATGCACTCATCAGCCGCATCCAGACTGAGGGAGATCAGAGCCCAGCTGACCTATTCATCGCGGCTGACGTCGGTAGGCTAGAAAAAGCAAAGGAAGAAGGCATCCTACAGCCAGTCACCAGTGAGACTCTCAAGAAGCAAGTACCAGCAGAACTGCGTGACAGTTCAGATTTCTGGACCGGAATCACTGTCCGCGCTCGTGTCATCGTCTATGCTAAAAACAAAGTAAAAGCTGGAGAAATAAAGAGCTATGATGACTTAGCTAAGCCTGAATGGAAAGGCAGAGTCCTCGCCCGCTCCTCATCTAATATTTATAACCAATCTCTACTCGCTTCATTTATAGCAAATAACGGTGAAGAAAAAGCGACTCAGTGGGCGCAAGCTTTCAGAGCGAATATGGCACGTGAACCAGAAGGCAGCGACCGCGACCAAATGCGCTCAGTAGCTGCTGGTCTCGCAGACGCATGTATCGTAAACACATACTACGTGGGACTACTCGCTAACTCTACTGATAAAAAAGACCGTGATGTAGCTGCAAAGCTCACAGTGTGCTTCCCTGACCAAGATAGTAAAGGAACACACATCAACATCAGTGGCGCTGGTGTATGCAAGCACGCACCGAACAAGCAAAACGCTATAAAACTCTTGGAATTCCTTACCTCTAATAAAGCGCAAGATACCTTCACTTCCTCAAACTATGAGTACCCTCTCGTGCGTGAAAATACGAGTTCAGAACTCCTCAAGAGCTGGGGATCATTCAAATCTGACTCAATCAAGCTAGAAAAGATCGGTAAGCATCGTAAAGCTGCAGCAAAAGCTTTTCTTCTCGCTGGCTGGAAATAAGACCTAATCTTTTCATCTTGTGCCAAAGTCCCTCCATAAGCTCAGATCCCTCCCTTGGGTTCTGAGCCTTTTTATTATCACATGTCTCGCGGCGAGTCCGCTGTACTTTATTATAAAAGAAGTACAGCAACCACCGCAAGAAATGTGGGAGTTCTTGGTAAAAGAAACTAGTAATCCATACGATGACTCATCAGAGATCACTCCTTCTAGACTTCATGGATACATCAAGGGTTCACTCATTATGCTCACAGGAGTCACCGTTCTCACTCTCCTTATTGGTGTGGGTTGTGCTTGGCTAGTGAGCGCTTTTAAATTCCGCGGTAGAGGTCTACTTTCTGTCTTACTTTGCCTACCCATTACCATGCCTACTTATGTTATGGTCGTAATGTATAAGGAACTATTAGTGACCTCTAAGCTCTCACTTTCAGGCTGGGTTCGCGAGAGCTACTCACTCGAAGCTGCTTCAGACTTCGCCATTTACTGGAAATACACTCTTGGCATACTCGTCCTATCACTCTCTTTTTACCCCTATGTCTACCTTGCCGCCAGAATAGCATTCAAGAGACAATCTAGTGTCTACATTGAGAGTTCACGTGTACTGGGGAAAAGCTTGAACTCCACCTTCTTTAAGATCTCACTACCTCTCGCTCGACCTGCCATTATTGCAGGACTTACTCTCGCCTTATTAGAAACGATGAATGAGTTCGGAGCCATGAAAATACTAGGGATAGAAACTCTAACAACTGGGATATTCTATGTCTGGCAGAGCCTGGAAGAACTTAACTCAGCAGTTAGGATATCTGCTGTTTTAATGTTCATCATATTCGCTATTATTTTGATTGAAAGACTAATCCGAGGCAGAAAAAAATTCCAGAACCACCGCTCTTCAGCAACCGAATTCCAAGGCTTTGAAACGAGTAAAAAAACTCAACTACTCATCTGGACTATCTGTATTCTCGTCGCTGGCACAGGGTTCATCATTCCCCTATCTAAGCTCATTCAGCAAGCAATGCTCGCTCTTCCTGAGCGCGACCTTCAGCCATACTTTGACCTCATCACGAGTAGTTCATGGCTAGCATTCAAAGCTTCTCTAGTCATCATCTTAGCATCTATCATACTAGCCTACACAGCACGCATTCTACCTAAGTGGTGGGTGCACTTAGGTACTAAGATCAGCTTACTAGGCTACGCTATTCCTGGAGCTATTCTTGGTGTCGTTCTACTCTCAGTGAAAGGCAGCCTTCACCAGTCGGCTAATGAAATTGCTCAATGGGTGTTCCATACCACACTTACAGGTCTCATCATAGCATACGCGATTAGATTCCTTACTATAGGTTACAATCCAATAGAAGCAGGGTTTAAAAAAATAAACCCGCACCTCGATGAAGCATCTCAGTCACTGGGTAAAAGTAAGCTAAGTACCCTCTTCTTCATTCACCTTCCGCTATTACGTCACTCATTTATAGCAGCGGCTATCATCCTCTTCGTAGATATCCTCAAGGAGTTGCCTCTCACCCTTATTTTAGGACCATCTAACAATGACACTCTAGCCACGAAAACATACGGACTGTTCGCAGCTGAAGAACGTATTCCCGAAGGCTCTATACCAGCGCTCATTCTCATCATGACCTCACTGTTAGGACTCCTCATCATTTCCACCCTCCTCAATAAAAAATCAACCTAAGTACGATGGACACCACACTTACAGCTTCTAATATTTGTAAAAAAATGGGCAAAAAAACTGTCCTAAATCAGTTTTCTCTTAACCTAGAAGAAAGCGAGATAGTAGCTCTCTTAGGAAATAGTGGTTGCGGAAAAACTACCTTCTTACGTATCCTAGCAGGGCTAGAAACATCGGATTCAGGCACCATAGAAATTTCAGGTACAGACATCACAGTACTCCCTGCCGAGAAACGTAATATCGGGCTCGTCTTTCAAGACTTTGCCCTTTTCCCACATATGTCCGTGAAAAAAAACATTCTCTACGGGCTACATAAGCTACCAAAAAACGAACGTATGCAACGCCTCAATGAAGTGATCGAGCTCACTAGTCTAGCTGATTTCATCAATCAGTATCCGCACCAGCTCTCCGGAGGTCAACAGCAACGTGTCGCACTAGCACGAGCGCTTGCCCCTAACCCTTCTCTTGTCCTGCTAGACGAGCCATTTTCTAGCCTAGATGCTTCACTCCGCAGCTCACTCCGCCATGGAGTACGTGAAATACTCAAGAATGCACAGATCCCAGCCATCATCGTCACTCACGATCAGGCAGATGCAGACGAAGTCGCCGACCGCGTGATCAATATGAGTTGTTAAAAAGCTCTCCCTTTTTCCTCTTACTCCACATCTAGCCAATAAAGCACGGAACAAGAATACCGTCCTTCATTCCGTGGATTTTCTTTTTATCTGATGGCACAATAGTAGCCATAGTTCCTCCCATAGTGGTGTTACCATCGGCATCGGTGAAGTAGTATGGGCAGAGTCTCACTCGACCTTGCATGATCTTCACTTCTCCTGTTTCATTATCGAAATACGGATGCTCGACTATTCTGCCTTGCTCGAACTTCTGCATCATCCACGGTTGACTATCGAAATCTTTGACAGCGGAGTGGATCGCATCACGCCATTCATCGCCTGGCATGTCATGACCTACAGTGACACTCTTAGAACCCCAAGCTAATTCGTTAAATCCGCTAATCTTGGCAACTAATTGACGATCTTTCTGAGAAAATTCTGCCACCTCTGACCAACTACTTACATCTAGCTTCGGTAATGCTGCGTGTGGTGGAAGCTCGGTAGGATCTATCACCCAGCCGAATGGAACAACATCTTTAACCCGCTTCAAGTGACTACCACGCATCTCTTTCTCCCACAGTGTCTTCAGTGCCGGGCACCAGAGTAAAGCTAACCAGAGCTTCTCTTCTAAGTGAGGTTTACATGGAGATGTTAGATTAGTTCTGCTCGCTAGCTCTCTCGCTTGTGGGATGTTCTCCCAGTCGAACCATTCAAAAAATCTATAGCGATCCGCATCATCTTCAGCGGTATCGCCCTCAGCCTTCACCACTTCATAGCCATCACCTAACAGTGAGGTCAGCCATTCCATTTCTGGTAAGTAGTCAGCAGACTCTTCACTTACTAAAACCTTACCACCATTCGGCATCAGGTTTTTAAAGCCATCACGTATCCCATTCTCTCCACCAAAGACCTCAAAGCCATGCTTCTCGTATACTTGGCTAAGCCATGTCGCGATGCCCATCCCACCAGGGACACTGTCTAGCTCTGTGAGAGCGTAACCAGCGGTCGTCTCTCTATCGGTAAGAATGAGATCCGGACGAATAACGCCAGGCATTACATTCTTAAGATCACCATTACGCTGCTGCTGCACCATCCACTCTGGCTTACCTGTATCTAACAGATCAGCTATCCATGCAGGAAGCTTTCCTAAAGCCGAGCGTTGATAAATAGACTCACTAGTCCGCTGGAACTTAGCCAACGCATGTCCAAGGCTCTGTATTTCCTTAGCCTCTTTCTTAGATATCTTAAACGGCTGTGGAGAAAATAACCACTGCGCCCCATGCCTGAGCTGTGATTCAGGGAGCGCAGATCGAAGTTCTTCTAAGGTCATAACCGAGGTTTCAGATAGAGAGGTATAGTTTCTAAATATGAGTAATTAATTAGCTACTAAATCTAAGAAATTCTTGAGCATTTCCTTGCCATGCTCGGTAAGGATACTCTCTGGATGGAACTGTACTCCGTGGATTTCCATTTGCTTATGCTTGAGCCCCATGATGACTCCGTCTTCTGTCTCAGCAGTGACTTCTAAGCAATCTGGCAATGTATCACGCTTCACAATAAGTGAATGATAACGAGTAGCGGTGAATGACTCTGGCAGATCCTTGAAGACACTCTTACCAGTATTCTTCACAACCGATGTCTTCCCGTGCATGAGCTGCTCAGCTCGCACCACTTCTCCGCCAAATACCTGGCCGATGCTCTGATGACCTAGACAAACTCCGAAAATTGGAATTTTGCCGCCAAATTCTCTGATCACATCACAGCTCACTCCAGCCTCATTGGGCGTGCAGGGACCCGGTGAAATACAGATAAGATCTGGTGCCAACTCGGCAATCTCTGCGACAGTGATTTTATCATTTCTCACCACCTTCATTTCAGCACCTAGCTCGCCAAAATACTGCACAAGATTGTAGGTAAAGGAATCGTAATTATCGATGACTAATAACATGCTCTTTTATTGGTTTGTTGAGTTTTCTGCCAGGGTTTTAGCTAGGCTCACAGCACGGATCATGCCCATTGCTTTATTACGTGTTTCCTCGTACTCATAAGTAGGGTCACTATCTGCGACCACTCCAGCGCCAGCTTGAACATATACTTTATCATTCTTAAGTAAGCATGTACGCAGTGTGATGCATGAGTCATGCCCACCATCCCAGCCAAAGTAACCTACAGCACCACTATAAGTTCCACGCTTGTTTTTCTCTAGTTCATTGATGATCTGCATCGCACGTATTTTCGGTGCACCGCTCACTGTCCCTGCTGGGAATGTAGACCGTACTGCATCGTAAGCTGAGTATTTATCATCTAACTGGCCCCTAACATTGGAAACGATATGCATCACGTGACTATAGCGCTCTACGATCATGAAATCATCCACAATAACACTCGCATGCTTGGCTATTCTGCCCACATCATTTCTCGCTAGATCTACTAGCATGAGGTGCTCTGCGCACTCTTTCTTATCAGCTAAGAGATCTGCGGCTAAAGCATCATCTTCTTCCTCAGTCTTCCCTCTCCAGCGTGTGCCGGCTATCGGGCGGATGTCTAGATTTCCATCTATGGCGCGAACGTGCACTTCTGGCGAGCTCCCCACGAGTGAGAAGTCATCGAACTGTAAAATAAACATGTATGGTGATGGATTCACATGACGAAGGGCTCGGTAGAGATCCACCGGCTCACCTGTGTAATCTGTCTCAAATCTCTGACTAGGCACCACCTGGAAAACATCACCAGAGGAGATGTACTCTTTCGCTTTAAGAACCATATTCTCGTATTCTTCCTGAGTCGTGTTACTCTTCGGTTCTATCATCTCGTATTCAGTGAGTCCATTCAGTGGAGAAATATGTAGAGGAACATCTAGCTGAGAGACCATATTCTCAATACGAATCAGTGCTTCTTCATACGCCTCATCTGGGCTTACCTCATCATCTTCAACAAAGGCATTCGCAATGACTAGTAGACGACGTAATTTATGATCAAAAATAAGAAGTGTGTCTGCGATCATGAATACCGCATCGGGAAGATCTAAGTCATCCGCTGGAGACATCGTGATACTGGGCTCGAACTGCTTCACAGCATCATAGGACATATAGCCTACTGCTCCACCGTAGAATGGTGGAGCATCACCGTGAGACACCGGCTTATACTGAGACATAAATGCTTCTAGTTCACTAAGGACATCATTCTCACTATCTGCTGTCCATTGACAAGTCTCACTATTTTCAGTGAGAGAAATATCTTTCCCATGTGCGATGAATACCGCACGTGGATCTGACCCCATAATAGAATACCTACCACTTGCATCTGTGCTCTCAGCGCTTTCGAAAAGAAACGCCCCGTCACTCTGCGCTATTTTCATAAACGCTGATAATGGAGTTTCAAAATCTGCCGCAAGCTGTCCATACACAGGCACAACGTTCCCTAGTTTCGCTAATTCACGAAACTCCTCTTTAGATGGTTTTACAGGTTCCCTGCTCACACCGACAGAATGCGACTGTATTCCAAACAATCAAGTTCAAAACCAAAAGGAATCGCAAATTTCTATAAGCTTAAATTTATCAATGCTATGCTTGCCACATTGGCCTTCCCTGTGTATTGAAAACACGCCCATTAATACATCGGGCACAAAGATATGCTAAAGTGGACATTACAAAAAATCGTAGGCAACAAAAATGAGCGTGAGATCAAGAAGCGTATCAGGCCAACTGTTGCTAAAATAAACAAGATCGAAGAAGACCTCCAGCAGGAATCTACTGAAGACGTCTTGGCGCGTACTGCTAAATGGCAGAAACACTTACACCGCTACCTACCATTAGACACCCCTACCAAGAGACAGACCGAGTCATTAGAGCCTGAGCAGATCTCTACCCTCGCAGAAGTAGTAGAGCAGAGACTAGCTGACTTACGTGACGAGTACCCCTCTCTACCTTCTGTCACAGCTACACCAGAATCTATCGAAGCTGGTAAAGAAGCATTCACAGCTATCGAGGACGACTTTCCAGAAAAGCGTGCTGACTATTTAGACAAAATTCTCCCTGAAGCATTCGCTGTAGTTAAAAATGCAGCCCGCAGAATGGTAGGAACTAAGCTCATTCTTGGTGACCAAGAAATAGAGTGGAACATGGTTCACTTCGACGTCCAGCTCATAGGTGGCGTAGCTCTTCACAAAGGCATGATTGCTGAAATGATGACTGGTGAAGGTAAGACCCTAGTGGGAACACTCCCAGTTTATCTCAATGCACTCACTGGCCTCGGTGTTCACGTTGTCACAGTGAATGACTATCTTTCAATGCGTGACTCCCAGTGGATGGGCGCACTCTATCAGTTCCTAGGACTCTCCGTAGGTTGTATTCAGAATATGCAACCACCACAAGTGAGACGTGAACAATACCTCACCGACATCACTTACGGAACTAACTCAGAATTCGGATTCGATTATCTTCGTGATAACGGTATGTCGACTTCTAAAGAAGAGCAGGTTCAGAATGGTCACTACTTCTCAGTGATTGATGAAGTTGACTCAGTACTTATTGACGAGGCTCGTACCCCGCTCATTATCTCTGGACCTTCTACTGTTTCTAACACTCAGCAATACTCAGACTACAAGCACTTGATTGAGGACTTGGTGAAAAAGCAAAACCAACTCTGTTCAGAGCTCGCTGATGAGGCTAATAAAGCACTCGAAGCTGGTGACGAAGAGCACGCAGGTCGCTGCCTCTTTAAAGTAAAACTCGGTCAGCCAAGAAACCGTCAGCTCATGAAGCACATGCAGGAGCCTGATTCCCGCCGCCTCATCGACAAGACTGAACTTTCCTTCTACCAAGATGCTCAGAAGAAAGAACTCTACAAAGTAAAAGAAGAGCTCTACTTCACTATCGATGAGAAGGCACACGATGCTGACCTCATGGAAATGGGTCGTAATGAGCTAGCACCTGGTAATGAAGATGCATTCACCCTTCCTGACCTCGCTACTGAGTACGCTGAGATCGATGCTAATCCTGAGCTGAGCGACGAGCAAAAAGCTGCAGCGAAAGAAGAGATTAATACAAGTTTAGATGCACAGGGTGAGAAAGTTCACTCCATCACTCAGCTCCTCAAGGCATACTGTATCTACGAGAAAGACGTGGAATACGTGGTCGAGGACAACAAGGTCAAAATAGTTGACGAACAAACCGGACGTAAGATGGAAGGTCGCCGCTGGTCAGATGGTCTTCACCAAGCAGTAGAAGCTAAGGAAAATGTTACTGTTGAGCGTGAAACTCAGACATACGCTACCATCACTATTCAGAACTATTTCCGCCTCTATGAGAAGCTCGGCGGAATGACTGGTACTGCGGAAACTGAAGCAGCAGAATTTCATGACATCTATGGTCTCGACGTGCTCCCTATCCCATCTAACCGTGTGAACCAACGTGAAGATCTCAACGATCAAGTCTTCAAGACTCGCCGTGAGAAGTATAACGCAGTGGTAAACAAGATCACTGAATGCCAAGAGAAAGGTCAGCCGGTACTAGTAGGCACAGCATCTGTTGACGCATCTGAAACACTTTCAAGAATGCTCCAGCGCGCTAAGATAAAGCACTCAGTACTGAACGCTAAATTCCATGAACAAGAAGCGGACATCGTAGCCAATGCTGGTAAGCTAGGAGCAGTCACAGTTTCTACCAACATGGCTGGCCGTGGTACAGATATCAAACTCGCCGAAGGCGTAGAAGAAGCAGGTGGACTCATGGTGATCGGTTGTGAGCGCTACCAGTCACGTCGTGTGGACCGCCAGCTCCGTGGACGATGTGCACGTCAGGGAGACAAAGGAATGAGCCAATTCTATATTTCATTTGAGGATGACCTCATGAGAAACTTTGCGGCTGCTGAGCGCATGACTCGCATGATGGAGAGATTCGGCATGGAAGAAGGTGAAGCACTAGAACACAAGTGGCTCAACCGCTCTATCGAGACCGCTCAGAAACGTGTCGAACAACGTGACTACACATGGCGTAAGCGCGTACTAGACTTCGATGACGTGATGAACATGCAACGTGAAGTTGTATACGGATACAGAAATGAAGTGCTCTCATCTGAGAACCCTCGCGAACTCATTGATGAACTTATCGATGAAGTCATCCCAGACCGCGTCCATGGTTTCCTAGAGGACAGAGACCAAGGATCACCAGACTATGCAGAGCTTCTTAACTGGGTAAATACCACATTCCCACTTGGACTCACACTTGAATCTGCAGGTCTCCATGACAGAAATACTCAAGAGAATAGCGACTGGATCGTGAACGAAGTGAAAAACGCTTATCAGCTTAAGACTGAAAATGAGTCACCTGAACTACTAGACCATCTAGAACGCCACATCATCCTCACAGGAATCGATAAACTTTGGCAGGAGCACCTTTATAATATGGATGCTCTACGCGAAGGAATCAGCCTAAGAGCACAAGGTCAGAAAGACCCACTTGTAGAGTACAAAGTAGAAGCCTACTCACTCTTCGAGACTCTCATGGACAGCATCAAAGCAGAGTCACTCAACAACCTCTTCCGCTCAACATCTAGCTTAGATCACTTCGAGCAGTTTCTACAGAGCATGCCAGCTGACTACTCAGACCACGAGACTGAGCAAGAAGCCATCACTGAGCAGAACATCGGAACTGCAGTTGCCACTAAGGGCGGCATCCCAATGAAAGGTGATAAAAAGGTAAAACTTCAAATACCGAAGCGCAAGCCAATCCAGATCAAGTCTTTACCGAAGACCAAGAAGCGAAGCTAAAAATGGCGAAACTAAGTAATATCCTGATCTATTAGACTCACCTAAAAAACATTAAAAGAAACTGCGTGAGCCCAACTCCCGCAGTTTTTTTGTACCTACATCTTACTTTGAAGGAAACTACTATAGTTCCTTAAGTTTAATATGTTTAAAGCGGTAAGTCTTTCCATTCTCACCATGATGCTGAAGCCCTATTACCCCCTCGGCATCAGCAGAGTCCTTAAGATCTGTTGTCAGATGACCATTGACCCATACTTGAATATGGTCCCCTTTACAAACGATCCGGTACCCTATCCACTCACCATATGGGGCCTGAATATATTTACCGATCTTCTTTTGCTCGTCAGTGAGCAACCCCCATCTTCTACGACCTTCGTCATAGATTCTTCCAGATAAAGCCCTTTTCGCGGGATCACACTCAGCTTGATACCCCCAGACTTTATACTTCGGTTTAGTCTTATCCACTTGAGCTCGGAACATCACCCCACTATTCGCAGGTCCCACAGCTGGCAACATTATCTCTAATTCTAATTCAAAATCTTTATATGCCTTCTTTGTTGTAAGAAAAAATTTCTTATTTCCAGTGAGGTGAATCTCACCATCTACAACCTTAGCATCACCGTGCTTATAAACATTACTCCAGCCTGATAAATCTTTTCCGTTGAACAACTCAACAAACCCTTCTTCTTCAGCACTAACAGCTAGCGTCTCCTTAACAGCGACATCCTGAGCATCTATAGGAGAAGCTAACAAACAAAATGTAAAAGCATAACTACTCAAGCTACTTAGAGACAAAAAACTTATGACTTTGTGTATTAACATAAAACACAATTACAACCCGTTTAATGGAAAATCAACCCTAACCTTAATTCAGTGAGAGCTTAGACTAGTAAATACTAGTAACATATTTAGTTAATTTTCCTTTACAAAATAAGTCTGTATTTTACAAAATATATTCATGAAAAAACCTATCTTACTACTAAGCGCAATCGTTATCTCTGTTTCATCCTCATCCTGCAACACAGTGGCAGGAATAGGCAAAGACATGAAGAACTTTGGAAATAGCATGGAGAATACTGCCATCAAGACGAGCAACCGCTAAAACAGTTATTCAATTAACTCATTCATCTATACATCTAAGGTCATGCTCCTGCTGCCTCATAATTAGGACACTCTACGTATTCTGTGTTTGTGGTTGATTTAGTGCCTCTAAAGGGCTGTTCGGAGCGTATTCCTGTTCTCCTCTGATAGCTTTCCACTATCCAGCAAGCGTTGAGCAGGTGTGTAGCTTTTCTTAGAGTGTCTACGCATTTGTTTGGAGCCTACTCTTAGGCAGCTCTCTTGCTTCATTGTGACGCAAAACAGATTCTTCCAGAGACTCCATAGTGAAAGTAATTCGTTAAGTTGAGGCAGTAGTTCGTGATGCTCTAAACGATCATATCCAAGGAAAGATCTTACGTGAGTGTAGTTCTTTTGCTCAACGTAGGCTTGATCATTTTTGAAGTAAGACCGTGAGCAGTTTATTCAACTAATTGATCATTAAGTTAGTTATAAACATGGTAGTTCAAGAACTCTCCACCGTTATCACTATCCACCCCTAAAAGCTTAAATGGTTGGCTTTTAAATATAGATTCTAAGCCCTCAAACGATGCGTGCTGACCTCGGCTCCATATAAGCTCGCACTCTGTCCAGCCACTCGCTATATCAACACTAGTGAGATTCCAGATGACGCTGCCACTCATCTCTCCTCCGCAGTGCGCTACAGTGTCGACTTCAGTCCACACTGGCGGAATGCGCGTCGGTGAAATAACCGTGGCTGAAGCACTTAAGAAAAAAAGCTACGCGGCAGTTTTTTTTGGCAAATGACACATTAGCTGGGTGAATGACTTTCATCAATACGGGTAAAATAATGTGGCTGAAATCACAAAAGAATCTTGCACGTGTGGGCTAAGATTTCTAATCTAACGTAACTTACTCATGGTCGCACTTTCTAATTCTAGCACGCACGTTATTGGGATGATTCCAGCTCGTTGGGCTTCTACACGTTTCCCCGGAAAACCACTCCATCTCATCGCGGGCAAACCATTGCTACAGCATGTCTGGGAACGTTGTAAGAACTGCTCAAAACTGGATAGTATCATTGTCGCTACTGATGACGAACGCATCGCCACTGTAGCTCGTGAATTTGGAGCTGAAGTCGTCATGACCTCTACTGAGCACACTACAGGAACTGACCGACTGGCTGAAGCCTTAGCAAAGCACCCCGAAGGGTCACATATCATTAACATCCAAGGTGACGAGCCTATGATAGAGCCTAGTTTGATCGATGAACTCGCTCAGTCCTTGATCGATAACCCATCACTTTCTATGGCGACTGCGGCCAATGAAATTTCAAACGATAAACTAATGAATGATCCGAATGTGGTTAAGGTCGTACTAAAGAAAAATGGTGAAGCACTCTACTTCTCTCGAAGCCCACTTCCCTTCAGGCGCTCCGCTAGTTCAGCTTTAAAAATTTATCGTCACAAAGGAATCTACGCATATCGTAGAGATTTCCTTGAACATTTCGTCAATTGGGATCCTACGCCGCTAGAAGTAGCTGAAAACCTGGAACAACTCCGAGCACTCGAGAATGATGCACGCATCAAAGTCATCATTACTGATGACGACTCTGGAGGCATCGACACCCTAGAACAAGCTAACGAACTCGAAACGCTTCTAATGGCACAAACCTACTAAGCAACCATCACTTTTCATTATCTAATCTAACAATGTTTTCATCACAATAGCACCATGTCACACCCAACAAAATACATTTTCGTCACTGGCGGCGTTGTCTCTTCTCTAGGAAAAGGACTCGCAGCAGCTTCACTAGGTACTCTGTTAGAGCATCGCGGACTCAAAGTCCTCATTCAAAAATTTGACCCATACTTAAATGTAGACCCAGGAACAATGTCTCCTTTCCAGCACGGTGAAGTTTACGTTCTTGCCGATGGTGCTGAGACAGACCTAGACCTGGGCCACTACGAGCGCTTCACCAATTGTGAATGCTCTAAGCTAAACAATATCACCTCTGGTCAGGTATTTGAAAATGTAATCATGAACGAGCGTGCTGGTAAGTATCTCGGTAAGACAGTTCAGTTCATCCCACACTGCACAGATATCATTAAAGACCGTATCCGCGAAGTCACTGAATCTAGTGATGCCGATGTGATCATCACTGAAATAGGTGGCACCACTGGTGACATAGAAGGCCACCTATTCCTTGAGGCCCTTAGACAATTCTCTCTCGAAGTAGGTAAGAGTAATGCCTGCTTCATCCACCTCACTCTACTTCCATTCATCGCAGCCGCTGGTGAGATCAAGACTAAACCCACTCAGCAATCTGTTGCTAAACTTCGTGAAATTGGCATCCAGCCAGATATTATTGTTTGCCGTACTGAGCATGATCTCGATGAAGATAATAAAGCCAAAATTGCGATGTTCTGTAACGTTGAAGCGAAGAACGTGGTAGCCTTTCGTGATGTAGCCCACACTATTTACGAGTGCCCACTAGATCTTCGTAGAGATAAGCTAGATCGTCTTGTTACGGATAAGCTAGGATTAGAATCAACGACTCCTGACCTCGAAGAATGGCGTCTCTTCGTGGACCGCATCATTAACCCTACCCATGAAATAAACATTGCAGTTTGCGGTAAATACATCGAACTCAATGATGCTTACAAATCTATCTATGAGTCACTCACTCACGCTGGAGCCCATCACGACACTAAGGTCAATGTCCACAAAGTAGACGCAGAAGCAATCGCAACTGACGGCTCAGCTAACCTTCTTAAAGACATGGATGGCATTCTCGTTCCAGGCGGATTTGGTGACCGTGGCACCGAAGGCAAGATCGTCGCTGTTACATTTGCTCGTCAGAACAATATTCCATACTTTGGAATTTGCCTCGGAATGCAGATCGCTACTATCGAGTTTGCCCGTAACGTTTGTAATCTTGAGCAAGCGAACTCTACCGAATTCAATAAAGACACGCCACACCCCGTCATCTGTCTTCAAGAAGAGCAGAAGAAACTCACCACCATGGGAGGCAACATGCGCTTAGGTGCAGCTCAAGCAACGATAACTTCAGGAACTAAAGCAAGTGAACTTTACGATGGCGCTGAAACTATAACTGAGCGACACAGACACAGATTCGAGTTCAATCCAGAGTACCGAGAACAGCTCGAAAGCGCTGGTCTTAAGATATCAGGAGTTTCTTCTGAAGAAGGTCTCGTAGAAATCGTGGAAATCACAGATCACCCATTCTTCATCGGTGCTCAGTTCCACCCGGAGTTCCAATCACGCCCTAACAAGCCACATCCAATTTTTTCTGGATTCGTCAAAGCGGCACTCGATATCCATCAAGCTAATAAAGCCTAATTTTAAATCATCATATTATGTCAATAGAAGCCAAAATCAACGACCTCGGATACACGTTACCAGAAGCTCCAGCTCCAGCTGGATCATACGTGAACTATACCCGCTCAGGTAACCTCCTCTTTCTCGCTGGAGGCATCCCACCAGTAGAAGACGAATACATGGGTAAAGTACCAACCGACACTCCTGTAGAGACCGCTCAAGAAGCCGCGAGGCTCATCACTCTAAACCGCTTAGCTGTTCTCAAAGAAGCGATCGGCTGCCTTGATAAAGTAAAGCAAATCGTTACTGTAAATGGCTTTGTAAACTCAGCACCAGACTTCTATGCCCACCCTGCTGTGATCAATGGCTGTTCAGATCTCCTCGTAGATATCTTCGGCGATAAAGGTATCCACTCACGTACAGCAATGGGGGCAGCTGCGCTACCTCTCAATGTATCCGTGGAAATCAACATGGTCGTGGAAGTCGAAGACTAATCATATAGCCTAACCACATTTTAAAATAAAAGCTCAGCCGAATATCGTCTGAGCTTTTTAGTATCTAAAGGGAACTTCTGAAAAATCCCGATATTGCTCTTTCTGTTATTAGATTTTAAAGTTTACGAGCAAAGCTTGTATGTTCGAAATAAGACCCTTCGAGCAAAAGAATAAACATCACTAGTTTCCAGAAGTCCCCTAAATTAAGATAATCCGGAAAATTACTTAGCTGCCACAAATTCAGGGAAAACCAAAATACGCTCACCTCGCTTACTCCACTTAAGTCGTTCTCTAGCTTTGATTTCAAGATAGCGAGGGTCTTGCTGGATCGCGCGGTGCTCTCTATCAGAGCTGTCTTTTGCTTCAGCTGCAATGCGTAGTTTGTCTTGCCACTCTGTGTGATAAGTCTCCTCTAAGACCTTAGATTTCTCTAAAGCCGGAAGAGCTGTGACTGGAATAACGGCACAAAGTGCGATTACCAAAATACAAAACGCAAGCCTGTTCACTGTACTCATCTGCGCATTTCTCTTGCGTAGACGAGTATGGCGAACATGTAGCTTGCGTAATTTGTCAGGGTCTTTTCGGCTCATTATCCTAAATTTAAGGAACGTTAACCGTCAAGATATCTTAATTTCTAGAGATTACCAGCGTAAATTGCATCTTCTCCAAGAGCTTCCTCGATTCTTAGCAATTGGTTGTACTTCGCAATACGATCTGAACGGCTCATAGAACCAGTCTTGATCTGTCCTGCGTTTGTCGCAACAGCAATGTGAGCAATTGTACTGTCCTCTGTCTCACCTGATCTATGTGAGATCACTGAGTTATACTGGTGATTCTTACCAAGCTCGATTGCATCGAGAGTCTCAGTAAGTGTTCCAATCTGGTTCACCTTAATAAGAATTGAGTTAGCAACACCGAGGTCGATTCCCTTTTGAAGGAACTCAACGTTAGTTACGAAGAGATCGTCACCTACAAGCTGAACTCTGTCACCAACTGCATCTGTAAGAGCTTTCCAGCCATCCCAGTCATTCTCATCACACCCATCTTCGATAGAATCGATCGGGTACTTCGTAGTAAGGTCTGCAAGAAATGCAGCCTGCTCGCCTGAGCTGAGTTTCTGACCATTCTCACCTTCGAATTTAGCGTAGTTATATACACCATCTTCGTAGAACTCAGATGCTGCACAGTCGAGAGCGAATGTAATGTCTTCACCGAGCTTGTAACCAGCCTTCTCTACTGCGAGAGAAACTGTATCAAGGGCATCGATAGTACCGTCGAAAGTAGGAGCGAATCCACCTTCATCACCTACTGCTGTGCTAAGACCGCGGTCGTGAAGCACTTTCTTCAGGCTATGGAAAATCTCTGCACCCATGCGAATTGCTTCACTAAATGTAGGAGCACCTACTGGACGAATCATGAACTCTTGGAATGCGATAGGAGCGTCTGAGTGAGAACCGCCGTTAACGATGTTCATCATTGGTACAGGAAGAACCTTAGCATTTGGTCCACCGAGGTATCTGTATAGTGGAAGACCTGCAGAAGATGCGGCTGCACGAGCGGCTGCAAGTGATACCCCAAGAATAGCGTTTGCTCCGAGTGACTTCTTGTTCTTAGTACCGTCAAGATCGATCATAATCTTATCAAGGCGAGCTTGCTTAGAAGCACAAACTCCCAGGAGAACTGGTTTGATCTTATCATTCACGTTAGCAACTGCTGTGAGTACACCTTTTCCTAGGTAACGTGACTTATCTTCATCGCGGAGTTCGCATGCTTCGTGCTCACCAGTGGATGCTCCACTTGGTACTGCAGCACGGCCGAAGTGCCCGTTAGCGAGAATAACATCTACCTCTACGGTAGGATTTCCACGTGAATCAATAATTTCACGACCTTTAATATCTACTATTGTTGTATCTGACATATGTTTATTGTTATGAAATTATGCGTTGTATGCGGCGATGCTTTTTACAGTCATCTTCTGCGTGACTACTTCTACAGTATCACCTACTGATGCGCCAAGTAGAGACTGTGCCATCTCTGATAAGTATGAAATCACATTGTTATCAGGATCTGAGTCCCATGCTCCAAGAATAGTCATCTGCTTACTCTTACCATCAGCATCAAGCGTCACAACAGTGCCGATCTTGACCGTATCTGGCTCAACATCTTTGAAATCTGTTCCTTGGACTTCGCCAAGAGCCTTCTCATGATCTGCCTTACGACGCATGAGCACCTTCTGATTATCCTTAGACATATGGTATTCTGCGTTCTCACGAAGGTCACCATATGACTTTGCTATCTTGATGTCCTCACGGTTCTGAGGGATTTGGTTATCCACTAGATCTTTATACTCAGCCTTACGCTTATCGATACTATCCCATGAAGAAACAATACCCTTATTCGACTGCTCTCCGTCACTAGTGACGAGTTCCTGAGTCTCAGGTGCCGCTTTAATCACGCGCGCCATCAGTGACTTTCTGTCTAGCTCGGGGAAAATCTGTCCTTGATGAAGCTTACGGCCAAAGCTCTTAGCTTCGTTACCCTGTACTCCTCCGATGAGATCATTGATAAGATCCTTCTCATCCATGAAGTAACTCTGGAGACGTGAACTCTTACGAGGGCCATCATCCATAGCATCTCTCTCTAACAGACTTAAAATAGCATTACCAACCTCGTGGTCGAACACAGGCTCAGCTAGCTTTTTACGCTCTCGGCATATCCACAGAAGTGAATCTGCTCCGAGAGTTCTGCCTGTGATGTGCTGCCTGAGGAATGTATAGAGTGATACATCTTCACCTTTTTCGATGAGAAGCTTAGCTATCTCAGCGAGACCACGTGGACCAACTACATCAAAAATACTTAAAATCTCTTTCACCCAAGTATCACCAAATGCGACTGGATATGCTTCGAACACCTTACGCTGACGAGCTGCTGGAAGTGAGCCTAGCTCTTCACCTATCTTATCGCTCTCAGTCTGGATCAGATCACTGAGTCTCAGAGCGGAATCTTCTAACACAAGGTTATCTGAAACCTCCATGAGATCATCTCTTCCTACAAGAAGATCGAGAGCCTGACCGAGGTGGAATTTGATTCCTTTACGAACTGTAGCATCGATGTCTACAGCGATCTTAGCTTGATCTTCTGCATTATCCTTCACGTGAATGAAATCTTTAATAATCGCTTCAAGAGCGCGTGCCTTAGCTTTAAGATCTTTAGCTTCGAAGAAATCAGAAACCATTGACTCACCAGGAGTAAGGCTTTCGTCACGGAGCACAAGTGGCTCAGTTCTTTTAGTAGGCACTACAGCTGCACGGCTTTCTCTAAGTTGTTTCTTAGTGCTTTCCCACCACTTTTTGTAATCCTTCTCAGGAATAACAGAGCCTATGAGCTCACGCTCAAGTTTGTCTAGTTTCAATGAACCACCGAGGCTTTTTAAAATTCTAACGACAAGTTCAACCGGGTTCTCAGTAACTAGTGCTCTGAGCTCAGCCATAGACTCTAGCTTCTGTGCACGGAAATGATCCACATCTAAAACCTCAGTTTTCTGAATCGCGAGCTTGAGACCCATTTCCTGGTTCTCATTCTGTTCAAAATCAATAACAATCTTGCCAGCAGACAAATCCCAAGACTTAACCTTACCTGCCCCCCAATTCTTATGTAGGCAATACTGGCTAGGTGCTAATTGAGACAATCGTTCTCCTACTTCTTTCGAAATTCGGCCAGCTTCTACTAATTTAACTACATCAGGGTGCATTTCTGTATTATGCTAAAACCCCACAAAATAGCAAGACATTAGCATAACATGTAAGCATATTTCTTAAGGAAACTTCAGGAAACTAGCGATCTTGATGCAAAAGAATAAAGCAAGTAGAGCAAGGCGCATATCTGAAAGGGATAAGTACCCCCTTTCAAATATGGAACAAAGCTATACGTAGGTTTATGCTTTTACCCGAAGGGTCGTATTTTCAAGATTCAAGCTTTGCTTGCAAACTTTCAAATCTAATAACAGAATCAGCAATATAGGGAGTTTTCAGAAGTTCCCTTAAATTCTATACCCCTCTGACTTAAACCTGTATGACACTCCGACCCTATAGGGAAATAAGATCTAATATAGACGTCTGTTAGATTAGATCCTCTTGTTAGATCATCAGATTATTACTCTAGAGAGAAATCTGTCTCATCACCCATATCTTTAGGAGCTTTCACCACCCTATCCACGCTGTGCTTAGTCACCGTATTCCCCTTAGCCGCTCTACCCTTTATTGCAATATCGCCAAACTGAAATGGCCGCGCAAGATTACGAAGACGTAATGCCGGCTTCAGATGCACCACGAGTAAATTATTATTACTCTCTTCTTCAGAATCATGCACAGCGAAATACATAATACGAGTACCCTTGGTACCCTTCGTGAGTTCATATTCCTTATCACGCGTGACGCCTCCTATCTTGAAGCGCTTGGCAAACAGTGCTCCATCTTTACCATCACGGTAGATCATCGAGTACACCTTCTCTTCATCCTTGCGGAAGATAGCGAGATGCTGTGGACGCTTCCCTACAAATAACTTCTCTGCCACCTTCATAACCTTGAGCTGTCCGTCATTAGTAAAGACCACGACATCATCGAGCTGCGAACATTTCTCCACGGGATCCTCTTTCTTTAGCCCCCAGCCAGCGAATCCATTCTTACTATCGAGGTACAGCATCTCATTCGCTACAACCACCTGAGTTCTATTCACTTTACCAAATTCTGCGATCTCAGTCTTACGCTCTCTCCCCTTACCGTACTTTTTCTTTAAATTTTCAAAATACCTGATCGTGAATCGTGTTAGATTTTTGAGATTTTTCTCCACTTCTTCAATGTCAGCCTCAAGTCCACTAATTAGGTCGTCAGCCTTAAAACTATCGAACTTAGAAATCCGCTTAATTTTAATCTCTGTTAGACGCACGATGTCTTCCTCAGTCACCTCACGAATCAAGTGTTTAATATGCGGTTTCAGCCCTTTGTCAATTGCCTTGATCACAGCTTCCCATGTCTCACACTCCTCGATATCACGGTAAATTCTGTTCTCGATGAATATCTTTTCTAGTGAACTAAAATGCCACTTATCACGAAGCTCACCCAGCTTGATCTCGAGCTCCATCTGGATGAGATCCTTAGCTAAGAATGCATTATGCTTAAGAATCTCAGACACCCCCATAAAGCTAGGCTTACCCTCTATGATCACGCAAGAGTTCGGTGAAATACTCACCTCACAATCCGTGAATCCATAAAGAGCCTCGCGCACCATCTCAGGGTCAGAGCCTGCAGGCAAATGGACTAAAATGTCTGTCAGAGCTGCCGTATTATCTTCGATTCTAGAAATCTTGATCTTACCCTTCTCATTCGCATTCACGATGTTATCCATCAGACTACCTGTCGTCACACCGAATGGCACCTCAGTGATCCTGAGTAGCTTTTTACTCTCCACATTCACCTTAGCTCGCACTCGCACCTTCCCCCCGCGAACCCCGTCATTATAGTTACTCGCATCCATCATTCCACCAGTAGGGAAATCTGGTAACAGCTCGAAAGGCTGCTTACGTAATATAGAAATACATGCATCAATAACCTCGATGAAATTATGTGGTAAAATTTTACACGCTAACCCAACCGCAATTCCCTCTACACCTTGAGTCAAGAGTAACGGGAATTTCATAGGCAGAGCCACAGGCTCCTTATTCCGGCCGTCATAACTCGACGTCCAGTCAGTAGTCTTCGGGTTAAAAGATATGTCTTTAGCAAATGTAGTAAGCCGCGCCTCAATGTATCGAGGAGCTGCGGCACGGTCACCAGTGAGCACATTCCCCCAGTTACCCTGGGTATCAATGAGTAGTTCACGCTGACCTAGCCAGACCATAGCATCGCCAATACTCGCATCACCGTGAGGGTGATACTTCATCGTATTACCAACCACGTTAGCCACCTTATTATAGCGGCCATCATCCATTTCATCGAGCGAATGTAGAATTCTACGCTGCACAGGCTTTAAACCATCGTTCACATGCGGAACCGCACGCTCCAAAATTACGTAACTAGCATAATCTAGGAAATAGTCTGAATACATATCCCGCAGTGTTGCCTCTGGCTTCTCTTCTTCACTCATAAAATTTTATTTAGCTTTCATTAACTATCTAGCCCTCTCACCTAACAGTCAAGCAAAGAGTAATGAAGAGCATAGCTATCCAAACACTAGCTAGAAACTCTATTTTGAGCATTGATAATTTAAACTAAAAGATTAGTTTCATGGCATGAAATTCACCAAGCTATATCTCCTACCCTCCGTCGTTTTATTCACTCTCTGCTCCTCTAAACTTATCGCTCAAGATAAACCTCTGACTGCTAGTATTGCGGCTATTTCAGCCACTGCTGGATATGACAGGGACGATGAAGACACCAAAAGCCTATTCTATCACAATCCACAACCTGAGCTAAAATACACCTTCCTCGTAAAAGCCAACAACATCGTTCAGATCATGGAAAACACCCTCGTCGTAGAAGGAGACAAGACCTGGGAATGTGGCATATTTAACACAACTAGTGAAAACTCCAAAGCCACTTCATTTTCCATCCACAAGAAAGGCTCCTTCATGAATCTCAGCGAGCTCAAGTTTAAGGGAGCCATCGATATTCAAATCGGAGAGGAACTTATCAAAAAAAGACTTCAACTTAGATGCTTTTGATAAGCCCGTTACTGTTGATGCCTTCACGATCATCATGAAAAAAGGGTCACTCCAAGTCACGGGAGATTATGCACTCATCAAGCAAATCATAATCACACTCAACGGCAAAGAGATTAAATCGCTAAGTAGTAACTGGTCAGATATAAAGAAGACTTACAACTTCGACGGCATCGACACAGGTGCTAAGGTTTCACTCAGTTACTGGTCCGGCATTAACACTAAGAAAGTACAGTTCTCTAACTAATTAAACTCCGCGTCTTATTCTTTACTAAAGTACCATGCCATCCATTGATACCACACACCTCATTGCCGAGCACATTACTAGTCTTGAACTTGCTGAAGAATATCAAGCTGTCAAACTATCTAATAAACACGGCACTACCACCATCGCTCTGCATGGCGCCCATGTGATAGAATACACCCCAGCAGATCAAAAAACTGTCCTATTCACTAGCGAACAGGCTATCTACAGAGAAGGCAAAGCCATTCGTGGTGGCATACCCATCTGCTGGCCGTGGTTCAATGCACACCCCATTGATGACTCCTTACCTTCTCATGGCTATGCACGCGCACAGTTCTGGAGAATGATAAATTCATCACATACTAACGATGTGACATCGGTAACTCTAGAGTTCAGCATCGAAACACTTAAAGCTCAAGTCATCATCACGTTAAGCCACCAGTTAGACATCGCTCTAACAAGTACTAACATTTCTAACGAATCCCAGACTGTAGGCGGTGCACTTCACACCTACTTCCAGCTCTCTCACATCTCTAACTGCACACTCTCAGGACTCGATAGTGTTTCATACATCGACACTGTAGCCGGAGCGAACTCCCAAAAGAAACAATCCGGCGACATCAACATCACCGAGGAAACTGACCGCATCTACGAGAACACGAGCGCAACAGTGCGTATCTATGATGCTGAGTGGCATCGTGATATCGCCATTCAGAAGTCCGGAAGCCGATCCACCGTCGTCTGGAATCCGTGGATAGAAAAATCCCAAAGCATGGGAGACCTCGGTAATGAGAACTACCTCCACTTTGTCTGTGTCGAAGCCGCCAATGCACGTTCAGATGTCTACCAGCTAGCCCCAGGTGACACACACACACTGAGCACCACCATCACATCACTCTCGAGAGCTTAACACTCATCACCATTTATGACCCCACTGGAGTCCCCTGACATATTCCAAACCGCCCTCACCAACTGGTTCGATGCAGTAGCAAAGCCATATCCTTGGCGTAAAACTACCGATCCTTGGCATATTCTAGTCTCAGAAATCATGCTCCAGCAGACTCAGGTCGCCACCGTTCTTAATAAGAACTTCTTCACTAACTTCATTCAGAAATTCCCCACTCCAGCAATAATGGCGAAAGCCACTGAGCAGGAAATACTCAGCGCATGGGAAGGGCTAGGCTACTATCGCAGAGTCCGCAACCTTCAGAAAGCAGCCATCGCCATCTGCGAGGATCACGGTGGTAACTTCCCTACAGACTACTTAGAAATCTTAGATCTACCAGGCATCGGTAAATACACTGCTGGAGCAGTCAGCTCATTCGCTTACAATAAACCACAACCAATCGTAGATGCGAACGTAGCGCGTATCTTCTCTCGCCTCTTCAACTACCAAGAACGTGTGGATACTAGCAAAGCTCAAAAGCAGCTCTGGGAATGGGCTGAGCAACTACTCTCACACGATAATCCGAGAGCCTATAACTCCGCCCTGATGGAACTGGGCCAACAAACCTGTTCTAACAAAGCTCCAAAATGCGAGCTCTGTGTGATTAAAACTTTCTGCACTGCTATTGAACCAGAAAGCTTACCACATAAGAAAGCTGCCAAGAAAGCAGTCCTAGTCGAAGAATTCGCCCTCTTCTGTATCGATGATGATAAACGCATCCTTCTCCAGCAAGAAGCCAGCGCTGAACGCCGTGCCGGAATGTGGAAACTCCCACTCAGAGAATTTGCTCAGACAGAATCTCTCACACTACTCAGTAAGTCTAGTTACGCTATCACCCACCACAAAGTCACCCTTCGAGTGTTCCAGTGTCCCCCCCAAACCCTACCTCCAGTAGAGCAATCACAAGAGAACTGGCATAACCTCAGTGACCTAACAGAACTACCAATGCCTAGTCCTTTCAGAAAGGTCCTGAACCAGCTTCTAAAGGACCACTTCTAATACACAGAAACCTCCTACAACCAAAAAATCACACACTAGCTAAAGTGTGTGATTTAGAAAAATGGTACGCCCGTAGGGAGTCGAACCCCAAACCTCCTGATCCGTAGTCAAGCGCTCTATCCAATTGAGCTACGGGCGCATAGTATGATACTAAGATATATATTAAGCTAACAAGTGGTACGCCCGTAGGGAGTCGAACCCCAAACCTCCTGATCCGTAGTCAAGCGCTCTATCCAATTGAGCTACGGGCGCATCTTATCTTGCTTAATGTACTGTGTGATTTACTCACTTAGTTCGGGCGAGAAAAAACATTACTTTAATGTTTTTGTCAAGCCAACTTCGGTAGTTTTACCAAAGAAAATTTACTCGGAAACTTCATTCACATCGCCGGCCGTAGGAAGCTGATCCACTTCATCAAGAAGGTTCACAATCCCCACCCCACGCTCCGTTGAAGTATCTCCTCTAAACATAAGGATTGGTGTACAGCGTAGAGTGATTCGCTTATTCACTCTAGACTGAATACTCCCTTTATTAGAGGTAAGTTTTTCTAACACCTTATCCATATGGCCACCCAGCACGCTGACAAATACCTTTGCTTCACGTAAGTCTTGAGTAACCTCAACATCACTAATAGTAACTAGCGAGTTCTTAAACTCGAAGTCCTTCTGAACGATGCTACTGATCTCACGCTTCATGAGTTCGTTGATTCTATCTAGACGCTGGGACATGTATTGTTAGATTAAATTTACTACTACTAGAGCGTCTGAGCTACCTTCTCAAGATTATAACATTCAATGATGTCATCCTCAGCGTAGCCATCGAAACTACCGAGACGGATACCACATTCGATACCAGTCTTAACCTCTTGAACTTCATCCATGAAGCGACGAAGTGTAGACATTTTACCATCAAATACCGGAATACCATCACGAATGACACGGGCATGAGCCTTTCTGTCAACCTTACCGTCTTGGATAATACAACCCGCAGCCTTACCTTTGTTCACCTTGAACACCTGCTTCACTAGTGCGTGACCAATAATAGACTCGCGAGTCTCAGGCTCAAGAAGACCAAGCATGCTCTCGTTCACAGTATCGATAAGTTCATAAACGATCGAGTAGAGTTTAATTTCTACACCTTCACGTTTTGCTGCTGTAACAGCTTTACCTTCTACCTTCGTATTAAATCCTAGAATAGTAGCTCCTGCAGAACTTGCGAGCATTACGTCAGATTCAGTGATAGCTCCGGCAGCCGCATGGAGGAATTTAGCCTCGACCTTCTCAGACTCGATCTCTTCGATCGCACCCTCGATAGCTCCTACTGAACCTTGAACATCTGTCTTAAGAATAAGCTGGAGACGCGCTTTCCCCCCTCCCTCTTGAGCGAAGGAAAGAATGTCTTTCATACGAGTTATCTTCTTACCGCCGAGACGCGTTTGTCTGCGTTCGGTCTGGCGTTCTTCAGAAAGTTTCTTAGCAGCTCTCTCAGATTCCATTTCTACCATTTCGTCACCGACATTAGGAAGCTCAGCAAAACCGATCACCTCTACAGGTGTAGCTGGTCCCGCTTCTGTAATACGCTTACCATTGTCATCGAGCATAGATTTAACCTTGCCCTGGAATGGTCCACAGATGAATGGCTGTCCAATTTTGAGCGTACCATTCTGCACGATGACACTTGCTGTAGGGCCTTTACCTGACTGAATACTAGCTTCGATCACAACCGCACGTGCATTCGCAGATGGATTTGCTTTCAGTTCAAGAACTTCCGCCTGAAGAGCCATCAGCTCTAACAGATCATCCATTCCCTGACCAGTGATAGCAGATACCTGCACACATTCCGTGTCACCACCAAAGTCAACTGGAGTAAGCCCATGTTCCATGAGCTGAGACATCGCCTTCATTGGGTCAGCTCCGTCCTTGTCACACTTATTGATAGCCACGATGATTGTCTTATCAGCTGCTTGCGCATGGCTGATCGCCTCTTTGGTCTGTGGCATGATACCATCATCCGCTGCGATAACTAGTACCACAATGTCCGTGATATCCGCTCCACGTGTTCTCATCTTAGAGAAAATAGCGTGCCCAGGAGTGTCTAAGAAAGTGATTGGTCTACCCTGATCATCAGTCACGGCATAAGCCCCGATGTGCTGAGTGATGCCACCGGCCTCACTTTTAGCTACGCGAGACTTTCTCACATAATCAAGAAGTGATGTCTTACCGTGGTCAACGTGTCCCATGAAAGTAATGATTGGCGCACGAAGCTGCAACTTATCTTCAGGCTCCTCTTCTTCTGGAGTAGGCTCTTCAAATTTCTCTTCCACCTTGTGGACACCAGCTCCCTTCTCACGCTTCTCGCGCTCACATTTGAAACCGTGAATAGCGCAAAGTTTCTCAGCGATATCTGGCTCAATAGCCTGTGTAGGTGCTACAAAAACCTCAAGCTTGATAAGGTCTGCCATTAATTGGAACGGCTTTAGATCCATTATCTCAGCGAGTTCACTAACAATGATTGGTGGCTTAAGAAGAATGAACTTCTCACCATCTTCACCTTTAGTAGTAACCTCTACTGAAGGCTCACCAGAATTAGCTTCCTCCGCCGTATCATCCACCTTAGCTACTGCACCAGTTGCCTTTTCTTCAGATGCGCCAGAGCTACTAGGAAGTGCATCCTTTTTAGATGCTGCATTCTTAGCTTTTTTTGCTGCCGCTGCGGCTGCTTTCCCTTCATCAGAAAAGATATCAAGAGCCTCTCGCTTATGATCATCCACAGTCTTCTTCTTAGATGCATTAGCTTCCTCTCGCTGACGCTGACGACGTGAGGGCTTAGAGTCTTCTGAGACTAGGTCTAAACTTGCCTTCTTCTTTATTTTATTATCTTTCTGATCAGCCATGGAGCCGTAAATTCTAGGTACTTGATTGATGCGGTACCCACTAAGAGTACTCACATTTGATTGTTTATTCTGCAGTTGGAGCTTAACTTAATTAAGCTTCTGCTTGATTTTTCTTCACTGTTTCGAGAACAGTTACTGCTTCTTCTTCTGAAATTTCGAGCGCTCCTGAGATGTATTCTGCGTCCATTTGGAGCACCATCTCAGCATTCATACCACCAGCGCGGAACAGCTTATCAGCCTTCTCTTCGTCTAGTCCAGTAAGCCCAGCAATAGAACTAGCACCATCAGAAACACGCGCCTCAAACACTTCGTGCTGAGTCTCGTCCTTACTCACCTGCACATCCCAGCCCATTAGCCTAGATGTCAGTCTAGCATTCTGTCCACGACGGCCGATCGCTTTACTAAGCTCTTCTTCCGCCACAGTGACGTGTGCTACCTTCTTGTCTTGATCTAACTTGATAGAAGTAAGAACAGCTGGCTTGAGGGCCTCATGAAGAAATTCTTCAGGGTCGTCGCTCCAGCAAATGATGTCTACCTTCTCATTATTGAGCTCGCGAACGATATTCTTTACCCGTGCACCTCTGAGACCCACGCAAGCACCCACTGGGTCCACATTATCATCTTCACTAGAAACAGCAACTTTCGTCCTGTAACCAGCTTCACGAGCCACGCCTTTGATCTCCACTGTGTGGTCAGCAATCTCGCTCACCTCAGCTTCGAATAATCTACGCACGAAATTAGGATGACTACGTGAGAGAATAATCTCTGGTCCACGTGTCTCGTTTTCAACAGCTACTACATAAGCACGGATTCTATCCCCTACGTTATACTCCTCAGTATTCACGCGCTCACGAGAGCTCATCTTCCCTTCAAATTTTCCAAGATCCACCCAGACATCAGACTTCTCAAAACGTCTCACAGTACCGCTAACGATGTCTCCTGCACGGTCCTTGAACTCGTCATAAATCATCTCTTTCTCTGCCTGCCGGAGGCGTTGCATCATAGTCTGCTTAGCAGTCTGCACCGCAATTCTCCCGAAGTTCTTCGGCGTAATGTTCAGCTCGATAGGATCACCTACCACTGCATCAGCTTTACTCTTCTTAGCGAGAGAGAGAGGCACTTCATTCCACTTATCAACGTACTCTTCATCTTCGATCGCCTTCAATGTAGCGTAGATAGTGATATCACCTTTACGAGTATCCACAGCTGCACGCATATCCTCGATAGCATCTGATCCCGCTACCATTTTACGGTAAGCAGACAAAAATGCATACTGAAGCGCACCCACCACCTTATCGCGGTCAATACCCTTTTCCTTCTCGTAATAATCGATTAGTGCAACAATGTCGTTAGTCATGATTCTATTCTATTAATCTAATATATGATAAATTGTCTGCTCCAGATACACAAAAGAGTGGGTTAAAAAACCCACTCCCAAGATACTATCTGGAGTTGTGTGTTGGTCTTATGAGCTACTCCACATTAAATTGCAAGCAAATTAACTAGTTAATCACAACGCCTCCAAGCTTCTGAACAGAACCACGAGAAGCACAAAAAAACATAAACTCACCCCGCAACATCCATTATCTCGACTAAAAAGCCATGAGCAACAAAGTGGCAATGGTAAACATTTACCTAACCTTAGTCCAATTGCCTTTCACTTCAGGCAGAACAACACCATCAAACCCTGTCTCTAAAAAGCTTTGCTTCTTAAAATCAATCGATAAACCGTAATATTTATTCTGGAAAAACCTAAACTCATTAGCCGTGTGCTTCATCCCAGTCACCCAGCCACCACCTGAGCTATTATCACTCATATCCATTGAAGGAACACCATCTTGCCAGTTTAACACCACATACTTCTGACTCGCCGCAGAATTATCCAGCTTGATCAAAGTCGGCTCATCATATTCACCAGATCCGCCGACTCCATCTATAGCCATAACACCGAGCATAGCAACCTCTACACAAGATGAACTAACAGCAGAAACAGCGATAACAGATAGAGCGGCAAAAATTGGGATTTTTTTCATAGTGGTTCGGAGCTTAATGAGCGATAGATCAATAGCACAAAGCCTCCATCATGCAAGAACCAGTATACAATAGACCAAAGGCCTGTTTCAACCCGCAAGTCGGTGTCTCCCTCTAACAAACATAAAAAAGCTAAAACCCTCAATGAGGACTCCAGCTTTGAAATTTTTTGAATACTCTAAGTACTAGATTTTAATCTTACCACTCAAGAGTGAGTGTACCTTGAGGTGCAGAAGTTGCATTAACTTCCCATCTGTTTCCGATATTGATCCTGTATATTCCTTTCTCTACTCTTTGTGTAACAGAACCTTTTTTAAGCTCTTCAAGGTCGATACTGTAGCTTCTTCCACCGTGGATATTAGTAAGTGAAAGATCGATGATTTCAAGATTATCAAGAGCTGCTTCAATTTCTACAGCACCTTCTTCTTTGCCGATCTCGAAAGTAGAACCATTACTTAGAACAAAGTTGCCAATAGCTGCATCCCATGAACCACTTGTCGCTCCTTGTCTGTGAAGGAAGTTGCCTCCTCCACTGTGTGGGGTATAGCTAGAAACGCTAGCGCTGTCGTATGCAGAGATGCCACTTTCAGCGGCTTTATTTGCGAAGAAATTATTAGGTCTGTACTGACAAGATGACATCACTGCGCAGCCTAGTGATAGGCTAATTAAACTAGTTTTCATATTTATTAAGATCAACGTATCAATCACCCATCCTGTTTTGATATTCCATTTGAATTCTCTATAGCAGTATGAAATGAGTGAGCAATTACATTTAAGTATAATTACTATGAACGAAGTCCCCCCATCAAGGATTAATTTAGGGACTACCTAGATGAATTTAAAATCACTAGTCAGCAAGCCACAACGAAACTCCCTCAAAACACTAGCAATCCTTTATTTTATAATAAAATAACAGATAAGACCAACCAGACGATAAACACCTAAATCGATGGCTAACAATTATCATTTTATGAGGAACTCAGTAATGAGTTACTGAGTTCCCCTAAAAAAATAGCTTACTTCACTATCTTACCGAGCAAGTCATTCATGCGATTCACCATTTTCTGTGGATTATCCATCATACCTGCCGCTAGCAGAGCGTTGTCAGTGAGCTGTTGAGTCACCATCGAAGCAAGCTCCTCGTCAGACTCTTTAAGAGCTGAAAGATTCTTGATCACTTCGTGTCTAGGATTCACCTCTAACACGACCTTTGGCTCTGGTGCATCTTGCCCCATAGCTTTCATCATAGCGCGCATCTGCGCATTTGGTGCTTCTTGTGGTGCTAAAGCAGCTACTGGACTATCTACGAGACGTTTACCTGCTTCTACTTTCTCAACACGTTCGCCGAGTGCCTCAGCCATCCATTCTGTAAGGGATGCTAGAGCTACTTCATCGAGCGCTTCACCATCTGTAGCCACATCATCGAGTTCGATGTCTGCACGGTCAGCACTCACGAGCTTCTTACCTTTAAACTCAGGCATTGTGTCAAAGACGTACTGATCCACAGCATCTGTAAAGATCGCTACCTCAATACCACGTGCCTTGAAAGCCTCAAGATAAGGACCATTTTCGATGACTTCACGAGATGCACCTACCAAGTAGTAGATCTCATTTTGATCATCTTTAGCGCGGTCTACATAGTCAGCGAATGATGTCACCTTCCCTACCTCAGTCATCGTAGACTCAAACCTAAGGAGCTTAGCAAGAGCCTCCTGATGCTCGAAGCTAGTAGCGATTCCCTCCTTGAGGAATCTGCTGAACTTAGAAAAGAATTCTTCATACTTCTCAGAGTCATCCTTAGCCTGCTTCTCAAGGAACTTAAGATAGCGCTTAGTGATCAGCTTATTAAGCTTCTGGATAAGAGCACTGTCCTGCATACTCTCACGTGAAATATTTAACGGTAGATCTTCACTATCGATCACCCCCTTGAGGAAACGAAGCCAATCCGGAAGCAAGTTCTTCGGCTTAGCTTCAATCATTACCTTACGGCAGTAGAGTGAAACACCAGCCTCCATCTGTCCCATACCGAACTGCTCTTGATTTTCCTGAGGAACGAAAAGAAGTGAATTGATAGCAAGTGGTGCATCAGCACTAAAGTGCATGGTGTAACGAGGCTCATCCCATGCTCCAGCTACAAACTTGTAAAACTCTGAATACTCTTCTTTAGAAATGTCGCTCTTCGACTTAAGCCAGAGAGCTTCTACCTTGTTTACCTTTTCACCATTTAGATTGATAGGGAAGGACACGAATGTAGAGTACTTTTCAAGGATTGCCTTGATCGTCTCAGTTTTAGCAAATTCTGCCTGATCTTCTTTCAACTTCAGAACCATTCGGCAACCACGCTGCACCTCAGAGCTTTCTTCGATCGTGTAGCCAGTGGAGCCATCACTTGTCCATACCAGATGCTCACCTTCCTCAGAATCCCAGCTGTGAGTGTGCACTTCTACTTCATCTGCGGCCATGAAGGCCGAGTAGAAACCAACACCAAACTGTCCGATCACGTCTGCATTACTCTCGCCCTTGTCCTTAAGTTGCTGGAGAAATGCCTTCGTTCCTGAGTGAGCGATGGTACCAAGATTCTGCTGAAGCTCAGCACGAGTCATACCGATACCAGCATCGCTGATCGTGAGAGTATTATTCTCTTCATCAGTAGTGATATTGATTTCTAAAGGTATGTCTGCATCGACAACATTCTTTTCCTTAAGCTGCTTAAGGCGGAGTTTCTCAAGTGCGTCTGCTGCATTGGAAACAAGCTCGCGCACAAAGATTTCTTTATCTGTGTACAGTGAGTGGATCACAATGTCTAAAAGCTGTTTTACTTCGGCCTGAAAGCCGTGTTTTTCAGTATCTGTTGTAGCCATAATGTATATATTAAATTTGTAGTCCAAATTTCTGGCGGGAATATACGCTCCTTCCCCAGCTGATCAAGTCAATTTTACTTCTAACAGCGGGATCGATATTTTAGCTGATATTTGATTGCCTGTATTTTAATTTACGCTAGGTTAATACTATTGAATTAAATCATGAACCATTCATCTAACCACGCACTCGATGCACCCTTTGCGATCGAAATCAAAGACCTGGTAAAGACGTATCGCTCGTCATTTAAAAAGGAGACCTTCAAAGCTGTTGATAAAGTATCAATCAACATCAAAGCTGGTGAAGTATACGGACTTATTGGACCAAATGGCTCAGGCAAATCCACGACCATGAAAGCTCTACTGGGTCTCATATCCCCTACTTCCGGGCTTTGTAAGGTCTTTGGCTGTGACTCTACTAAAGTTGACGCCAGAAGCGAGATCGGCTTCTTGCCAGAAAACCCATATTTCTATAAGCACCAGACTTCTTCAGAAACACTCAAGTTCTACGGTAACCTCTGTGGTATGAGAGGAAAATATCTCAACAATAAAGTGAATGAACTCCTAGAACTCACTTCTCTGACTCACGCCAGAAACCGCAGACTAGGAGGTTACTCTAAAGGTATGCTTCAGCGTGTAGGCTTGGCCCAAGCTCTGATCCAGAACCCTAAATTACTCATCCTTGATGAACCTACTGCAGGCGTAGACCCTATTGGCTCACGTGAGATCCGTGACCTTATCTTCCGCCTGAAGGAGGAAGGAGTAACCATCTTCCTCTGCTCACACCTGCTTGAGCAAGTACAGGAAGTCTGCGACCGTGTAGGCATCATCTTTGAAGGTCAAATGGTCAATGAAGGTACACTCGATGAACTAACAGCTATTGAGAACCAGCATGAGGTCATTCTCGAAAATGCCGACGAAGGACTTCTCGAATCCATCAGTGAACTAGTCCGCCAACACTCCAGTAGCGGAGCTAAAATAGTGAGCTCACAAACTCCAAGATCGTCACTCGAAAAACTCTTCATCGACACTGCTAATAACCGAAAGAACAAGAAATCATAAGCCCATGTCTGTAAGTCCTGAATCTTTCAAAAAAACATCCTTCATCTCTCTCGCACGCATCGGCGTAATAGCGAGTCACACCTTCACTCAGCTAGTTCGCATGAAGGTTTTTTATTTTCTCATTGCATTCGTCATCTTGCTCTGGGGAGCAAAGCAAGTGATCTTCCAAAATGAAACTGGTGGTGACACCAGCCCGGAACAAGAACTCAGACTCATTAAGAGCACAGGTTTCGCGGCCATGAATATGTTCTCCATGCTACTCGCACTGTCAGCTACAGCATTACTCATCCCGAAGGACATTGAAGACCGCACACTCTACACTATCTTATGTAAGCCAGTACCCCGCTTAGATTATTTACTCGGTAAGCTGCTAGGTGTGCTCGCCCTCATCTTTGTCTCTCTGGTAGCAATGGATCTCGTCCTCTGCTTCTTTCTCGACCAGAAATACTCTGAAATCATCGACATCCAGACATTAACCTATACTAGACAAGGCATGCCACAGGATATGATCGAAGCCAAGCTAGCTAACATCAACGCTCACGGAGTATCTATCAATATCCACCTAGCATCCTTTGCTATTTTCCTGAAAGCCATCGTGATCGCATCGATTGCCCTATTGATATCCACCTTCTCTACATCGACTCTCTTCACTTTAATACTAACCCTGATCATCATTGTGATCGGTCTCATCCAGTCAGACGCAAGAGAATACGCAGATACTATGGCTAAATTTGGCGTCGAGAATCAGCTCTCTAAGATCTCACTGATGGTCGCAGTTTTCTTCCCTGATCTACAATTTCTATCTATTGAAGACGGGGTCATTGATGGACACGCTGTACCGCTATCTATCATGGGTAGAATCACTATTCTCTCACTATTCTATCTCGCTATTTACGTAATCCTCTCATGGTTCACCTTTAGGAAGAAAGAATTTTAATCACCATGGCTAAGCTCAAAAATGTCATCGTCATTCTTATCGTTCTCGCCATCACAGGCTGGAGCCGCATGCCTATAGAGCAGCAACTCGCTGAAGACCTGCATGAACTAAAGCTCGTACCACCTAGACTCTCATTAGAGGACAGATCTAGACTCAAGCAGAAGGCATTTATCGCTACCTATGGAAGCCTCCGCCCTACCATAGCTGCCTTCATGAGCTCAGCCACTACCCGTCCACACTCAAATCAAGAATGGGATAAAGTCGAAGACTCTTTTGAAGAAATCCTCTTACTCGACCCCTATAACTTCCACTACTGGGACATGGCATCCTGGCACATGGCGTATAATGCAGCGATCGACAAAAAATCAGATGAATCACTAACTGAAGTAGCTCGAAATCGAGTCTTTGAGAGATATATCCAAAAGGGTAAAGATATCATTGATCGTGGAATTGAAATAAATCCCGATGACTGGAGATTTCAAAATCTAAAAGCAAACCTAGAGGGCAATAGATTTCGAAATCCAGACTATCCAGCTGCCATTGAAACTCACAAACAAATGCTGACTATGCCAGATCTACCCTATCACGCAGTCCGCCAAGCCAATATCAGAATCTTATTTAACACCCAAAACTTACCAGAAAGACATCAAGAAGCCTACGATATAGCACTAGAACTCTTCGCTCGCGGTGGTCAATACCGTACACCCATTGTCCTAAACCAGCTCTTCATTAGTAATTATCATCCGCTGACTATAGTAGAGTCTCCCATGTCACTCATTGAGATCTATGGCTCGGAACAAAATGCCTTAAAACATCTTCGAACGTTGTGGCGTAACAGAAAGCAAGGGCCAAAAATATACGGTGTCGAGAAAATGATCAAGCAACTAGAAAAAAATACCACCCTACTGGACAAGAAGAGAACAATATACCAAAACACAGAGGTAAATAATTAGCTTCTAATATACATCATTGTGGATACTAGAATTACATATTAAGGCTATTTTTTGCTTTCATTTTTCCACCAATCGTCCATGCATAGTCACTAAGCATCCAGCAAAAAATAACCAATTCATGAAAATCGCATTATTTGGAGATATCCACGCCAACTTAGAAGCCCTCGAAACCGTTTTAGCAGACGCTAAAGATCAAGGTTGTGAAAGCTACGTATGTCTTGGTGACATTGTCGGCTACAATGCCAACCCATCTGAATGCCTAGAAATTATCCGTGAAATGGGTTGCCCTGTAGTTAAAGGAAACCATGACGAAGACGCAGGCGGAGATCACTCACTTGAGATGATGAATCCCGTTGCAGCTGAAGCGCTCCAGTGGACACGTGACCAACTCACTGATGAGCAGCGTGAATATCTAGCTAAAATGAGAATGGTAAGACAGGTAAATGACTTCACCATCGTTCACTCGACTCTCGACCAACCTAACATCTGGAATTACGTGACTAACAAGTTCGACGCAATGTCAAACTTCTCATACCAATTCACTCAGGTATGTTTCCACGGCCACACCCACGTCCCACGCGTATTCGTACGAGGAGACAAGGTATATGACGCTCCATCTGAGACTTTCATTCTTGAAGAAGGACTTAAATATTTCATTAATGCCGGCTCTGTTGGTCAGCCTCGTGATGGAGACTGGCGCGCATGCTACAGCATCTATGATACTGATAAGAAGGAAATCAGCTTTCGCCGCTTAGAGTACGACATCGAGACCACACAGAAGAAGATTCTTGCTGCTGGACTCCCTGATGCACTCGCTAAGCGACTCACTGCAGGTAGATAAATCTCGCTTTTGAGCATATCCTACACACTCAATAGTGAACTCTTCTATTTCATGAAGTCACTTTAAATAGTCTGTGCACTCAACATTAATACAGATGGTGAACTACTAGCTTATAACCGCGGTTCAACACAATCTAACCCAGACAAATGCGAATTCCCTGGTGGAAAAATGGAAGCCCACGAGACCAAGGAACAAGCTATCATTAGCAAAATCCCTGAAGAACTGCAGATCGACATCACTCTCATAAAACAACTCGACTCAGGCACACATCAATACCCAGATTTCCATATCACCCTCTCCCCTTATCTCTGTAAATTTCCATCAGTGGAAACACCAAATCCCACTGAACACTCAGAATTACTCTGGTTAGACCCGCTGAAAAGTTTAATACTAAATCTAGACTGGGCAGTAGCTGATATCCCCATTCTACATCAATACATCAAATCACTATGACCAATTCTAATAACAAACTCATCGTCTTTGACTGCGATTCCACCCTCTCATCCATCGAGGGCATCGATGAACTAGCTCGTGAAAAAGGTGCTGAAATTTTCCAAGAAGTAGAAACACTTACTAACGCAGCGATGAATGGAGAAGTCGCACTCGATGAGGTCTTCTCACGCAGACTAGAGATCATTCAACCAAACCTAGCAACCTGCCAAAAAATCGAACAACTATATATCGATACTGTTGAGCCTACTGCTATGGCGACTCTCGCAGAGCTCAGAAAACAAGGCTTCACTATCATTATACTTTCTGGTGGATTCAAGCGTCTTATCGAGCCTCTAGCTGCTCATTTAGGCATCGAGAGAGTAGAGGCTGTTCCACTCATCCTCGATGATGCTGGCAATTTTGTGAAATTTGATAACACCTACCCAACTACCTACAATGGCGGTAAGCCTCAGATCATTGAAAAGCTAAAAGCTGAATACTCACCCGAGCGCATCATTATGGTGGGCGATGGAGTCTCAGACTTAGAGACTAAGAGCAACGTAGACATGTTTGTAGGTTACGGTAAATACACCGATAGACAAAAAGTCCGTGAAGAGTCAGATCATTTCATCTACTCACTCGCAGACCTATTAGATCTCGTTTAAGATCTTACGCTTCGAACGGTGTTCGCAAGTATTCTATCGCTTCTATGAGGTCTTCTTCAGTCACTTCGTCAGATACAAAGCTGTCTCCCAGCCCCCTCAGCAAAACAAAGCGGATAACCCCACTAGCAAACTTCTTATCAGTAACTAGCTTCTGCATTATCATCTCAGTCTGTATGCTCTCATTTAAGACCAAAGGAAGATGAAATGCATCTAATAGCGCTAGAACACGCTTTCCTTCATCCACTGATAGCGTGCTTTTCTTCTGCGAGAGATAGACTGCAGCCCTCGTCCCCAATGAAATAGCCTCACCGTGAAGTAATTCCCCATACGGTAAACTCGCCTCGATACCATGACCGATGGTATGACCAAAATTTAACAATGCTCGTGTATCATTCAGCTCCTGCTCATCCTCTTCCACCACGCGTGCTTTAATCGCTAAATTCCTGGCTAACAGCTCAGCTGGAGGTTCTTGATTCAGCGGATCTAAACTCTCTAAGTCTACAAACATCGCTTCATCACGGATAGCTGCATGCTTGATCACCTCGGCATAGCCTTCTCGGTATTCACGACCTGGTAATGTAGATAAAGTAGCTGGGTCCACTAATACAAGTCTTGGCTGATGAAAGGCACCTACTAAATTTTTCCCCTCTGCGATATTTACTCCCGTCTTCCCACCTACTGAACTATCCACCTGAGAAACAATTGTAGTAGGAATCTGAACAAAAGGAATACCACGGTAAAACACTGAAGCTACAAACCCCGCCAAGTCACCCACTACTCCGCCACCTAGTGCAACAACAAATGACTTTCTACCATGTCCAGCTTGAGTCATCTCACGGCAAAGCTGCTCCACGTTAGACATATTCTTAGCTGCCTCACCAGCCTCTACCACATGCCTAGAAAGCAAGAATCCATCAGACTCAAGCGCACGCATAACAGCACCGGCATAATGCGCCTCTACATTAGAATCTGTAATCAAGGCACAACGCGACGGCAACCCAAGTGAAGAAATTTTCTCACCTAATTTATCTAAAATCCCATATTCACACCAGACATCATAACTCCTATCTGCTAAATTCACATGTACCATACTCATAGATGAGGGATTAAAGCACCAAGCCCACTAAGTAAACTATGAATTCATACTGCAAAAATAATTTCTAACGAATATCGTTCTTAGTAGACAGATACCATAAAACATATTCTGATTCGCTCATCAGAGTCTCCCTCTCAAACTAACACCTTATTACTAATGGAAAAAATCCAAATCAAATGCCAGTTCTGTGGTCAAAAATTCGCTATTCCTAGTGACTTTATGGGGAAAACAGTAAAATGTGGCGGCTGTGATGAAATGTTTGAGGTTTCTGAGGCATCTCTCAGCAAGCAAAGAAAAGTCTATCCTGGTGAGCGAACTAATGAACCCGAGAAGACCTACGCTAAAGCTGGCTCAACAACCCCAACAACGAATAATAGTTCAACCGTGAATTTCCAAACGGCAAGCTATCAACACATTAGCTCGAAATACGCTCAACCGAGGAAAGCTAATCAGCCATTGATGATTTATACTGGTATTCTCATGCTTCTCACATTCATCGCTATCTTCCTCTCAGGAGGAAAAGAAGGCGGGATAATGGATAGCTTAGATAACTCTAGGCGTCTCGTCCTAACTGGCTTTGTCGTACTCGTTGGCTCCCTGCTCATCCTAATTGGATTCAGAAGAAAGCCTAAAGCTTTACTTCCTGTACTTATATTAGGAGGCATTCTTGCCGCTATGCCGTTCATCTATCCTGGTGAAATCACAGGGTCAGAAGAAATCACCATGGAGCACACTGAGATCCACACAACATCAGAAACCGACACTAACACTGGTGAGCAGGATAACTTTGTAGAGGCACTAGAAGAGTATAAAGCTGGCATAGGCTATGATAGAATAGATTACCTCCGCGGAAAGGAATCAGACCCAAACCGAGTCAAAGCCATCATTCTCCATGACTGCAAAATGCAATACCTTGACACTATTCTTATCTATCTAGATCGCGCCCTATCACTAAAGGATCAACCGACCACATATCCTAATGGTAGAGAGATCAATGGTAAGCCAGTGACTCTCATCACACTAGTGAGTGACACCTCGTTAGAAGACCTCTACGAAATGACTAAGAAATTTGGCGAGCCTATTGAGATGAATCCTACTCTTAGCTCGCTCAAAGTAATTGAAGTAACAGTAGATAAAACCTCTCTAGCTCCTCCTAAAGAAGGCGTCGTTTCGAACCCTCTCGACCCCAACTACTTTGACGCTAATCTCCTAGAACTTCAAAGCATCGACAGATCTAGGCAAATTGAGGCAGCTAAACGACTAGAATCAGGCGATCATATTGGTAGGCAAGCAGACATTGCTGAAACTCTTGCTAATCAGATCACTATCACTGACCACGAACTGTCAGCTCAGTTCATAACCACTCTATTAAACTGGACAAAACCCGAGTTCAAAACCCACCAAAAAGTACTCGATTATGCGCAAAAAATTGCCGGTTCCACGGACATGAGCCAGTCAGTGATGAACTACCTCGTGAAAAAAGGTATCCCTGGTTCAGCATCTATACTAGCTAAGCAATGGGCAACAAAGCAAGGCCCCCTCCTCTGGCAAAACCACATCATTCAAGCTAAGTCATATGGTGAAGAAGCCATAATCAAAGCACTCCCGCATGTACCTCAAAGTCACTACAAATCAGCCGCAGCTATCCTGACTAAAATTGGAACCAGCCGCTCCCTACCCGCTATAAATAACGCTATTTCAAAGGCTAACAAAGAGGACAGAAAGTATTTAAAAGCTGTTATTGACGAAATTAAATCTCGGCAGTAGTCTGCGCCTGCACAAGTAAGAAATTTAGCTTTCTCAAGTTACTATTTCTTACGCACTGTAAAATTTTACCTTATATAATTAAGGCTTGTAAAAAAGCCACCGTGGCGGAATTGGTAGACGCCCCAGACTTAAAATCTGGTGTCCTTCGGGGCGTACCGGTTCGATCCCGGTCGGTGGTATTTTTTATTTTTTTCTTCATGCCCCCCGTCTATCCACTACAACGATAGAGATGACTCCATCCCCACCAGCTTGACTACGTGTAGCTAGATAGGTGAATTTAATCTCGCTCTAACTTCCAATCATATGAATTTACAATTTAAGCTAAACTGCATTGCATGCACTACAGCCCTCATCATCTTAAGCTCAGCCTGCCAACAGCAAGCCATTATTCCATTACCTATTGCTCCAGTAGTAGAAACCCCAACTATTAAAGCTAAGAACAAACTTACCGCAGCTCAACCTAAGCCAGCAGCACTAGTACTAGCTCAGGCGCCTGCTCAGAAAGTACTTCCAAATGCATTACATAAGATCAGTCACGATGGGATTCAGTTCAACCTCGTTACCTTCGACAGTAGAAAGCAATCACTCGTCGTAGCCGATCAAGCCAAGGGACCAGGTACCAGCTACGCTGATGCGCAAGCGGCCACAGATTCACTAAATGGAATAGCTGCCATCAATGCTGGGTTCTTTACCCCAGAAGGAAAACCGCTCGGGCTAGTCATCACCCAAGGGACTAGGCGCGGAGCTTACAACACTTCATCACTCGGCAGCGGGATATTCTACCAGACACCTCAAGGCGCACACCTCAAGCGCAGATCTATCTGGGCTCAGCTCTCGAAAAAACCACCTGCAGAACTACTTCAGGCTGGCCCGATGCTGTTAGAGAACTCCAAGGTCATTGCAGGATTATCTAACAATAACGCCCGCGTGCGCTCATTCATCGCTACCGACGGCAATAGCCACTGGTGTATCGGCCACGCCAGTGCCTGTACCCTAAGCGACTTATCAAAAGCTCTAACAACATTGAAGATCGATAGTTTCAAAGCCACCATCGCATTAAACCTCGACGGTGGGCGCTCATCAGATCTCTGGGTCTCCTCCTCGGTCAACAACGGTCCACTCAGCATACGCCCATTCTGGAACAAAGATGTGCGTAACTTCCTAGTACTAAAAAACAAATAGCTACCCTCTGTAAACTAATTAAGATTAACCATTCATACCTAGCCAGTCTTCCACCTCTGCGAGTGTTTTGGTATTTACTACATCTTCCTTAGTCAACCAGCCTTTTCTTGCTAATCGAACGCCGTAGGAGAGATACTGCAGTTGCTCAGTGCGGTGTGCATCCGGATTAATGCTCGTTTTCACGCCTTTCTCCTTCGCCTTCTTCCAGTAACGCCAGTCCATATCCAGACGCATTGGACTACAGTTTAGCTCGATGATTGTCCCTGTCTCAGCAGCACAGTCGATGATCTTCTCCACATTCACAGCATAAGGATTCCTCTTCAGTAATAGGCGACCTGTAAGATGACCAAGCATCGTCACATGTTCATTCTCCATAGCGCGAATAATCCGAGCTGTCATCTCATCCTCTGGCAGTGTAAATGCATTGTGCACCGAAGCTACACAGTAGTCTAACTGCTTCAGAACATCATCCGGAAAATCAAGACTTCCGTCTTTTAGAATATCAACCTCAGATCCAGCGATCAACTTAAATTTTCCATCCCAGTCAGGATTAGAATTAAGCTTTTTGATCTCAGCTACCTGCCGCAGCAGCCTATCTGCATAAAGTCCATTAGCCTGAAACGATGACTTACTATGGTCTGCAATACCCAGATACTCCAAGCCGAGATCGATTGCAGCATCAGCCATTTCTTCTAATGAATTTCGCCCATCAGAAGCAGTCGTGTGGTTATGGAATGTCCCCCTGAGGTTTTCTAGCTCGATCAACTTTGGAATCTCCCCCTTTTCAGCAGCTTCAAACTCTCCACGATTTTCACGTAACTCAGGAGGGATAAACGCTAGCCCAAGTGCATTATAAATATCTGCTTCTTCGTTGACCTCAGGAAGTTCCACGCTCGTATCATCACCCTGAAAATCATACTCGTTCAGCGACCACCCCTTCTGCTTGGCACGCTTACGCATTTCTACATTGTGCTCCTTACTCCCGCTAAAGTACTGCAGTGAAAATGGATACGCGCTATTGGAAACCGCTCGCAAATCACACTGTAACCCATCATCTAGTCGTACTGATGCCTTAGTCTCACCACATACAATTACCGAATGCACCTCGGGAAGCGTACTAAAATATTCAGTCAGTTCAGCTGGCTTTTCAGTAGCTACAAGGATGTCGATATCGTGTAAAATTTCCTTAGACCTTCTGTAAGAACCCGCATGTGTGCAGCGAAGTGCAGCCGGATGCTCACGCACTTTCTCTAACAACACCTCAGCCATCACAGCCACACTGCCCAATCTAAAATGACTCGCAAATTTCTCTTTCAGCTCTATGGCCTCCAAGATCTTCTCCACCGTCTTCTTTCCAAAGCCGCTGAGTTCAGCCACCTTTCCACTCTCACAAGCTTCCTTGAGTGAAGGGATCGAATCCACCGCTAATTTATTATAGAGCGCCTTGATCTTCTTTGGCCCCAGACCTGAAAGCTCAAACAAATCAAACAATCCAGCGGGAAACTCGCCTCGTAAATTTTCATAATACGTCATCTTACTAGTCTGTACTAGCTCAGAGACTTTTTCCTGCAGCGCTTTACCAAAGCCTTTCACCCCACTGAGATCACCAGCCTTAGCCAGAGCTATGATATCCATTTCAGAGTTCATCACGGCTTCTGCTCCATTTCTGTAAGCTCTGGTTTTAAAGACATTCTCTCCCTTAAGCTCTAGTAAAACTGCTATCTCTTCCAGAATCTCAGCTATCTCTTCGCGTCCTATTTCCATGGTGCTATTCAAGCTCACTCTCACCATAAATCAAAACAAAAGATCTTTATTGCTATGCTATCTCTCGTTGTCTAAATTTTAGCATGTTATTTCAAAGAAACATATTACTTTTATCAATCTTATCACTAAGCACATTGCCAAGTTTAGGACAGCTACTCGGAGGAGTAGAGGTTGGTGACACGAGAAATGAAGTAGAGAAGAAACTCAAGGCTTCTCCACTTGTTGATGCTAAAAGAGAGAGCACACTCTTTGAAACATCGGGTCTCAATGGCTCTTATAAGACTACAAACACGCTCGATGACCTTCAATACACTGTTCATTACAACTGGATAGAAGGCAAAACACTACAAAGTCTGAGTCTACACTCTGCACACATGCCAGCTACGCAGTACCCTACCAAGCTGAAAACCTCATGGAAATATCTAGTTAACTACCTCTCCAGCCGTCACGGTAAAGCCAGCAGTGCCAGTACGTACCCTCAGAAAGACCACCTTGCTATGGATAGCATCCTCTTCACTCACAAGTGGAAAACCGATACCGGCAATCTCTACATGGGACCAGGCCTCGCAAAGAATGGCTATAAGCTAGTCATGACATTCACTAAACACGCTTTCACATCCACTGATCCCAACAAAGGAGATAACCAGAATAACAACCAAGATATCACTCAGAACACAAATACAGAGACCTCTACAGATGAGTTCATCCAAGACTCTAGACCTGAAGCAACTTATAATGAAGGTGGTAAAAAGAGTAATGATGGCTGGAAAAAAAATAAGGACAGTGGTTGGAGTAAGAACCGTGATAGTGGTTGGGCTAAAAATAATGATCCACGCCTAAACAACGATGATAAATAGTCATCACGGCGACACTTTACTTTATCATACATAATCATGCTGACGCCCCATCAGGCATTACAGACCCACTTTGGTTTGCAGGAATTTCGGCCTGCGCAGCTTGAAATCATCGATCACATCCTCGCAGGTAACAACACACTAGCCACCCTTCCTACAGGCTCTGGAAAATCACTCACCTTCCAACTTCCCTCATTTCTACTAAGAGATAAAGGCACCACCGTAGTCATTTCACCTCTCCTCTCACTCATCCGAGATCAAGTTCAGAAACTGCAGCAGCAAGAAATTTCCGCCTTCCAGATAGACTCCACACTGACCACCGAAGAGCGACATAATAATCTAAACCAGCTCAGAAATGGTAAGGTTCAGCTACTCTACACCTCTCCCGAGACGCTTGCTAATCCTGAACTGCTAGACATCCTCAAGCTGATACCTATTTCCCTCGTAGCTATCGATGAGGCACACTGTTACTCTGAGTGGGGCCACAGTTTCCGCCCATCTTACCTCTCACTACCGCACCTAACTCGGGCTATCAAACCACACGCAGTCCTCGCTTTAACAGCCACCGCTACACGCAAAGTAGCCTCAGATATACGCAAGGCATTCCGTATAAAGACCGCACAGCATATAGCATCCTCACCGAAACGCGAGAACCTCAGCTATACAGTCATCCCTTGCACTAGCGAACAGCGACTCGACATTCTAACAAACACTCTCGCCCAGCGAGAGCACCTGCCTGCCATCGTCTATGCCATGCAGCAGAAGCAGTGCGAAGAGATAGCGCATCATATCTCCACCACCGGACTACGAGTAAAATCTTATCACGCGGGAATGTCAGCTAGCTCACGCAAGCAGATTCAGGATGATTTCCTTGCCAACAAAACCCAAGTCATCGTCGCTACTATAGCCTTTGGCATGGGAGTGGATAAATCTAATATCCGCTCCATCATCCACTATCATTTACCCAAATCCCCCGAAGGCTGGATGCAGGAAAGTGGCAGAGCTGGCCGAGATGACAAAACAGCACACACGTATCTCTTAGCCTGTGGTGATGACATCATCCCGTTGACTAACTTCATCCGAGCTCGTGAGCTAGAAGAAACCGCCATTCACCGCTTGATCTGCAAGCTCGTATCACAAGGCAAGACCGCAGCCATTCAGCCATACCAAACCCGTGTCGAACTAGGTATGCTCTCCACCACGCTCGATGTCATACTTGCTAAACTAGAGCTACTCAAGATAAGCAAATACACCCACACAACCTGGCGTTATATCCAGATGAATGTTCTCTATGGAAGAACTCTACAGCTCACCGACTACCCCAAAAAGCATCGAGTGGCTATTCAAAGTATCATCGACTCAGAAGACCGCTACGACCTCCATGACACACTAGAAGACTTTGGTATCCCTAGTGAAAAAATTTACGAGACATTATTAGAAATCAAGATTTCTGGTGAATGTTACATGCGATTCTCAGGCTGGCAAAAACACTACAAGATGCTCAAAATTCTCGATAAAGATCAAGTCCATGATCTCGCCCGTGAACTCAATGACTACCATCAAAATCAGCTAGAGCACGACGAGAAACGACTCAATGAAGTGGTCCGCATCTCAACTACCAAAGCATGTATTCCCGTACAGTTTGAAAAATGGTTCAGTGTCACCAAGGCCGAGCAAAACGCCTGCAACAACTGCTCTTCATGTAATGGCGATGTGCGCTCTAGAAAGCTCTCCACCTCATTTAAAAAGAAGCGTGGTTCGACCCACTCACTCACAGACCAGCAGTTAGAGAACATCAAAGAATTTCTAGATAAGAAGAAAAAGTACCTGCATAGTCCAGCTCAGCTCACCTGTGTTCTCTGTGGCATCAGCACACCTTATGTCCGACACTACTACCTAAGTCACCACCCTATTTTTGGTAGCTTTGAGCATATCAGTTACGATGACATCCATCCCTATTCGATCGCTCTGATGCAAGGCTAGTCTATTTCTCTAACATGCTATTATCGTGATTATCTCGTCTGTTTTATTTTCAAATTCAAACTCTATATTTACCACCTCAATATCCAGCTTCGTAGCCACCTCCTTCAGCGTCTTCACAAAGGTAAACTCAGCTCCCACTAAGGAAACTGCCATAACTGAATAAATCATCAAATATTCTAGTAACTTACCGAACATAATAGCAATATACCGCCATCTCGAATGGATTAGCACCCTAATCAGAGCACCACAACATTACCACCATGCGCCCACAGAAGAAATTCAAACCAACTCCATTCCCACAGTTCCACGAACTAGAGCTCACCATAGAGTCTCTCTCTAACCAAGGTGACGGAGTCGCACGAGTGGATGTCCGTAATGAGAGACTCACCAACTGGGTGATCTTCGTCCCTTTCACCATCCCAGGTGAGACAGTGAGAGCACGTATCATCAGTAATAAGAAAAACTGTTCTCTCGCAGAACTCGTAGAAATCATCACTCCATCTGAGCGCAGAGTCGAGCCTAAGTGCAGCCTGTTCCAAAGCTGTGGCGGCTGCCAATACCAGCATATGGATTACGACCTTCAGGTAGAGTGGAAAACCAAACAAGTAACCGAGCTCTTGAAGTATATGATAAGTACAGAATACCAGGTCAATCCAACTATCGCCTCACCACAACCATACAACTACCGCTCCAAGCTCACGCCAAATTTCCGTAAACCATACAACGGAAAAATCTCTAATATCGGTTTTGTTTCCAGGCAAGGTGGCCGCGAATATCTAGACATCACCACCTGCCCGATAGCCATGGAGGAGATCAACCTCGCTCTTCCTGAAGAGCGCAAAAAGACTCACTCACTCGCTAAGCAATACAAGAAAGACTCCACTCTGCTGCTTCGTGGTTCGTTAAATTCTGCCGGTGCCGAGCGCCGTGTCGAGACAGATCCAGAAGCTGTCATCAGCGAACAAGTCGGCGAACTCACCTTCAAGTTCCTAGCCAAGGAATTCTTCCAGAACAACCCATACATCCTTCCTGCCTTCACAGACTATGCAGCTAAGCAAGCCACCCACTCTGAGAATACATTCCTCATCGATGCATACTGTGGCTCAGGACTATTCGCACTCAGTCTAGCCAAACACTTCAAAAAAGTAGCGGGCATCGAAGTCTCAGAAACTTCCACTAACTGGGCGCGCCAGAATACTAAGCTCAACGGAATCGACAATGCAGAATTTACCGCATCCAGTGCAGAAGCTATCTTTAAAACCATCGACTTCCCTGCCAAGGAAACAACCGTCCTCATTGACCCACCACGCGCAGGATGCTCCGAAGAATTCCTTGAACAACTCATAAAGTACGGCCCTGAAACCTGTGTCTACATCTCCTGTGAGCCAGCCACCCAGATGCGTGATCTCAAGCTATTCCAAGATTCTGGCTACAAGATCCAAGACATCCAGCCCTTCGATCTTTTCCCACAGACGCGACATCTAGAGTGTATCGTGACACTTGTTAGAGATGAGATATACACTACCAGAGTCCGTACTTAGCATACTGTAGAGCGTAGATCCCCATCAATAGATTAGAGACGCCATGCATCACAATACAGGCAGCTAGGCTCTTGGTATGCACTGCTACGAAATACATGATCGTGCCGTATACAACTGCTCCAGCGTAGTCTACGGGATTATGGATTAAGACGAAGGCTAGTGTGGTGACGGTGAAGCTGAGCCAGCTGAATTTCCCGAATGGGACTTTCCAGTACTTGCCATCCATCTTAAGAAGGAAGCGCATCAGAAAGCCACGCCAGAAGATCTCTTCTACGAATGCCACGACAATAGCAGCTCTGAGAAAACGAAAAATCGTAGTCATCCAGATCGCTGTCGTATTACTCATATCAGCAGTACTGAACCCTTTTTCACGCGCATCTAGCCCAAGATGCTTTAGCCAACCAACGGTATCTTCAGTGTAACCAAGCGTTGTATATAGGTGTGTCGGCAGGATCCAGAAGCCGATACCAATCGCGCCCATGATAGCACCGATGATGATGCGTCTATCCCACTTTATCTCATAGTGCTTCCAGAAGAAAATCAACATCGCACCACAGATCAGAGTCTGTAGTGGATAGAACCAGTGCTCGGTCATCTCGTACCAAGCAGCATCTGGGTGATCCCACTTGAGTCCACTTTCATCAATGACGGATAGTACAAGGTTCAACACCATGAAGGTGGCGAGAGGTACTACATGGGCGTATGTTTTATCCTCTCTTATTTTAGCTAGATCCATGGTGTTTTATTAAAAATGTTAGAGCGAGATCACAAACTTCTCCATCCGGTTCATCGCCTCCACGATTTGTTCCATGCTGGTAGCATAGCAACAACGAAGAAAACCTTCCCCACTATCACCAAAGGCATCACCAGGGACAGCAGCCACATTCGTAGCTTCTAATAAGCGCATGGCGAAATCTTTACTCGTCATCCCGAACTTACGGATGTCAGGAAAAACGTAAAATGCACCACCTGGCAAATGACAATCAATCCCCATCTCCTGAAGACGACGCACCATATAGTCGCGACGCTGATGATAAGACTCTTTCATTTCAGCTACTGCTTTAGCACCATTTTGCAGAGCTTCTATGGCTGCGACCTGACTTGTCATCGGAGCGCATAGCATCGAGTACTGGTGTATTTTCATCATCGCGTCAACGAGTGGTGCAGGCCCACAAGCGTAACCGAGACGAAAGCCCGTCATCGCAAATGCTTTAGAAAATCCGTGGAGAAGAATACAACGTTCCTTCATACCAGGTAGTGAGGCAATGCTCGTGTGAGGCTCTTCATCATAGATGAGTTCACTGTAGATCTCATCTGTTAGAACAATCAAATCATGCTTGATACAAAGTGCCGCGATCTCTTCTAGATCTTCACGCGGAGCGATTGCTCCGGTTGGATTCGTTGGGAAATTCAGCATCAGCACGCGACTCTTCGGAGTGATTACTTTTTCTAGAGCCCCAGCTTTAAGTACGAATCCATCTTGCTTAGTCGTTGCTACTGGGACGGCCACACCATGTGCCATCACAATGCTAGGACTATAAGAAACGTAGCAAGGCTCGTGGAAGATCACTTCATCACCGGGATTGATCAATGCACGGAGTGCTAGATCGATTGCCTCACTGACACCCACTGATACGAGAACATCGGTATCTGCGGAATAGTCCACTTTGAAAAAATCACTAACATACCCAGAAATGAGCTTGCGTAATTTCACAAGTCCGAGGTTCGAGGTATAGCTCGTCTGACCTTTCTCTAGTGAGTAAATAGCAGCTTCACGAATGTGCCATGGCGTGGTGAAATCAGGCTCACCGACACCGAGAGAAATCACATCTTCCCTGCCCTGTACCAGCTCGAAGAAATCACGGATTCCTGAGCGTGGCACAGATGCCACTTGAGTGGAAATTTTAGTACTGTAGTCCATATTGTTAGAGATCTATTATGGTGCTACAGAGAGTCTGCCTTCTGGCTCTTCTACTGAGAATAGAAGCCCGTTCTTCTTATATGTTTTAAGCTTAAAATGAGTCGCTGTAGAAATGACACCACCGATAGTGCTAAGCTTCTCAGAAACAAAACGTGCTACTTCTAATAAATCAGCACCGGTAACCACTACATTCAGATCATAGCCTCCACTCATAAGATAACAGGCATCGACCTGGTCAAATTTTGCAATACGCATAGCCACACGGTCAAATCCACCATCGCGTTCCGGCGTTAATTTCACCTCAATAAAGGCACTGACATTCGTATTTCCGGCAAGCTCAGGATTAACCATAGTTTGGTAACCAAGGATGGTTCCATTCGCCTCATAGTCCGCCATCTTGGCAGCTACTTCTGCCTCGTTAAGCGAGAGTAAGTCAGCCAATTCCTGATGCGTGTATCTCGCCTTCTGCGCGAGTAATTTGAGTAGTGGGTCAATTGCCATGGGAGTGATTTACAGCAAAACTATTGAACTGTTAAGCGTTAAGTGCCGTGATCTTGCGCTATTTTCTCCTCGACTTATCAACAAGCAAGTAATTTATAGCCAATATAAGCAACTTATCACACTCCAGATGCAACCTCCTAAATAATCACGAGCAAGAGAACAAGAGCGTCAGCCTTCAATATCCTTCTCGTCACTAGGATTAGCTTTTGTACTAATAATAAACGGGGGAATCATACCAACTAAAGCTGGGACACCTTTTGGGTTAAACTCAGTAGTAAACAAAAAGAGAATATTAAAGTAGCAGATTGAGACCTTTCATGAGATTAGCTAGAAGCTTCAGCAGATGAGCTGATAGAATTACCAACTATGCTAAACATAAACTTACCTCAGGGCGCATTGAGGGCTTTAATAGTTTAGTTTCTAAATAGAAGGTCAAGGCTCGAAGAATCAGAGGTCTAGAATATATGAAGCTGAGGTTATGCTACGCATCTATCATGCTCATCTGACGGAGAGCCTCTATTGTTAGAAAAGGCGTAGAGGAATTGAGCATTAAGATTAGCTATACTGAACTCGCGTAAAACGCCGGTGAGACCATCGAAGCTTTTACGCATATCGACTGGCGGAAGGATGACTCGGATTTTTAATGCAGATGAAGATAAATTAATCATAGAACACCATTACTCAACATTTGTCCTGGCCACATGTAAAAAACCGCTCGTGGACTCCCCCTCTGACATTATCCCATTTGGGATATAAACAAAAAGACCCGTCACCCAATCGCGTAACAGGCCTTTAAAAATAGATTACTAGTAGAGAGTATATAGAATAAAATTAGTCCTCAACTACTGCTTCGGTTTCTTCCTCTTCTACATCGTCTGCTTTATCATCAGAGTCATCATACTCTTCATCATCATGAGCGGTAAATTTACGCACACGCTTTTCTGCAGGTAATGGTGAAAGAAGCATGTTCACGTTACGACCGGCCAATCTTGGCGGCTGGTCTACTGCTGCCATGCCAGACATGTCAGTGAGCACACGCTTAAGTACTTCCACTCCGAGCTCTTTGTGTGCATTCTCACGACCACGGAACATAAGTCCCACTTTCACCTTATTGCCCTCATCGAGGAACTTCTCGATGCGTGAACACTTAAGGTTATAATCATGCTCTTCCGTACGCACACGGAATTTGATTTCTTTGACTTTCGGTGCAGCTTTCTTGTTGTCCTTCTTGAGTTTGGACATCTGATACTTGTGCTTACCGTAATCACAAATTTTACATACTGGAGGGTCAGACTTAGCAGTAATTTCTACTAGATCCAGACCTAACGCCTTCGCTTTCTGCTGTGCTTCTTGTGAACTCATGACACCCAACTGGTCTCCATTGTCCATGACAACACGTACCTTTGGTGCTCTGATGTATTGATTCACGCGAGTCATTTCGCGACGTTTTCTGAATGGCTTCTTTGGCTTAGCTATGGTCTTATCCTCCTGTATTATTATTTTTTTATGGTTCCTCACACACTAGTAGAACTAATGTACTTTCACGTGAAAGTTGAGGAGAAAATTTTACCACATGTTGATCGATGTGATTATTGTATCGTTTAGAGCGATTTCTCGCTAATTTCTTTTGATATATTAGAAACAAATTCATCGAGTGAAACAGTGCCGAGATCTTGTCTATCTCGGTGTCGGACAGAAACTGAGTTAGTCTCCGCTTCCTGCCCGCCAATGACTAACATGTATGGCACTCTGCCCAATCTTGCAAGTCGAATCTTTGCGCCCAGTTTTTCAGATGCTCGGTCCACACTGACGCGCACGCCAATGTCTGCAAGGCGCTTAGCAGCAGCCTCACCATGTTCGATAAATTTATCTGAAAGCGGCAGTACCCTCACCTGCTCTGGAGCAAGCCATGTAGGGAACTTACCTTCAAAATGCTCTATCAGCAGACCGACGAATCTCTCAAGTGAGCCAAATGGCGCACGGTGAATCATCACTGGACGGTGCGACTTGTTATCCTTACCTATATAACTGAGATCAAATCTCTCAGGTAGGTTAAAATCTAACTGAACAGTTCCTAACTGCCAATCACGGCCGATCACATCCTTCACTACGAAGTCAATCTTAGGTCCATAAAATGCAGCCTCACCGAGTTCCACAGTATAGTCAGCTCCTAGCTTCTCAACAGCCGTCTTAAGTGATGCCTCAGCCTTATCCCAGACATCGCGCTCACCTACGTACTTATCTGAATCTGGATCAGAAAACGAAAGTCTCACACGGTAATCATTCATACCGAGAGTTTTGAGGACCTTCTCAACTAGTGCAAGACAGCCCTGAATCTCGTCATCCACCTGCTCAGGAAGACAGAAAAGATGAGCATCGTCCTGGGTGAACCCACGTACACGAGTCATTCCACCCAGCTCACCAGATTGCTCCCAGCGGTAAACCGTTCCAAATTCAGCTAACCGCACAGGTAGGTCACGGTAACTTCTGTGCTCACTACTATAAATCTTAATATGGTGCGGACAGTTCATCGGTCTGAGCATATAACCCTCGATGTCACCGGTCTTTAATCCATTCGTAAGCGCACCACATGGGGCATTCTCATCCGCTAACTTCTCAAGCGCTGAGCGCTCAGGAATAGCAGCATACTGACTATCTTCATAGTACGGGAAATGACCAGAAGTACGGTAAAGATCTAGCTTACCAATGTGTGGAGTGAACACCTGGCTATAACCCTGCTTATCAAGCTCAGCAGTGATGAAATCCTGTAACTGACGTCTCACCAATGCTCCTTTGGGTTTCCATAAAATCAACCCTTGTCCCACCATCTCATCAATGTGGAAAAGCCCTAACTCACGGCCTAACCTCCTGTGGTCACGCTTCTTAGCCTCCTCTAATTTCTCAAGGTGATCATTCAGCATAGTAGCATTCTTAAAACACGTACCATAGACACGCTGAAGTGACTCACGTTCTTTATCTCCTTTATAGAACGCACTGGCAACACTGAGTAACTTGTGTGCCTTGCAGTTACCTGTGCGTCCCACATGAGGACCTGCACAGAGATCCCAAAAATCATTATTCTTATAAACTGAAATTTCCTCACCTTCAGGAATGCTACTAAGAAGATCCACCTTAAATTTACTCTCTGTATTACGTTCACTGATACCACCTAGTCTTCCGCTCACCGCTAGCTCGAGTGCCTCTTCACGAGATACCACCATTCTCTCAAACGGAGAGTTCTCCTTAACCACCTTCTTCATCTCAGCCTCGATCTTAGGGAAATCATCCGGGCTAAGACGGTGCGCCATTTCTAGATCATAATAAAAACCACTCTCCACAGGCGGCCCACCAGCAAGCTGGGCATCCGGCCATAGACGAAGAATCGCCGTCGCCAAAACGTGAGCACAACTATGACGCAACCGGTCCAAGTCACTCATATCGTGACGTTCCTCAAGTGATTTTCTTTCTTTATCTGACATGTCTACGCCTAAAAACCACTACGCCCTCTAATTTGCAATGAAAAAGCGTCATCATCCGTGATTTCAAACCACATTTCACAAGCCAGTAATTGTCAACTTACCACACCTCTCACCTTTCTGACAAAAGGAATCTAAAAAATAAAGCCTTCATAAACATCCGAGCTTTAGCTTATAAAATCACATCGAACACTATTTTTTATAAAATATGGTCAATTTAGTGAATACAGTGCATGCTGGCATCGTCACAAATAGAGACAACTCTACAAAAAAAGACATAAAACACTCAAAATACAGTAAAATAGCGTTATTTTAAAAAAAATTACAGAAATCTTTAATTTAAACATTTACATATAAATAATTTTAATTTAATTTGATCAACGTTATGAAAAAACTACTTATCTCAACCGCCCTTTTCACAGCTCCATACGTTGGCGCCGTGTCCGCCCAGACTGCTACGAGCACTCACACTAAACTCATAAGTGAACAAAAACGCCAAATCACTGAGCTTAAGACTGAGAACGCTTCACTTAGATCACTCATCAACCTAGAGCGTCGTAAAAACGGCAAAGCAGGTATTCCAGTAAGCTCCGCTACTGCTGCCAAGTCATACAACTCAACAACTTCACACACAGTGAAGTCTGGAGACACCTTCAGCAAAATCTCTAAGAACACAGGAGTGAGTATAAAAGACCTCATTGCAGCTAACCCAAATGTGAAGCCTTCTAATATGAAGCTAGGACACAAACTTGTGATCCCTCGCTCATCAGCTAAAACAGCGACTAAAAAAGCAAGTTTTGCAAATACAGGTTCAACCACAATTTCAAGCTCTTCAAGCACATACAAAGTAGCTAAAGGAGACACATTCTACAATATAGCTAAGCATCACGGAATATCACTCGCTTCACTATCAGCAGCGAATCCAGGTCTGAACCCTAGCAAACTTTCTATCGGTCAGACGATCCGTCTCACAAAGAGTACATCCAGCACAAGCGTTAAGAAAACTAGCCCAAAGGCAGTGAAAACAGCCAAGTCTTCAGGACGTGCATACAAGCAACTTCCTAAAGTAGTACAGAACACAACAACACCTACTAAGAAGACACTCCCTCAAGCAGACTTCGCTAAGCCAGTGTACACAATCACTCCTAAATCTAAGCCAGTACTACCTGAAATCATCCCAACCATGCCTGAGCCTACAGAGTCATATGTACAGCAGTCTGGCAAGGTAGCTCGCACCGTTCCAGTAAGCTACGAGATGACTTACGGAGCATTCGCAAGACAGCACGGAACAAACATCGCAGTGCTCAACACACTCAATGGTCTAGATCTCCCAGCTGACGAGCCAATGGCTGCTGGATCCGAGCTCTTCATCCCTATCAGATAGGAATATCTAACATTTTATTTCATTGGATAAGTACTACTGCGGAGGCAGTAGAATAAAGTGCCTAGAGGCTATAATCTCTAGGCATTTTTGCGTACTGGCACAAATGGTAAACGGATATTTAATAAATATCTAGACAAATGAAATCTTCATATTCATTTTTTGGGGTAATCCATAATGCAACCAACCCCCATGAATATAAAACCCATATTAACCGCGTTAGCCGTCAGCTCATCCACTTTATCAGCACAAGTAATCTACACTGAAGATTTTGATAACATGACACTACCACCCAATACTCAAGCCACGTTTGGGTTCTGGAACAATAACTCAACATTTGATCAGATCGTAGCATCAGCCAGCACCTCCATCCTTAACGACGCAATTGCCGTGACTTCAACAGGTGCATTCCGTGGTATTGGTATCGCCATTGATCCTAATACTCTCCAAGGTGCTGGAACCTACACCTTTTCCTTTGATGTCATAAGCTTTAGTGATAGCAACAACTCAGTGAATACAAACACCAATAGCACCATTGAGCTCTCTGTATGGGAAGGCAGCGGCTATGACCTCGCCAACAATGCTGACTACATTCGATTAAACGCACAATCTAACATACTGACAGCAGACGGATCCGCTGTAGCTAGCCAAGTAACTAACAGCTCATTCACTAATTCCACGATAGGTACAACCCAATCTGTAACTTTCACATCTGACGGAACTAGCGCGCTCATCATTTATCTTGGAGCAGAAACAACTAACTTCCCGCATCCTACTGTTACCTTTGACAATCTCATCTTAGAAGTTGGCGACACAACTATGATTCCTGAGCCATCTTCATCGCTACTTATTGGGCTGGGATTCACCCTCCTAGTATTCCGCAGACGTAGATCATAATACGCTCAACCCCTATCCACTCACACTCACTTTCATCAGAATAGTGAGTGTTATTTTTTATAGATAAGTGCCCCTCCTATCCATAAAATAAATGAAAATCTAACTCTCCATAAAGGTCCAAGCTAAAATCCGAGTCACCTTATACCCCTGCTTCATCTCTATTTCCCTTACATCCGCAGCTTCTAGCTTTCGTAAAATTTTGTAACACGGCTTCAGACTTTCACTTTTAGAAACCAAGGTAGTGAACCTACGGCATTGCCCGCCGAAGTTAAACACTGGTGACGACTGCTTTCCTTTAGTCAGGCTCTCTACCTTCCTCTGATTCGCTCTAACAGCTTCCTCCTCAGAAGCATGAAATGGAGGATTACAGACACTGACATCATAGCTCTCACCCTCTAAAATAATATTTTTGAAAACACGCGCGTTATCCTTCTGTAAGCGAACACTCAGGCGCGATCATCAATCAAATAGAAACCCTACTCACCACCAACCGAGCAAACTATCGCCCCAGCGAAAGCTGTGTAAGCGTCTTAAAAGAAGACAAAAGCCAGGCACCTGTTAGAGAAAAAGCTCCACCTACTTTGCAAGCAAAGCTTATATATTCAAAATACGACCCTTCGGGCAAAAGAATAAAACTACGTATAGCTTCGTTCCATATTTAAAAAGGATACTTATCCCTTTTAAATATGCGCCTTGCTCTACTTGTTTTATTCTTTTGCATCAACATCGCTAGTTTCCAGAACTACCCTTAAGTAAATTTAGTATAGCTAAATGCTATTAAGTGTTCTGATCATTCTTCTTCTCAGCACGCTTACGCTCGTTAGGGCAGAGAATACGCTTACGGATACGCAAGTTACTTGGAGTAGCTTCCACTAGCTCATCAGCATTGATGTACTCGATCGCACGCTCAAGCCCCATAGCTATTGGTGGAGCAAGTGTCGTAGTATTATCCTTACCTGCTGAACGGTGGTTAGTGAGAGCCTTTTCCTTAATAGGGTTTACCGCGAGGTCAACCATACGTGGGTTCTCACCAATGATCTGACCTTCGTAAACTTCGTCACCAGGCTTAATGAATAACTTACCTCTATCCTCTAAAGGAAGAAGTGAGTACTGGATCGCAGTACCGGTAGCCATTGAAATGAGTGTACCTGTAGAACGTGTAGTGATCTCACCACAGTATGGAGCATACTCTTTAAATAGGTGAGACATGATACCGTGACCACTTGTGAGACCGAGAAGCTCAAACTCGAAGCCAATGAGACCACGTGTAGAAACAGTTGCTTCCAGAGTAGAACCATGAGCATTCATTCCCATGTTCTCTACTCTTGCCTTACGGTTAGCGAGAGTCTTCATCACACCACCGAGAGCATCTTCAGGACACTCTACATAGAGAGTCTCAAACGGCTCAAGCTGCTTACCATTTTCATCCTTCTTTATGATAACACTAGGACGAGAAACGAGAACCTCGAATCCTTCACGACGCATAGTCTCTACGAGAACCGCAATCTGCATCGCTCCACGTGCTGCCACGTTAAATACACCAGCACGGTCAGAATCACTCACCTCAATAGAGATGTTAGTCTTCACCTCACGCATAAGGCGCTCACGGATAGCACGAGATGTTACATGCTTTCCGTCTCTACCTGCATAAGGTCCATTGTTGATGCTGAACTGCATCTGGATAGTAGGTGGGTCAATATTTACGAATGGTAATGGCTCAGCGTCTTCTGAAGCAGCAAGTGTCTCACCAATGTCAATGTCTTCAAAACCTGCGATACCAACGATATTTCCAGCAGAAGCCACAGCAGATTCAGCACTTGCGTTTGAACCATATTCAAATACACGGCTCACTTTGCTCTTTACCTTAGTGCCATCTTTACGAAGTAACCAAACACCGTCACCCTTCTGGACAGAACCAGAGAGTACCTTTCCGAGAGCAATTCTTCCAACGTAGTTATCCCAGTCGATATTAGAAGCTAACATGCGGAATGGCTCATCAGCTTTTGCCTCAGGAGCCGGCACACTGTCCACGATACCCTGAAGTAGCGGAACCATGTCTTTATGATCTTCTTTAAGATTTCCAACGAAAAATCCATTCTTAGCTGAACCATAGAAAAATGGTGCCTCAAACTGCTCTTCAGATGCTTCAAGCTCTAAGAAAAGCTCAAGTACCATATCATGAACTTCGTCAGGGCGAGCGAAATCTCTATCCACCTTGTTTACCACAACGATAGGGTGAAGACCCTCAGCGAGTGCCTTTTTAAGAACAAAACGCGTCTGCGCCTGTGGACCTTCATAAGCATCCACTACAAGAAGAACACCATCTACCATCTTCATCACACGCTCCACCTCACCACCGAAGTCGGCGTGTCCTGGTGTATCTACGATGTTAATAGTGTAGTCTTCCCACTTAATTGATGTGTTTTTAGATTTAATCGTGATTCCTTTTTCCTTCTCAAGATCCATGGAATCCATCGCGCGCTCTACCTTCTCTTGGTTGTCACGATATGCTCCACCTGCTTCTAACAACTTGTCTACTAATGTAGTCTTGCCGTGATCAACGTGTGCAATAATCGCAATGTTTCTTATCTTGTCAGTCATAAATTTTTCTAATCTTTAATTAAGCGGGCACAATCTCCAGATTTCACTGATTTGCAACCACAAACTCAGTCAATAAGAAGAAAATTGCACATTTCTTGAAACTCGTGCTCGACAATAAAATAGACCATCGCTAGAAATAAGCATGATTTTTAGAGATTACCTCACTACAATGAGCGTCTCTGACATCTTGGCACGCATTATGCTGGTCAACACTCAACAATTTGAGCTCAGGCTCAATCATATTATCCAATAACATTAAATAGAATAACATGGCTAAATATAGACTAGATTACATCTGGCTGGACGGTTACACACCAGTTCAGAATCTCCGCACTAAGTGCATGATCAAAGAGTTTGATGATTTCCCAACTCTTGAGCAGCTCCCTGAGTGGGGCTTTGACGGTTCTTCAACAAAGCAAGCAGACGGTGGTGACTCAGATTGTGTTCTTAAGCCAGTTGCTCTCTATCCAGATCCAGCTCGCGCTAACGGCATCCTCGTAATGTGTGAAGTAATGCTTCCAGATGGTTCAGCTCACCCATCTAACTCACGCGCTACTATCCTTGACGATCCGGGTGCATGGTTCGGCTTCGAGCAGGAGTACTTCCTCTACCAAGACGGACGCCCACTCGGCTTCCCTGAAGACGGCTACCCTGCTCCACAGGGTGAGTACTACTGTGGTGTTGGATTCAAGAACGTTGGTGACCTCGGAAGAGAGATCTCTGACCTCCACCTTGACTACTGCATCGAAGCAGGAATCAACCACGAAGGAATCAACGCAGAAGTTGCTAAAGGTCAGTGGGAATTCCAGATCTTTGGTAAAGGCTCTAAGACAGCAGCTGACCAGATCTGGATAGCTCGCTTCCTTCTTGAGCGTCTCTGTGAAGAGTACGGCATCGACGTTGAGTACCATTGTAAGCCTATTAAGGGTGACTGGAATGGTTCAGGAATGCACGCTAACTTCTCTACTGATCACCTCAGAGAAAAAGGCGGCAAGGACTACTTCCTTAGACTCATGGATGCTTTCGAAGCAAACCTCGAAGAGCACATCGCAGTATACGGACCTGAGAACGACCAGCGTCTCACAGGACTTCACGAGACACAGTCTATCGACACCTTCTCATGGGGTGTTGCTGACCGCGGTGCATCTATCCGTGTACCACACAGCTTCGTTAAGGACGATGCATACAAAGGCTATCTTGAAGACCGCCGCCCGAACTCACAGGGTTGCCCATACAAGATCTCATCTCGTATCCTCCAGACAGTCCAGTCTGTTGCTCTCTAATTCATCTTCGAACTAGAAAACATTTTTCAAAAGGCTCCTCATTGATGAGGAGCCTTTTTTGTGCCTTAATACTTCTGCCTAACCCTAAAGCAGACAAAAAAATAAGCTAGGCAACTCATATTGGAGCCACCTAACTTATATAAATTCCCTCTCTAACAGAAATTAAGATAATTAAGCTACAGGAGCCTTATCCAGCTCGAATGCTTCGTGCACAGCGCGGGCTGCATCTTCAATCTTCTCCTCATCCACAGTGACAGCTACTTTGATCTCAGAAGTAGTGATCATGCCGATGTTGATACCTGCATCACCGAGAGCTTTGAACATTTGGGCAGCTACTCCTACGTGAGAGCGCATGCCAATACCTACACATGAAAGCTTAGCTATGCCTGCTTCAGTGAGCATGTCAGAATCTGCACTCAGCTCAGCGATCACCGGCTTAAGAGCTGCTTGCGCTCTTCCTAAGTCATTACTATGCATCGTGAATGAGTGACGAGCTAGACCATCATAAGCGATGTTAGAAATAATCATATCAATATTCACCTCAGCATCTGCTAGGCAAGTAAGGATAGTGGCGGACATACCTGGCTCGTCTGGGATACCAGTGATGGTGACTCGGGCTTGTGAGCGCTCTATTGATACGCCTCTGATGACTACTGCTTCCATTTGATCGTGTTCTTCTTTAACTATTGTTCCTGGATTATTATTGAGGCTGGAGCGGACCTCGAAGACGACTCCATATTTCTTTGCAAATTCTACTGAGCGTGACTGCATCACTTTCGTGCCTGATGATGCCATCTCTAACATCTCGTCATAAGAGACTTCAGGTAGTTTACGCGCATCCTTCACTACGCGTGGGTCACTGGTGAACACACCATCCACATCTGTAAGGATCTGGCAGATATCTGCCTTTAGCGCTGATGCCACTGCGATAGCTGTTAGGTCTGAGCCACCACGACCGAGCGTGTGGATCATTCCGTCGGTACGAAGCCCCTGGAACCCCGCACAGATAATCACCTTACCTTCATCGAGAAATCCTTGCATCATTTTAGGATCTATCGCCTCGATCTTACCGCGAGTGTGTGACCCCTTAGTCGTTATTCCTGCCTGACGACCAGTGACTGATACTGCATCTATTCCCATTTCCATGAGTGCCATGGTCACGAGAGCGATAGACTGCTGCTCACCAGTGGAGAGAAGTACGTCCATTTCACGCTCAAGCGGATCTGAGGAGAGCTCATTAGCCATAGCGATAAGCTTATCAGTAACTCCGCCCATAGCAGATACAACAGCTACAACTTGGTTCCCCTCTTCACTGAGAGCTTTGATGCGGCTGGCCACATTACGAATACGGTCAAGTGACCCTACTGATGTTCCTCCATATTTTTGTACGATGAGTGCCATATTGATTTGAAAATTTTTCTTAAGGTAGGTGGGAGTAAATAGAAAATGATCGATTATGCAAGTACGAGATGAGAAATATTTCTCCCCTGCTGGTATGCTTACATGAGTTAAAATCGTTTATTACTAGGTCTATTTCAAAAAAAGATCCACCCAGAATGCACTGGATGGATCTTAGTAAATATTAATGAATCAGCTAAGATTACTTAGAAGCTGAAACGTAAGATGCCTGAGATACGCCTTTGCCGATCTTAGATGTCTTGATCCAGCTCATTGTACCGCGAAGCTTTTCACCGACCTTCTCGATCTGGTGCTTCTTACCTTCTTCACGGATCTTGTTGAAATTCTTACATCCACCTTTGTACTCAGCCATCCACTCTTTAGCGAATTGACCTTTCTCGATGCGCTTCAGCTGAGCAGCCATGCGCTTCTTAACAGACTCATTGATAATCTTAGGTCCTACTGTTACGTCACCGTACTCAGCAGTCTCGGAGATAGAGAAGCGCATTCCTGCGATACCGCTTTCAACCATGAGGTCAACGATAAGCTTAAGCTCGTGCAAGCACTCAAAGTAAGCCATCTCTGGAGCGTATCCAGCTTCAACGAGAGTCTCGAATCCAGCCTTAACAAGCTCAGATGCACCACCACAGAGAACTACTTGCTCACCGAATAGATCAGTAACAGTCTCTTCTTTAAAGTTTGTCTCGAAAACACCAGCGCGTGAGCCACCAATGCCTTTTGCCCATGCAAGAGCGATGTTCTTAGCTTTACCAGTAGCATCATTCTCGATGGCGATGAGTGTTGGAACACCCTTACCATTTACGTACTGTGAACGAACTGTGTGACCAGGTCCCTTAGGTGCAACCATGATTACGTTAATGTCATTAGGTACTGAAACGAAACCGAAGTGAACTGCGAAACCGTGACAGAAAATAAGAGTCTGACCTGCCTTGAGGTTAGGAGCGATCTCAGCTTCGTACACCTCTGGGATCACTGTGTCTGGAAGAGCGACCATGATAACCTCACAGTTTTTAACTGCGTCAGCTACAGATGACACTGCGAAGCCTAGCTTCTTAGCTACTGCGTTTGACTTTGATTTTGCGTAAAGACCGATGGTCACGTCGCATCCACTCTCTTTGAGGTTAAGAGCGTGAGCGTGTCCCTGTGATCCAAAACCAATTACTGCAAGCTTCTTACGCTTAATGCTAGCGAGGTTACAGTCCTTATTTGTATAAATTTTTGCCGCCATCTGAATGAATGTATAATGTAGTTAGTATCCGCCTAGTGTAGGTTATTTCTGATTGAAATCGGATGTAGATCACCTGCATAGATGCATTTACTACTAAAAGTCAAGTCATTCGAGTAAGTAATCAATAAAAAGCTCTGTATTATTATCTTCTCTCCTCACATTTACAGTTGCCCCTGACCGATCTTTATTCATAGCATCGCCAACATCGAAAACCTAAGCACTCTAATGACCCAAACACTGCCTGACTCCTTGGAAAAACTCGAACCCATTCCTCTTAGAAAACATCTCTTTAGTTCACTAAAAAAACGCCCGAAACGTATCGTGTTTACCGAAGGTGAAGATGTTCGCGTTCTAAAGGCGCCTGGACAACTAGTAGAGAAATTAGTCATCGCTCCTATTCTATTAGGAAACAAGACATGCATGAAGGCAGTAGCTCTCGTAAACAAGATCGACACAACGTTCACCCACATGCTAACCCCCACAGAAGCAGCCGAACTCCCCCTTTTCTGTGAGCGCTTAGATAACTTTCCTAAATACCAAGATACAGCTGCGTCGCAGCGGCAAGAGCTACTTTCTCGCACGCATAAATTCTCAGCCATGATCGTCCAGTATGGACAGGCTGACGGAATCGTAGCTGGCGCAAACAGTTTCAGTACCTTAATTAAAGGGCTTGAGCGACACGCTACTCAAGTACCAGTCACAGCGAGTGTGGATATGATTATTGGCACAGACGCACTTGTGGCTTGCGAATCTGTAAAATACAGAGAACTCTACCCCGAAGACTAAATTCTTATGAACCGTAGCGACTCAGGATTATTTATAGTTATCGAAGGAATCGATGGCACAGGCAAATCTACTCAAGCAAAAATGCTCCAGCAAGCACTCCAGCAGGCTGGCCATACCGTCATTCTAGATCACGAACCGTCAGATGGTCCCTACGGAAAAATTCTCCGTGATAGCGCCACTACTGGGAGACTCTCCCCACAAGAAGAACTAGACTTATTTCATAAGGACAGAAAACATCATGTCGATGAGCTCATCATGCCTGCTCTTCAGCGTGATGAGACAGTAGTTCTTGATCGTTACTATTTCTCCACCATGGCATACCAGGGGCAGCGAGGATTTGATAAAGACGAGATCCGCGAAACAAATCTCAGCTTCGCGCCAAATCCAGATATTCTCTTCATACTTGATCTAGATGTAGATCAGGCGAGAGAACGAATCGGTATAAGAGGAGACACGACCAATGAATTTGAGAAACGTGATGCTCTTCAATACTGCCGTGATACTTTTCTAAGCGTACGCCATGAAGACTTCGCGCATGTGATTGACTCCTCACAAAGCATTGAGCAGATGCACCAAGAAATGCTAAGCATCGCACTCGCTAAAAAAGCAACTTTATAAGCTAGACTTATACTCCCTCTCGGTCAGCCAGATAACGGTTAGCGAGAGCTACTGGGAGATCTTGAGCTGTAGCGTCCACGGTATTTATTCCATAACTCTCTAGTTTAGCCATCACCGCACGTCTCTCATCTAGATACATCTGGGTGGCTCCTAATGTCAGAGCATCATCGAGACCAGTCACCTCTTTATCATAACGATCTAGAATTTCCTTCTCCTGTAAGTTCACCACCATCACAACGTGCTTCTGGCGAATCTTACGCAATGGAGCAATCAGCTCCTCACCATCTTCACCACGGACATTTGTCAGGACAATCACGAGTGACCTTCTACGCTGATGTGTGAGCAGCCTCTCCGCCGCCTCCGAGAAGTCACTTGGACTAGGAGTCGTCTTATAATTATATAGATGATTCAACAACGTGGTCATCGACTGTATCCCCTTCACTGGCGGAAGCCAGCGCTGAGTCCCGCCAAAGCTAAGCACCCCAACATTATCGCCCTGCCTAAGAGCCACGTAGGAGAGTAAAAGCATCGCATTCAGACAATGATCAAACTGAGGAACCCCTTGATCAACAGCTCGCATTCTTCTGCCACAGTCCAGCAGCAAAATCACACTCTGATCTTTTTGTTCCTGATACTCTCTACTGATCAATGAACGTTTTTTAGATGAAGCCTTCCAGTCAATCTGAGAAAGCATATCTCCCAGCTGGTAATCTCTCAGCTGATGAAATTCCTTACTCATCCCCACACGGTTCTTCATTACGATCCCCATCTGCTCGGGGCTACTCTCCATCGTTAGCAGAGCATATCTAACAATCGGCTCGTAGTTCGGGTAAACCTTAGTTTTCTCAAGCTCACCAGTTCTAACCTGTCGGGACCATATACCTAACACCGTCTGGTATTCTATGTATGACTGCTCTATCGTGGCATCACCACGCTCGATAAACTCTAGCGGATAAGTCACTTTATTATAACCTCGAGCCGGCAATTTTCCAGACCACGGAAGCACTTGGCATATTGCCTCGGCAGGTAGACCATCATGGAAATCTATATAAAGCGGGAATGCCGAACAGTTAGAAATTTTCACCTCTATCTCACTACTCACACCACTCGCAAAACGAGTCGGAACTTCACGAGTAGACTGAGGCACTGGCTGCAGCATGAGAAAAGCAAAATCTAAAACTACCAAAGCGACAAAAAACAGTAAGCCATAACCGCAAACCATACCAAGAACAGAGTCCAAGACGCCTGACTCACCATCACCAGCGAAAGTAACTAACTGCCACGCCACCCATACCACTATCCATAGCGATATACCCAATATGATTTTCTGGGTAGGCCGCACATGAAGCTGGCTCCACATCACTGTGCACACCAAAATCGGTGTCACTATAAAGAGTGCCAGGTTCTTAAAAAACTCCAGATAAACTGCAGCTAGTAGGATGGAATTTTCTTCTAACAAAATAATCTCACGCTTAATTTAGACTCGTGGCGCTTCCACATTCTCAATGATCGTATTTAATGCTTCATCCACATTCTGACCACTGATCGCAAGCTCAGCCGCTAGTTGGATTCTGTGTCGAAGCACAGGAATAGCCGCATACTTAACATCATCTGGAGTAACAAAATCTCTACCGGACATCACCGCTACCGCCTTACCCACCTTGATCAGACTGATAGCTCCACGTGTACCAGCCCCAAGACTAATCCCCTGCGCATTACGAGTGGCTCGGCATATATTCACCGCATATTGGACCACCTCTTCCACACAGCGCACTTCAGTGACACGCTTCTGAGCTACCACGATAGTCTGTGGATCACAGATTGTTTCCACCTCAGTTGCATTCAGACCACTACCACTAGTCACCTGATTCACCACAGTAGCCTCATCCTGCTCATTAGGGTAATCTATGATCACCTTCATCAAGAATCTATCAAGCTGAGCTTCAGGAAGCGGATAAGTCCCTTCTTGTTCGATCGGGTTCTGAGTAGCTAGAGTCATAAAAGGAGAGTCTAACTCATGAGATGTCCCATCAATAGTCACCTGCTGTTCAGCCATCACCTCTAACAACGCTGCCTGAGTTTTTGCCGGTGCACGGTTGATTTCATCTGCTAAAAGTAAATTTGTGAACACTGGTCCCTTCTTCACCTGAAACGTCTGACTCTGCATATCGTAGAGAGTGAAGCCGGTCACATCACTCGGCATAAGATCAGGGGTGAACTGAATACGGCGAAAATCACCACCAAAAGTACTCGCTAGAGCCACCACCAAATGCGTTTTACCTAGACCAGGCTTACCTTCTAACAGTAAATGTCCACTAGCTAGAAATGTCGCCAGCACCTGGTCCACCACCACATCTTGACCGAAGAACACACGCTTAAGCTGTTCTCTAATCTGGCTCACCAGTAGCTTCACTGGATCTTCAGCTACAGGAGCTGCCAATGATGGTCTTGACTCTACATTCTCTGGGGCACCTGCATTCAGCTCACCTCCACTTTGGGTTTCTTCGTATTCATTCATAATGATTTCAATATGGTTTGTAAATTTTTAGTGACCCTGACCATGTCGCCAGCATCATTAATACCTTTCCTAGAAATAGCCTCAATAACCTCCTCCACTCCTAAGCCACTTTTCTCTGCAAAGCTTTCGATAAGTAACTCATCTGAGTCCCCCTCAGAGTTAAACATCCCACTCGCTCGGAATAAATTATCTCTCATTGCGGTAAGCAGCACATAAGCACCCTTGTACGTCCAGAGGAAGCGGCCGGTGTTAGAAACAGCCTGTGCATAGTCTCTAGCGTGGCCTTCTCTTATTTCTAATAATGGCCCAAACCTCGGTATATTCTTCCACAACCAAAAGACCAATAAGAAGAACACTCCTAACAACGCAGGCCCAGCATAATTCCCCATAAGCGACCAAAAACCTCTGCGATTACCATAGCAAAAGATAATCTCGCCATAACTATCGTAACTATCATCTTTCATCAGCTCTAACATCTCAGCATGATCATTCATACCGATGTATGCATTTCTAAAAAGTCTGCTTTCTGTGATAAAATAAATTTTCCCCGCACCATGCTGTAGTCCCAGAAAACGATGGTAATCACCTTCCTGATATAAATCATCATCAGATAGCTCCCCATCATACTCGATCACATGAGTACCACCTATTTTTAGATGTAGTTTCTTATCAGAATAATCATCGATTGGAATATACACATCCTCTACAAGAGGTAACTCATCACCTAGCACTACAGGGTCCTTTGGCTTACTATAGTAGTGATCTCCTCCTGTAGTCTTACCACTAGGCTCATCGACTAAACGAACATCCATCTTCTCTAACAGATATAACTTGGCCTCCCTACTCTCGTTATCAACCTTCCAGCTATCGTCCCATGAATCAGTATCATGATCACACCCTTCGCCAACATCGACCCAGTACTTATCGCCACGCTGAAGCAAGCAGACATAGACGCCTCCATCACTCACCCAGTTCAGCATCTTATCCACCATGAACTCAGAACTCAGAGCTGATGCAGGAGAGACTACCATCGCTACTTCATAGTCATACTTCACGAAGCCATTACGGACTTTCACTTCACCTTCATGAGTATCTCGTAATAGTTCTTGAGCAGCTAAATATGGGTTCAGCTTCGCCTTCCCCTTATATCCATCTGTGTGGTCTGTTATCACCACAGTTCTTTCACCACAACAAGTTAGAAAACAGAGTACCATCATTAGCAATAACCGCTTCATCATTTCAGACCTCCATTCTTGATTCCTTTTTCAAAAGGCCAGTGATCGCACATCTCTAACACCTCAGCCTCTGATGGTAAATTCTCACCATAAGCTAATGTCACCCATGAGCTTGTTAGACCGGCAAAAAACTGACCTTTCCCCTCATCGATATCTTTGGCAAGAACACGTCTAACACAATCATTCTCCGTATCACTCTCCACTATCGGCACACGTCCCTGATTCACCATCCATGAAATAGCACCACGGTACAGCAGACTCATCGCGGTATGGTGCTCTCCGCGAAACCAAGCATCACGCGCTTCGTCAGACAGAGCTTTAGGTAAGCTCTCAGGAGTCACATCCATTCCCATCACAGACTTCACAGCTGGCAGCTCATCAGGTTCAGCTAAACTATTAGTCTTATTTAAAGCATGCTTATTCTTAATGATCACCCAGATAAGTAGAGCCACTAAAGCCACCACCATCACCCAGAAAATAATTAAGAAAAACCCCTCAAAAATAAACGATGCTCCACCGCCACTTCCAGAGCCAAATAATGAACCCGAGGAAGAAGAACTAGTTGAGCTGCTAGAACTTGATTTCTTTTTACTCTTATAGCTCTTTTCCTGACGCTTATGCACAGTGTATTCATCCCCACTAAGGATCCGTTCTACTCGTTTTTTAGCAGCACTCTTATCTTCACTATCACTCAGAGCTTCTGCTATTGGGGAGGAAAATAAAGTCAACCCGATCCCCATCATCGCTAGTAGCATACCCTTACCCTTCTTAACATCAGAAGCGACATCATCTTTTCTTTCTCTAAAATTCACCTTTAGCCTCTCTGATAACCGCTTAAAGGAAAGCTCGATGTCCCAGCCTTCGGTAAGAGTCCGGCTATTCACATACATCGCAAAGCCTGCTCCGACATATAACGGCTCAATGAGCGTAACTCCTACAGCGTAAAACAACAAGAACAGCCAGCCAGCAGATGACTCCTCACTATAGATAGTCAGATCCTCAAAAAACATCTCCATCAGCTCATTCTCACCATAGAACTGGTACACCATCATGATGAAAAACCAGCAAGACATAACGATCACTAGCACCATAAGAAATGCAACCAGAGACGCTTGAGTCGCACCATCTCCACCGTTTCTTAAAAGTAAATTCACCCTAGCCTTATAAGTAGCGCCCTTCAAGCCTTCAAGCTGAGTTACCGGCATGGATAGACCGCGCGTCACAGAAAACCTACCAAATATCCCCTTCCAGCTATTCCCAAACAGCATACTAGGCCACGCCTTGATCACCTGCCAAGCTGTCACTTTTTCACCGAACAACTCTCGACTTACCACATGTAATGGCAGCCTTCCCATGATCCCCAGTGATAACCAAATCAACACAAATGACCACCATACATGCCAGCCACCATCACAAATCATCCCCAGACCAATGACCCCAAGTGCCCACAGCGGCCAGACACAAACCATCCATGCAAGCAGGATAGGTCCATAGCTTCTACGAGCCATCGCACATCCTAAGTCTATGCTCTCCCATCTCGATCTAGGACGGATCTTTGCCGTGACATCTTCTAACTTCATTTTGTCAATTTAGCCACTCTCGTCACTCTGTTAGAATTTCGCCCAGTAAACATAAAGTACACCGCTAGTAAGAACCACCCCATATATCCTACCCAGTACTTAAGCTCAACAGGATGAGGATCAGCTGACCAAAATCCTTCAACTATCGCCGCGATAAACGTCAGCACACAAGCACCGACAATCAATGGCATTCCCTCTTTCCCACTTACCATCAGAGCTTTCCCGCGGGACAACTGTCCAGGTCTTATCATCGCCAACCCTATCTTCATCCCAGCCATAGCTGCCACGATCATCCCTAACAGCTCATACGGAGCATGGCTCGAAACAAAGCTTAACAAACGCTCAGGAGATCCCTCATTTATCACATATCCAAGAGCAGCGCCCATCTGTAGACCATTAGAAAAAATCAAAAACAAGCTCCCCACACCCGCAAGTGCTCCACCTGCAATAATCAATAAATCAATTCCTATATTATTGTTCACGTAGTGGCCGAACATCATAAAATTAGAGCCAAATTCATCCCGCATCGTTCCCGTGCTACCTTTACCATACCACTCATCCATATTCGCCCTTTGGCCCTCACCTAGTAGACTGTAAACCCACTCTGGATCATGCTGATAGCTCAGGTAAATAGCAAAAAATGGCACTAAGAAAAATAACCAACACACCACAAGTAACCTCCATTCACGACGCATCGCCTGCGGAAACCCTTCTACAAAAAAGTGCAGCATCTTCTCGCGCACCCCACTATCAGACTTCGCCACGATGTTATGCCCTCGAGTCACTTGATGGTTCAGGTACTCGCACATCCTATTACCATATAGTCTATATCTAGCTAGTGAGAGATCGAGACAGCGCGCACGCACTTCACTAGGCACCTTAGCCACATCTACGAGCTTAGGATCACCTTTCTCTAAGAGATCAAGGGTAACATCAAACTTCCGCCATTCCTCAGTATTTTTCGCTTCAAAATCTTGTTCTTTCATCTCAGCTCTATCTCTTCTCCTTGATCCATTTCGCCATCCCTAACAGCCTGCTCATGCCAGCCATTCCTTCTTTCTGAGTCATTACAGTAACGTGATCTGAAAGCTCTATTCTTCGAGCCTCACTCCACATCCCCGCACGATGGTAATAATCTACAAGCGCAGCCTGCTCATCTTTTGCCAGCGCCACTGTCGGAGCCACCATATTCACCTGCGGTTCCTGACCGGTCATCTGTAGTTCCGGCTCGGTATAAACCACGATCGTATTCGCCACTAAGTCACCGATCCTCTGAAACTTCTTCGTCATCAGACAACTAAAAAAACCTAACCCAAAACTACCTATCAGAAATCCTGCAGAAGTCGTAGGAATCCCTGGCAGCATATCTACCAGTCTTAAAATATTTCTAACAAATGCCTGTCCGCGCGTGATATTATTTCCAGATCTATCTATCACTCGCAGCCCCACCGTCCGCTTACCAATCGTCGCACCACGCTTACCAGACTCAAAATAATAGAAATATCCCCAAGAGACAAAGAAGGTAACTATGAGCATGATGCCCCCCACCACATTTGACAGATCAAGATTAGCGATCGCAAAAATCCCCATGATAAAGCTGAACATCACCATCGCACCAAAAATAATCAAGGTATCTAACAGTAATGCCAGAGCCCTAGGAAAGGGCCCTGCTATTCTGAGATGGATCTCGACACCTTCCCCAAGCTCGACACTTTGACGGGTATCCAAAATATTTAATTCACTTTTTGGCATTTAACTAATACAAAAGATACCGCCCATAGAAAGAACGTAAAGTATAATTCATACTTATTATCCTCATTTCCAGATTGCCATCTGTTCTCTTAGATACCAACCTACCACCATGAAGCTCAAGACAGAATGGCTAGGAAATAAAGTCACCTACGATGATGCATTAACCATCCAAGCAGCCAAGCTGCAACAAGTACTCGCTGGCTCTGCACCTGATACATTCTACACTTTAGAGCACGCGCCCATCTACACCATTGGCCGCACCAAGGATAAGAGCTCGCTGTTAGATTCTGATTCTCTCCCACACCCACAGTTAGAAACTAACCGTGGAGGGCAAGCCACCTATCACGGTCCTGGCCAGCTAGTAGGCTACAGCATCGTAGACCTCAGAAATCTAGGTAAAGACCTGCACACATTTATTCACTCTATCGAAAGTGCGCTCGTGCTCACCTGCCAAGAATTCGGGGTCAATGCCTCAGTCAAAGACGGTCTAACTGGTGTATGGGTCGGCGAGAAAAAACTAGCCTCCATCGGTGTCGGCGTTAGGAAATGGATCTCCATGCACGGCTTCGCTATCAATATAACCAAAGAGTCACTTAGTGGCTTCAGTCACATTACCCCCTGCGGCATTTCCGGCGTCAGCATGACCACGCTAAATGATGAAATGGAAGCAAACACCACACCACAAGAGTTTGGCACTGCCCTCACCCCTCATCTCGAAAGCGAATTTTCCAAACTCGTGACAGTCTAGTCTAGGCACTTCTCCTTGACATACCTAACACTTGGGTGAATATATCATCATGCTAACGTCTACTTTCAACCGTCATATCCGTTACAGCCTTGGCGCACTCACCATCAGCTCCCTAGCTCTGACATCGTCCGCGAAAGAGACCATCACAGCCCAAGAAGTCAGTCGCGCTTCTAAGGCGAGCATTACCGAAAAATTCCCTACAAAAGACAACTTTGATGCTCAGTGGCCAAAGCTCGTAAAAAGCTCCGCACCAGAGATCACCATCGTTAAAGAAGACAAAGAAAAGAGCAACTTTATTTATCACAGCACGAACTATGAATTTGTGTGTAACGTGCAGCTCTCTAAAAACGTGCTGAAGAAATTCTCAACCCTCTTCGAAGCCACTCGTAACTACTGTAAAGAGATCCCCCTCTCTATGGTTAAGGCGCACATACCAGATGAGACGGTTAGGTTCCGCATCCTTCTCTTTGATACAGAAGCCGCGTACTATCAGAACGGTGGACTACAAGGTTCTGCTGGATTTTTCAACCCTAATTCAGGTGAAATCCTCATCCCTCTAACAAGTCTAGGTGTCAAAAAATTAGGCAGCAGCTACGCATACGACTACAAAAGCACGAATAAAACACTCCCTCACGAAATCGCCCATCAGCTCACCAACACCGAGTACTTTAGACCAGGTGCAATGGGATGGTTCTCCGAAGGACTCGCCGAGTACATCGCCATTACAGACTACCGTTCAGGTAAATTTATGGTCAGCGGTAACCGAACTGACATCGTCAAATACGTCACAGAAGTCTCTAAAAAAGATAACCGAGGCCGCATGCTAGGTGATGAAATCACCGCCCCTGATCTCAAAAAATTCATGCTCATGGACTACAGTGATTTCCGTCAAAATGGAAATTTCAACTACGGCTTCAGCGCCCTTCTCACCTACTACTTCATCCACATGGACGGCGAAGGCAAGCGTAAGAACCTCAACAAATTCCTCACCGCCCTCAATGAAGGCAAACAAGGCGAAGAAGCACTCAACGAACTCCTCGCCGGCAGAACCTTCGATGAACTCGAAAAAGAAATCTCCAAAGCCTGGAAATCTCGCCGAGTGGAAATCACGTTCAAATAGGTATTCTTGAGCTCACTGATCACAGGCAAGTCATCACCCTACTTAAAAGCATTGCTTTTAGCCTTTTTCTGCGTCCTCACTCTCACCTTAAAAGCCCACCAAGTAGAGCAATTTTACGCGGATTACTCGGAATCCACCAACACCATCATCATCCAGTTCGATGTCGCCTATGCCATCCCAGAAACTCGTGACAACCCCTCCACATCACAGCCAAAACGTACTTGGCTGTTAGAGCTACCCCCAGAACAACACGCATCTCTCAGAGCCGAAGCTGAACACTATCTGCGAGGCTACCTAGAACTACATTCTGGAACTAATAAAATACACTTCGACATCAGTTTCCCAGATTTTGATTCATCGCCCCCTCACTTCATCAACCTTCTCAATCAAGGTGCCTACTACAGAATCAAACTCAGCCCAAGAGAACAAAGCACTGAAGCAATAAAACCTCGCATCATCCACCCCGAATCACCAAACCTACTTCTCGCACAGATCTCTGGAGACACAATCAGCTACACCACTATCAATGCACCCAGCCAATACACACCTGCTGAAGCAACCACCTCACCTAACTCTACTCCCCACTCATCTACCATCAGCCTAGGCTTCAGACACGTTATCCCTGACGGCCTCGACCACATCCTTTTCATCATCGGCATCTGCCTAACAGCCAGCACCCTCCGACAGCTACTATGGCTATCAATCAGCTTCACCATCGCTCATGCCATCAGCATGGCGCTCATTATTTCTGGCGTCCTCCCCATTTATAACTACTCCGGCTCAGCCTACATCGAGCCGCTCATCGCTCTCAGCATTGCCTTTATCGCAGCTGAAGTCATCATCCAGAAAACCAATCTCAAATACCGCTACCTCATCATCGCCATCTTCGGGCTCATTCATGGCTGCGGCTTCGCCGGCAGCCTAGGAAGTTCCCTTCAGTCTCTAGACTCAGATAACTGGATCACCTCATTAGTCATCGCCAATATCGGCATCGAATTAGCTCAAGCACTCTTAGTCGTTACTTCATACGTACTTCTCCACTCCCTTAGAAAAGTCACCTACCTTAAGCTCTATGAACAACTCACCAAAGCTACCGCATTGAGCATCATGATCACAGGCCTCATCTGGTTCTTTCAGAGGCTCCATTAAACTAGGTGAAAATTCTAATGACAAACGTGCAGAATTGGTAAAAGATATAAGCATGCGCACGGCAGTTTATGCAGGGTCATTTGACCCACCTACGAACGGACACCTCTGGATGATAGAACAAGGACTCAAACTCTTTGATCACCTGTATGTAGCTATTGGTTCTAACCCAGCGAAGACTTACACTTTCACTGTAGGTGAACGACTCAAGATGCTACGTGATAGCCTACCATCATGTGAACGGCTCACTATCTCACATTTCAATAATCGCTACTTGGTGAACTATGCTCGCTCAGTGGATGCAAGCTACATCCTCCGTGGTATCCGCTCACCTAATGATTACGAATACGAGCGTGGCATGCGCCATATCAATGCTGACATGGCTCCTGAGATCATCACTTCATTTCTCATGCCTCCACGTGATATCACTGAACTATCTTCTAGCATGATCAAGGGACTCATCGGTCCAGATGGCTGGGAAGACATGGTCCGTCGCTATGTACCCGAACCAGTTTTCAAAGAACTTGAGAAAAAATGTTAAGCGAAAACCTCATCGCAACTCGCTAACTTAATAACCTAATACAACATTTCCCACATGAATCACGAAGAGCTCGCTGAAATAGTACAACAGAAACACACTTGGACTAAATCTCTCAAAGCCGAAATAGCCAACGTCCTCGTCGGTCAGGAAGAGCTCGTTGACCGCCTTACTGTAGGTCTACTCTGCAGTGGTCACATCATTCTAGAAGGTGTCCCTGGGCTGGCGAAAACATTAGCGATCAACTCATTAGCAGGCTGCCTCGATACAGGATTTTCTAGAATCCAGTTCACCCCAGACCTTCTCCCAGCTGATCTGTTAGGCACGATGATTTATAATCCACAAGAGATGAGTTTCAGCACAAAAAAGGGACCCATCTTTAGTAATCTCATCTTAGCAGACGAAATAAACCGAGCACCAGCCAAAGTGCAATCAGCTCTCCTGGAAGCGATGCAGGAAAAGCAGGTAACCATTGGCGACACCACATACGCTCTACCTGATCCATTTCTAGTACTTGCTACCCAGAACCCTATTGACCAAGAAGGAACCTATCAGCTCCCAGAAGCACAGCTCGACCGATTCCTCCTTAAAGTCCACGTGGACTACCCGACCAAGCAAGAAGAGCTAGAAATACTCAACCGCATGGCAACCTCCGCTAAGATAGCTACCACCAAGAAGATCATCTCTATTGAAGAAGTCCAAGCATCACGCGACATCGTCAACGAAATCTACATTGATGATGCAATCAAGAACTACATCGTAGAGCTTGTCCATAGCACGCGCCGCCCAGGAAAAACAGATCCAAGCCTAGCTCCACTCATCCGCGCAGGCGCATCACCACGTGCGACTATTAATCTTGCACTTGCATCAAAAGCAAAAGCCTTCATAGCTGGCAGATCCTTCGTCACTCCACAGGATGTGAAGGATTTAGCTCCTGATGTATTCCGTCACAGAATCATACTAAGCTATGAGGCTGAGGCTGAAAACATCTCTACAGATGAAATCATCCAGCGCATCTTACAACGCGTCATCGTACCATAAGAGGCAGAGTATCGCCTACTCACTTTCTATTGCATTGCAATAGAACAGATAGATGGTAAACTTACCCTAAGTTAACCTCAATCATTTACATGCTATTTCGCCGTATCATCAGCAGACTACACATCACCCTAACGATCTTGCTTTTTTTCGGTGTATTGTCAGTCATCGGTGGTCTCTTATATCTCAATAGCACGGGACTCAATAAAGATATCTGTAAACACATCTCTAGTGAGCTTGAAGAACGCGGAGTCTATGTGGAGTTCGATTGTCTCAAATATCACCTAAGTGATGGTCTAGTAGCTAAAAATGTCCAGTTGTTCGATAATGAAAGCCGCGATAAGAAACTAGCTACACTCCCCGAAGTATGTATTAACTTAGACAAAACAAAACTTCTCCGAGGTATCCGTAAAATCAATAGCCTTTCGCTGACGAATACAGATATAGAAATCCCTATTAATCCCGAAGACCCAAACTCACCACGAATTTCGATCAAGAACATCAATGGTGATATCAAAATCTCTAACAATGATTCCATTTCATCGAGTAAACTGACCGCTCAGTACATGGGAGTAGACATCACACTCGCAGGCAATCTCTGGCAAGAAACCAATAATGATGATCAAGAAGAGTCCCCTGAAGATCTAGCTAAACAACGAGCCCTAGCTTACCAGAATTTCCTAACATATATCAACCGCTGGCAATGGGATCCATCCACGCCCCCCAAGCTCAACCTCTTCTTAGAAGGCGACATCAGCTCACCACAGAAGATCAAACTAGAGTATACCCTGGATGCACCTGCTGTTACTTATCAAGGATACGCACTACATGATATCAAGTCTAATGGAAACCTTACCCATAAACTCATCACAGTCGATGAAATGGAGTTTTCTAACAATAATAAAAAAACCTCGATCAGCATGGACTACGACTTCACTCTTCGAGACGGTAGATTTGACATCGACACAAACATCCAAATACAGCAGTTTTTCTCCGCCTTCTTCGAGCGTGAACTTTTCAAAGGCTTTAACATCTTAGGAGATTCGCAAATCAAATCTAAAGGATATTTCAAACTCCCAGATTTAGCCACTGCGCGTAGCTTTAGCACCATGCTTCCCGCATTCATCCAGCCAGCTCCAGCCAAGATACAGCTTGAAGCTATGGGTAGTGCTAAGCTTACATCCTTTGAGTACCTCTGCACTAAGTTTGACTCTTTCTGCTCAGATTTCTCATGGAACAATGGCGACGTTTACCTAGATCGTCTACTTGTTAAAAACCCCACCGGATTCCTCAAAGGCAGACTACTTTATAAAAAACAACTGATCACATACGACACTGAAACCACATTCAGTAAAGATACTTTTACCCCCTTCATCAAAGCTGGTGGAAAAATAGACCAAGCACTCAAGCAAGTAAAGTTAGCTCCTGACTCCAATCTACTCTTCAAGTCTACTGGAAAGATAAACACTAAGGACATCACGGACTGGGTCTCAGATGGTGAACTCTATCTCACTAATATCCAGTATCAGGACTTCAACGTAGCATCATTCAATAGCAAATTTCACTGGGAAGACTGCGCACTAAAAGGTAATATCACCATCAGTAATAGTAGCTACAATGACTTAAAAGTGAATTCACTAGATAGTAGATTCGAATGGGTTAATAATGAACTAACAGGAACGGCTGTCGTAAAGAATGCTTCCTACAAAAATCTCACAGTGCCTACGATAAACAGTGAGTTCCAGTGGGCAGACAACAAACTCAACTGCACAGCCACACTGAAAAACACAAAATACCAAGATCTCGCTATCGCCTCACTCAACAGTAAATTTCAATGGGAAAATAATACATTGACCGGTAATGCCACGCTAAAAGACACAAAGTTCAAAGAATTCTCATTCAAACAATTAGATTCATCAATCAGCTGGAAAGATGGTTCCTTAAACAGTATGGTTAATCTCACCAAACCAGTGATTAAATCTGCAGAGTTCACATCTCTCAAAGCCTCTGTGCAATACAAAGATAAACAGATATACATATCTGACATTCTCGCCAGACACCCTACTGGTAATCTCTCAGGCAGTTTGCACACTGCCGATAAATACTGCCATTATGATCTAATCTCCACGGTAGATCCGTATCTCTACCTCCCATTTCTCAAGAACGAAGACACCAAAAGTTTCTTAAAGAAAATCAAGCTAAACGATCAGTCAAAATACTATATAACAGCTAAAGGTCAGCTCAATAAAACAGACATTACTGATTTCCACGCTGAAGGATCTGCCACATTCAACGGTCTTACACTCAACGGAGTAGCCTTAGATTCCGTTAGAAGTGATTACCGTCTAAACCACGCGGGAATGCTTATGGAAAGTGGCCGCGTCGTATTTGATTACTCAAACTACACTCTCCACAAGCTCTTCAAAGGACAACCTAAAGGTGAAGCTACTATCGCTAGTTGCTACATTGATAATAAAGCTAAAACCGTTTCTTTAGATGGAATAAAAGCCAGAAGTTTCCCCGCCCCTACCGCACGTATGTTCCATGATGAAATAGCAGATCACTTAGAAGAATATCAGTTTTACCAACCACCCACCATCACCGCATCTGGTGTATTTGACCTCATTGATAGACCGATCAAAGACCAAAAGCTAAATTTCAAAGCCCAACTCTCATGCCCAGATTTCAATGTTAGATACATGGTTCTCGACGGTAATCTTCTACTAAGGAATTTTTCTGCAAATATCGACATCATCAAGAATCAAGTAAACGTCAAAAAAATACGTAGCCAGATCTTTGATAACGGCATCGTCCAAGGCAACCTCTTCTTTACCATACCAGATAAAGGTGATGCATACTGCCATGGTAATATAAACTGGAACAATATCGATTTTAGGAAGGTCGGCATCACTTATAGCTTTGATGAAATACCAAGAGGAAAACTCAGAGGAAACGTACAGTTCTCAGGCCGAGGTGACGATATTTCCAGCTACAATACAGCGCCGAACACCATGGCAACCTTCGCTCTCCAAGACGGAGAATTAATCTCCATACCTATCCTTGGACCTGTGAGCTCTATCATTAATCCATTCATCTCTCCGCTCGCTGGAGAAAAAGCGCTCAATGAAAGACTCAAGGACATATCGGCACGCTTTAAAATAGTCAACGGCGTCATCATTACCGATGATATCCAGTCACTCACACCCAGTCTCACATTCTTCGGAGAAGGCTCTATCAATCTAAACGACGACCAGATCGACGTAACTATCCGAGTCAACTATCGTGGACTGTTAGGTAAGGCCATGGAACTCGGTGGCGAAATCATCAAGCTCCCTGTCACAATGCTCCGCGCTGTTTTCCTCAACAAAAAGCCCGCTGAAACTGGGCTCATCCAAATTCGTGGTAGAGGGCATTACAAAGACTCATCCTGGAAACTTGTCCCCTTCGACCCACCAAGAGACTTCAACACCCCACTCTTCAAACCAGGAAAAGCCCAAGCCATCCCACAAGCGCAACCAGTCGAATAATCCAACTTAAGGCTTTTCTTCAGAACTAAGGCTCGTCTCTAGTCATCCATGCCAATGGCATATGCCTCATCTTGAGAGACCATCACTCGCATAGGCCGGCAGCAGACTTCACAGTCATAGTCCATCTCTACCTTCTCTGCTACCATTTCATCCTGCTGAAGAGTAAAAGAAAACCACTCAAAACAACTTGGACATTGAATCTCTGCTAAATTTTCGCGCATCTCTCTTCTCTACATACTGCTAGTCTAACAATGCGTTATCGCGTTCATCAAAAGGAATCCAAAGCAAGGACACAGAATCTATATCAATGTCTTTCTTATAAGGTTTCACCTGAATCGTCTCTAGCTCAATAGTTAGTGGATCAAATTTACTAGCCAGTTCATCGAGCTCTTCACGCATATAAACTTCTAACTCATCAATTTCTTGCTGAAGACCTTCGATCTTATCTTCAGCTCTGCGCACATCATTCTTTTGCTTTCGAGCTCGACTGATAGAGCTGGCGGCACTTCTACCTCTGCTAATGTTTGACGCACTCATTTTACGCTTACCAAAGATCATACCCGCAATAGCGCCTAATACATTACCAGCAGTCTGCATTTTAGCACTAGATGCCTCTGACTCTTCTTTATCTAGGGTCGCTTCAGCACGCTCTAACTGCCCTTCCTTAGTATCTATCTTCTTCGTAAGCTTCTCTCTCAGAGCCTCGACAGCTTCATCACGCATCTCACGAGCCTCATGAGAAAGTCTACCACGGAAATCACCTTCACTCTCACCCATCTTAGAATACTCTTTTACTAACTCAGCATAAAAAACATTCACCCGCTCATTACGATAGACCCAGTCTTCGAAATCATCCTCGACGCCCTTATAGTTTTCCTCATTCATAGCGAAGGCAGGCAGCTCATCATAGCCAGCTCCTTTACGAGGATCACTCTCTAACTTATTAAGAGTAACGCCAGAAACCACATTCTCTTTCCAGTTAATCCCTTCTTCTGACATCATATTGATAAAGCGAACTCGTCGCGAGCCCTCTACCCCTGTTTTGGATGAGCTAAAGTGTACGTTTGCCTCACGTAATAAGTGTGGCTTGTAAGTGACCCCATCTGCCTCACCTGTGAATGGTAAAAATGACTCCTTCACCCCATTCCCGACAGCAGGTCTCTCAGAAATTTTCTTCGCAGGAGAAGTTCCTGACGACGGCATCCCCATAGGGTTAGCGTTCGCATTAGTTGGCTCAGAAATCACTATCCCTCCTACCTCAAAGGCATCACGCTTAGGATCCATCAAGGTCTTGATCTGTCGGCGAGTCATCGGACCACGTAAATAACTCATCACCCAGCGCACATGGAAAACCACCGGCTCAGACTCATGCACATTATTCATCAAGAACACCCTGCTACCAAGCCCAGCTAACAGTTCTTCCATAGCACCTCTATCAAAGCCTCCATCCTGACTAGCTGCCGCACCTTCAAGACCATCTAACACACGTGCTTTATCACGCTCAGTCTGAAGTCTACCTAGCCACCATGTCCCTATGTTAGAGAGTGCTTTGTAATCCAGATCTACCGGGTTCTGAGTAGCTAATAGAACACCTAGTCCAAAAGCTCGCGCCTGCTTCAGCATCGTCATCATTGGCTTCTTGCTCGGTGGATTCGCTGTAGGTGGGAGATATCCATAAATCTCATCCATATACAGCATCGCTCTCAGACTTGTCGTTCCACTCTGCGCGCGCATCCAACCTAACATCTGGTTGAGTAAAATACTGACAAAGAACATCCGCTCGCTGTCATTAAGATGTGAAATCGAGAAGATAGAAACACGCGCTCTACCGTCATCGTGATACATCATTTTCTGAATATCCAGTGATGGACCTTCCATCCATGTTGAGAACCCTGGGCTAGCTAAGAGATTATTAAATTTTAGCGCAAGCCCCTGACGTTTCTTCGCAGGGTAAAAACTCTCCACATCAATGATCCCTACTTTACCAAATTTCGGTTTCTGAATATTCCGGATCAGAGATTCTATACTGAGGTTCTCATCAGCCGCCCATGCGTGCTGAAAAATAGAACTTAAGAGCACTGCCTCTGGACTCTGGATAGGATCAGCATCCACTCCCACGAGAGATAGTAGAGAACTCACCGTACTCTCTATTCTTTCCCCTAACATTTCTCCATCATCCATCACCTCAAATGGAGGAACATCGAGCGAGCCAAGAATACTCACAGGTATACCAGCCTTACTTCCCGGCGTAAATACATTCACATCCACTTTATCTCTAAATTCTCGAACCCTATCTCCATCCTGCCCCCATTGGCCTAGTCCGTCTTCCCACATTTTAGCAGTATTCTCTGCATACTCCGCAGGCGTAAGACCTTTCTTTCTAGCGTCATCCTCATTGACCCAAGGCTCAAAATCTCCACCCTTGAAGTCTGGAAATGCCAACATCATATTCGCAATGTCTCCCTTAGGATCTATCACGATCGCCGGTATATTATCCATGACAGCTTCCTCTAACAGACCAATACACAAACCAGTCTTACCCGACCCCGTCATCCCTAACACAACACCATGCGTCACCAGGTCCTTCGAGTCATACATCACCAGCTCATCTTCAACCTCAGCCTTCTTCATATCGTATTCACGACCTAGATAAAACTGCCCTAACTTCTCGTAATCTGACTTTTCAATATTCATACCAGAGTTCAACCTATTCTAACTCGGATGAAAAGTCACAAGATTGAGAAATTCACCAAGATTTCATAGCCCTGCTATTTTATGCGTGCCAAGCCATAGCCATTGGTTGTATAAATAAGAGTATGAGAAACCTCAAAGACGGAATCAGATCATTGGTTAAAATCGACTTCTACGGCAATGTCCATAAGTACTTCCGCGGTACCGATGCCGATAAGCGCGCCGTTAATGAAGCTCACGTCCTAAAAATATTAGAAGAACGAGACTGCCCTAACGTTCCTCGGCTACTGGATTTCACCCCTGAAGAAGACTACATCATCACCACTAATTGCGGTAGCCCTGCCCCAAGACTCACCAAGAAAAAAGCCGATACCTTATTCGCCGAACTCAAGGAACGCTATGGAGTGATACATGATGATCCAGAGCCTAGAAATGTGACCTATAATGAGAAAACTGGTGAGTTCAACATCATCGACTTTGAACTCGCTACAGTCATTCAAGACTTCATAAAACCATCCTAACATGGCAAATAACTTCCAGTGGAAAGCCTCCTCCGTTTCGGGCACTAAAAAGCCAGAAAACGATGACGACTGGGCAATTATCTCATGTGGTATCAACGGCTCTACCAACCTTCACTCTGAAGGTAAGTTCTCTAACACCGATGAAGACATTATCTTTGCCGTCTCTGATGGCATGGGTGGTGGAAATGCTGGCCACCTTGCTTCAGCACTCATTTTAGAACACCTTAGTGAGATCATACCACACACCCTCAAAGCAGCAGCCACCGGATTCCACCCAGACTACCTAGAGCTACTTGAACTCGCTATAGAAAAAATCCACACCGAGATCAACCTCGCTGCAGCAAAGGATGAAGCGCATCACGGCATGGCTGCCACTCTAACATTAGCATGGTTCACACCAGGTAATCTTTACCTAGCACACGTCGGAGACTCACGTCTCTACTTTCATCGCAGTGGTGAGACTCGCCAGCTTACCGATGACCACACCCTTGTTTGGAAAAAGTTCAACCGTGGTGAAATTACCGAAATGCAGATGCGTAGACACCCACGCAGATCCGTTCTCTATCAGGTAGTCGGTGCAGGTAACCAATCACCTACCGCTCAAATTGGATCGGTTCCCTACCAAGCTGGAGATCAATTCATCCTATGCACAGATGGAATCATCGATGGAGCTTATCAGAAGCATATCGATGCAGCCTTTGTGAACCACATCAATGAGCCTGAATCACTGCATGATGACCTACTCGATACAGCACTGAGAAATTCTGGTTACGATGACACCACTATCATCGCAATCAGTGTCAGCTAAATAGCTAAAATCTAAACCTAATCTTCTGAGTCAGACTCTAAATAAATGAATACTCAGCACCCCTCGGAAGCCATGGATAACTATTGATTTATTATAAAGCGTCATACAGAATGAATAAAACTTAACTGGATAAGTCCTACTAGTAACAATGCACTTACTATCTACCAACAAACCAAGAAGCAGAAGTCGCTTTACTATAGTCACGAGCCTTGTAGCGAGTATCTCCATAGCTGCTACAGCAAATGCCGACACCTCATGGATTAAGAAAGTAAAGCCATTTAAAAACGGTCCACACTCTGCACTAAAGCCACAGAAGCTCGAGTACAAACTCAGCTGGAAAGGTACTATCAAGGCGGGTTCGATCACCTTTGAATTTAATAAAAAGGACAAGCGCTACCCGGGCTTAGACATTAGTCAGGCATATGGCAGATCACAAAATCTAGCCTACGCCGTATTCCCCTATCATTTCAGTATGACCTCTTTCGCAAAGTCAGGAACCCATCAACCGATCATTTTCGTAGCTGACGAAAAAGACAAGCGTGAGAAAGTGAAGACAACGAATAACTTTAGAGCGAATGGTGTGACCCACTCTTCCACTAAAGATAAATTCATCGATAATACGATCAAGAAGCGTGATCACCTCTTCAAGTTCCCGAATGCACACGACCCTATCTCTGCGATCCAGTACATTCGCCGTCAGACACTCAACAATGGTGAAAAACTACACCTCTGTCTGCACCCATTCCGCTCACCAATGTTCTGTGAGATCACAGTGCTTGGAAGAGAAAACCATAACGGCAGAGCCTGTATCAAGCTCGATGTGAAGCTCAACAAGATCAACAAAGAAACACTGAAACTAGAAGATTATTCTAAGCTCAAAAAAGCAACTCTCTGGATCAGTGATGATGCGGACCGCGTGCTTACCGAGCTAAGATCCCAAGTATTCATCGGTGATGTCCGGGCTGTGCTTCAGTAGTAAACCCCACTCTAACAGACTACATCTCTACTTGCAGGGCTATGCCATATTACTGGCTAGCCTTAGCGAGTTTCTCAACAGCATCAATGTAACTCTCTAGTTGCTTTACTTGAGCGCCTTCTGCATAGATTTTATAAGAGTTTATATCTTTCAGAGCTTCTTTATATCGCTGTAATTTAACCAGCAGTTTACCTCTCTCTAGCAAGGCTGTATTTCTCCTCAGGCCCTTCCCCTTTGAAGCCTGCTGAAAATGCAATAAAGCTAACTCCAGCTGCTGATGTTCCGCTTCACACTGAGCTAATAAGTAGAGCGAATCAGCATCTAAAGGATCACTTAATATCAGTTTTTTAAGAATCTCAAGAGCCTCTACCTTAGACTCATTCACCTTAGCTACAGATTCATCTCCAGCTTCCTCCATCGCTACTTGCGAGAGAATTATCTGAGCTTGCTGACGCTGATAACGTCTCGCTAGTGACCGCTCCTTTACCAGCTCTGGCTTGACCAAGCTATGGAACTCCTCAGCTAGCTTGATGTCGCCACGCTGAATCACATCGTCTATCGCATTCATCGCGAGCTTACCTTCCTTCAGTTCATCTGACTTAAGAATTTCACGCACAATGTCCGCACCAATCACCGTACTACCATCACTGAAATGTAACGTACCTAACAGGAACAGCCCAGCAGGATCTAGCTTTTTCAGTCTGCGTAAATAATCTAGATTCACGATCGCCTCGCTAATATTCCCTGTCTTCTGATAGAGATTAATGAGTAGCATTTTATACTGCACATTATCTGGCTTCTGCTTAACAAGCACCTCATAAAGGTTCAGCGCCTTGGCATCATCACCTAATGAATCGTAACAATACGCCTCACCTATCTTCCATTCTAGATTTTCAGGATCAGTCAGCTGTGCATTCTTAAACGCTTGTAACGCAGACGTGAAATTTTCTTTCTGCTGGTAACAATAGCCTAACATTCCCATCACAGGGCCATCCTGTGAACCGAGCTTCACCACCTCTAACAGGGATGGAAACGCTTTATCGTAATCATCTTCACGCGCATAAACAAAGGCAAGGTTCTGATGAGCACGCAGAAAGGTTGGGAACTTCTTGATCGCAGCTAGATAGCATTTCTTAGCTTCTGTTAGATCCCCCGTTTCAAAGGCGAAGTTACCAGCATTAAACATCACCGCTGCTGAAGTCTCAATAAGTGAACTAGCCTTCAGTTTTTTTAGTGCTTCTGCCCTATCGCCCTTTGCCATCAGCTCTTGGACAGATACTAACAGGACGCGTTCCTTAGTATCTACGAATGGCTCAATACGCGCATTGATTCGGTATGATCCATTGAATGCTTTCTGAAATGAACTACTCTTCCAGTAGTCTTTAGACACAGGAAATGGATCAGCAGCTTGAGCGGATAAAGCACCCAGAGTCAGACTAGTGAGGATAAATTTGGTCGATGCAGATGACATGATCATTACGGTTTCTTAAGATGATACGTTTTAGTGAACCTCGCTTTAACAGCTTTTCCACGATAAATAGGTGACGTATAGCGGCTACCTATAGCAACCCGCTTCGCTGATGATATTAAATTAGGATCAGTCGATGAAGTGACGCTTATCACCTTCACTTTACCCGAAGTGCTTATCTCTAACACCATCTTCACCGTGCCTGAAGTCCCTATAGCGCGGCGAGGCCATGTGAAGCTACCTTGGCGGATAGCTCGTGGAGCACTGTCCAGCTCACCTGTTGAATAATAAGCTTTAATCACCGGTTTAGGTGGAGGTGTGTACTTGGGCTTCGTCTTAACTTTTGGCACGTATTTAGGCTTCGGCGTGTACTTAGGTTTCAAAACAGGTTTCGGCACGTACTTTGGCTTAGGCTTAGGTGGAATAGGTAGATATGCTGGTGCTCGGTCTATCTCGAAAGAATCAACCGCTAACTCAGGACTGAAGCTTGCTGTCGTTAATGGCAGTGACACTACATCCAACTCCACATTCTGCAAAAGGTCTAGTTTAGGAACGGGAGGCTGTGGTAGATCTTCTGAGAGTTCCTCTTCCACCACTTCCTCCATTGGAGGTTCAGGCTCTGGCTCAATGAAGACCTCTTCTAACTCATACAGTACAATTTCCTCAGCCTTTGTCTTACTATCCATCAGACGTGTAGCCGCTAATACAGCAACGAGAATAACTGTAATCAACGAGCCTGTGATGATGGATTTGGTAAGCATATTAGTTCGTAGCTGTACTGATAGAAACCGACTTCACACCAGCTTCAGTCGCTGCACCTATCACCTTCGTTATGATGCCGTGCTTAGCTGCATGATCTCCTTGAACAATAAGTGGTAACGGATCACCACCGCCCTGCGCCACAGCTACCGCCCCAGCCACACCTTGTACCCCAATATTTCTTCCTGCATAGTAAACCTGTCCATTACTAGTAACCGCTATCATGATGGCATTACTATCGAGAGACTTACTGCTACTCATTTTCGGCGGCTTCGCTACATCGACTCCTGCCTCGTTATTAAATACAGTAGTCACTATGAAAAAGATGAGTAGTATGAAAACCACATCAATCAGTGGTGACATATCGATACTCGCTTCATTCTCTTTGTTCGATGAAAAATGTCTCATTCGTCTCATGATGGCTCTCCTCTCATTTCAGACATATGGTGATACATCTTCTGCTCTAAATGCCCTTCTACTCCTCGCGTCTGGCTGCGGATAATAGCCAGTAAAATAGCCCCAGGAATAGCAATGAATAGACCAGCCTGAGTCGTAATCATCGCGGATGAGATTCCCGCAGAAATCGTATCAATCGGCTTTGCTGACGCTTGGCTAGCAAGACCACTAAAGGTCACAAACATTCCGAATACCGTTCCTAGTAATCCAGATAAAGGAGCGGCGGCTACCAGCACGGCAATCATTGGTATGCGACGTTTCACCCAAGAAAATCGATCCAGTTCAAAGATAGCAACATCAGCAGCTATCACTTTTACATGGTCAAAGTCCCAGTCGCCCTGCATGTCCTCATCGAGTGAACAATTCAAAATCTCAATCTCTTTCTTTACCTTATGAAGACCGGTCCAAGTAGAAATAATCAACCCATAAAGAATAGCGGAAACCACGATAATCACCCACAGAACTGGCCCGCCTTGTATTAAGACGAGCTGAATTTCTGAATAAAGTTGTTCGAGGATTTGCATTTATTTCTTACGGATACAGTTCACTACAGTGAGACCTATCTTCTCAGTAGTCTCGACGATCCCCTGTGAACGTCTGGATAAAAGTGAATGCAGTACCAAAGCTGGAATAGCGACCACAAGACCAAAGAGCGTCGTCACTAGTGCTTCAGAAATTCCGCCTGAGAGTAATTTAGGATCACTCGTACCTACCACCGACAAACCAGTGAAGGTCGTGATCATTCCAGAAACGGTTCCAAGTAGACCTAGCAAAGGAGCAATCGCAGCAGTCACAGCAATAAATGGCAACCATTTTTGCTGCTTACTCTGGACATCGATCATCTGCTCATAAATGATTTCTTCCACCACATCCGCGCCCCTATGCATACCTGTTAGAGCTTTCTGTACCACTAGCCCTACTGGATGCTTAAGCTCGCCACAAGTTCCACCTACTTCTTCAAGGTTACCTTCACGGACATGCTCTAACAGACCACTAAGCCACCCTGATTTCGGATTCTTGATTTTTGATAACTGTATAAATTTTAAGATCGCACAGATGAGCGACACCAGAGCCACAGCAACGATCGGCCAGATCCACGCTCCACCTTTCTTGAACAGATCTAATGGCGTATTAGTGATAGAGGCTAAGGCTCGTGCCTTGCCACCAGTCAGATCCATTTCTAGGCTCACTGGCTGTGCTGCTATCAATTGACTAATCTCTGCACTTCCTTCTCCAACGAGTGTTGAGTTACGTGAGGCTTTATCCACAGCAATAGCTCCAGAAATACTATTAGACTCGTTTGAAAACCAGGCAACTGGCCCAAAGCTCACTAATTTCCCTTGCTGAATCTTACCATCAGCGTCAGCTACCTCAGCATCTACCACAGCACCACCAAGATGGATCTCTAATCTCTCTATACCAGCTTCTAACAGCTTCATCCGCTCAGTCAGAGAATCATCTAGAGCCGTATATTTTAAGGCTAGTGGCTCACCTTGATAGAGTGAGCTAAGAAATTTCCCTTGGAAACCACCAATCTGTGAACTGAGGTAATCGACCTCACCAGATCTCGATGCCGCCTCACTGCGTAATTTACTAAGAACTATTCTTCGGTCCGCATTCGCCATAGCTGCGAGCTTTGCCTTTCGACGTTTTTCCGAAAGCTCCGCCTGAGTAGTAGTTAGCTTTCCTGCTAACTCTATCTTCTCTGCTGACACAGAATCACGATATATAGTAAGATTCTTCGAGCTCTCTGCTAGGTCTTTTTTAGCACTTGTTAGAACAGCAGTCTGAGCATGGGCTAGTGAGACTGCTCCCAGAGAAACACCTAATAATAACGAATTTATCTTTATAGTAGACTTCATCTTATTTGAGTTTAAGTGGAAGTTTAATAAGCTGAGGCTGAGTCTTCTTATCGAATACTTCTATTGCCTTTTTCACCTCAGTAAGGATCGCATCATTACGCTCCCACTGCCAGCCATCAACACCAGGATAACCAACGCCAGCTTTAGTCCCAACCCAGAAATAGCTCTGGCCTAGTCCCAGATACATCACTTCTGCTTGCCAGTCTTCGTCACCAAGAGTCACCTTCTGACTCGTGCGGTACACCCCACCATTAAAACTATTACCTGCATCGAGAATGTTCAACATCGGTGTCAATAGATCACGAGCGGAAGCGTCTAATCCAGTAGCCTCAAGAGCAAGAACAGCCTCATTGATCTGATCCTGAAGTGGTACAGGAAATTTCCCAACAACAGATAGCACTCGTGGCTTCAGCCCTAGTAAAAAAACTTTCAGCTTCGCTCGCATAGCATCCGCATCTTTGATCTCCTTCTCAAAGCCCTGCTTTTTTTCGTCATCCATTTCTACAGATGGCACTGCAGCAAGCTCCTCATTAAGGAGGGCTAGTTCTTTGGCATAAAGTTCTAACAGCTCGGACATATGCGCCTTTTCCTCTCTCCATGCATCCTTCTCATTACCTAATAACTTCTCAGCATCGACCCACTGACGGATGACTTCTTTGATGTCTTCTCCTTCATTCGCTTGCGCTTGAGAATGAATCTCAATAACAAATAAAGAGCTAAAAAGGGCTAGAAATGATTTCATGAAAATTAGTTAATTCGTTGTAATAGAATAAATAGTATACGAAAAACGACCTAAAAAGGTCTCGCGATAAGAAATGCAATTTAAACGTAAAACTATAAAAAACCAGCCTAAAATCTCATTTTCATATAAAAAATCTACCAGAAGACAGATCTTAAATTTCTAGCTTAATTTTAGAAATCTGGACCGACAGAATTAGCCCTCCTCTCCGTGGATCTTAACTATAGATCACTCCCTATCTACGAGAAATAAAAAAGCCACTTGCTACGAGAGCAAGTGGCTTTGAAAAATAATATATTTAGGTCACTGACTATTAGTATCTGTATGTCTCAGGCTTGAATGGACCTTCGACTGGTACGTGGATATAGTTCGCTTGCTCTTTAGAAAGGGTCGTGAGCTTAGCTCCGATCTTGTCTAAGTGGAGACGTGCTACTTCCTCATCAAGAATCTTAGGAAGAAGGTAGAGCTTGTTCTCATACTCATCCTTATTTTTCCATAGGTCGATCTGTGCGAGAGTCTGGTTAGCGAAGCTGTTAGACATCACGAATGATGGGTGACCAGTTGCACAACCGAGGTTGATAAGGCGACCTTCAGCAAGAAGGAAGATACAATTTCCAGTCTCTGGGAATGTGTACTTATCTACCTGTGGTTTGATGTTTACGTGATCGATACCCTTGTAGTTCTGTAGGTTTTCGACTTGGATCTCATTGTCAAAGTGACCAATGTTACAAACGACTGCCTGATCTTTCATCTTCTTAATGTGATCGATTGTGATGATGTCTTTGTTACCAGTAGTAGTTACATAAATATCAGCAGTACCGAGTGAACTCTCGATCGTGTTTACCTGATAGCCTTCCATAGCAGCCTGAAGCGCACAAATAGGATCGATCTCAGTAACTGTAACGATTGCACCCATTGCCTTTAGAGCAGCAGCTGAACCTTTCCCCACATCACCAAATCCACAAACAACTGCATGCTTACCAGAGATCATGAGATCAGTAGCACGCTTGATTCCGTCTACAAGTGACTCACGGCAACCATAGAGGTTATCAAACTTCGACTTAGTCACTGAGTCATTCACATTGATCGCAGGGAAAAGAAGTTCACCATGCTCCACCATCTGCTGAAGTCTGTGAACACCAGTAGTAGTCTCCTCAGATACTCCCTTACAGTCAGCTACCACACCACCCCAGAACCCTGGCATTTCAGTTGCCATCTTCTTGAGTAGATCTTTGATACACTGTTCTTCTGTGCTATCAGCTGGGCCATTTACCCAGTCAGAACCATTCTCTAGATCGTTACCTTTATGGATAAGAAGAGTCGCGTCACCACCGTCATCAACGATAAGCTCAGGACCTTTATTTCCAGGGAAAGTAAGCGCATTACGTGTACACTCCCAGTACTCCTCAAGTGTCTCACCTTTCCAAGCGAAAACAGGAACACCTGCTGCTGCAATAGCTGCTGCTGCGTGATCCTGCGTTGAGAAAATATTACATGAGCACCAGCGTACGTCAGCACCGAGGTCTACGAGAGTCTCGATAAGTACTGCTGTCTGGATAGTCATGTGTAGTGAACCCATGATACGAACACCATTAAGTGGCTTCGCTGCTGCATGCTTCTTACGGATAGACATGAGACCTGGCATCTCGTGCTCAGCCACATCTATTTCCTTACGTCCCCACTCAGCGAGTGAGATATCTGCGATTTTATAATCCTGTGTAGTTGTCATGTTTTTATATGTCTTTGTTAAAATAATAATGTTTTAAGATACAGCACTTGCAAGAGCTTCCACCATATTAGTTTTCTCCCAAGTAAGAGCGTCTAGATTATCCTCACGCCCGAAGTGACCGTAGTTCGTTGTATTCTTATAGATTGGTCTGAGCAGATTTAGTTGTGTAATAATGTCTGCTGGCTTAAACGAGAATACATCTAAAATTGCCTTTTCAATGACCTCTTCAGCCACGGTATTCGTACCGAATGTATCCACGCTTACACTCACTGGATGTGGGTGACCTATCGCAAAAGCTACCTGAAGCTCTGCCTTTGTAGCGAGTCCCGCTGCCACGATGTTTTTCGCTACCCATCGGCACATATACGCTGCGGATCTGTCCACCTTGGATGGATCTTTTCCAGAAAATGCACCGCCACCGTGACGGCCAGTTCCACCATAAGTATCCACGATGATTTTGCGTCCTGTTAGACCCGCATCACCCTCTGGCCCACCGATCACAAACTGACCAGTAGGATTAATAAGTAACTCAGTATCCTTAGTAATAAGATCAGCCGGGATCACTCTTCGGATGAGATCTCTCTCTAAAATCTCTCTGATCTCAGGAGTCGTGATGATGTCAGCATGCATCGTAGATACCACTACAGCAGTCACGTGAGTCGGCTTACCATCTACATACTGCATAGAAACCTGAGTCTTAGAGTCCGGTCTGAGCCATGTGTGCTGACCAGACTTTCTGAGAAGCGTCAGTTCCTTCCCTAGCTTATGTGACCATGAAATAGGGGCAGGCATCAGCTCCTTAGTCTCATCACATGCGAAACCAAACATGATACCCTGGTCTCCAGCGCCCTGCTCTTCTGTTGTCTTGTGATCGAAGCCACCTTCATCCACTCCTTGAGCGATGTCTGGTGATTGCTGACCGATAAGGTTATTGAAGAAGAAACTATCCGCATTGAACTTACATGCTTTATCCGTGTAGCCGATCTCACGGATCGTCTTCTCTACTATCGCTCTGCTGTCGAAGTCCGCATGAGTAGTGATCTCCCCTGCGAGGCCCACTACATTATCTTTTACGAAAGTCTCGCAAGCTACGCGGCTATTAATATCCTGCTCTAGACAAGCATCTAGAATAGCATCGGAAATGGTATCACATACCTTATCTGGGTGTCCTTCTGTTACGGACTCTGAGGAAAAAATAAATGGTCTTGGCATAATCTTTAATTCTTGTTCTTATCAACAAATCTTGATACGTTGATATATAATCCAATTTCCCATGCAGTCAATTTTTAATTCACTAAAAATCATTTCCGATCCCACTCGTCTGAGAATCCTCCATTTACTCACTGACAATGAACTCAGCGTCGCTGACCTCCAGGAAATCCTCAACATGGGACAGAGTCGCATTTCCACCCAGCTCTCTCGGCTCAAGAATGAGCACCTCGCCACTGACCGGCGCGCTGGTAAGAACAGCCTCTACACTGCTACCATTCCTGAGAAACTTACCGCCATCGTAGAAGCTGCCGCCAGCGAACTCCCTGAGCTAAAGCTAGATCAAGCCGCCCTCCAGCACCTTCTCAGCAAACGCACGGATAAGTCTAAAGAATACTTTGACCAGCTAGCTGGAAAATTTGGTAAGCAATACGTCCCCGGCCGATCTTGGAAAGCACTCGCCGAATCGCTCCTAAAGATTCTCAACTACGATGTCGTCGCCGACCTCGGAGCTGGCGAAGGCACCCTTTCCCAGCTACTCGCTCAGCGGGCGAAAAAAGTCATCGCTGTCGACACCTCAGAAAAAATGGTCGAATTCGGCACCAAGCTCGCAAAAAAACATGACCTACCTAATCTCGAATACCGTCTAGGCGACATCTCCGCACCACCGATCGATGACGAAGCCGTAGACCTCGCCATATTTAGCCAAGCTCTACACCATGCCGAACGCCCAGCGAAAGCTCTCAACGAAGCATTCCGTATCCTCCAGTCTGGCGGAGCCATCATAGTCCTAGACCTGCTCCAGCACAACTTCGAGCAAGCCAAAGAACTCTACTACGACATCCATCTCGGCTTCTCTGAAGTAGGACTCTACAGCATGCTAAAAGAATCCGGCTTTACCAATATCGACATCGTCATCGCCGATAAAGAATCCGAGCCACCCCACTTCCAGACCTTACTAGCCGTAGCAAGGAAACCGTAGCTTAGATTTAAGAGAAATAATAACTCTGCTTCAGATAAAAAACTACTATGTCAATAAACCTGAAGCACAGAGACAGGCTACTTCTCTAGAAATGTTCTAAAACTAAAAATGAGGTTGATCTATTAATTCACCAATCCTTAAGCTATTTTTTTGGTATCGTCGCTTTAACAAAATCAGTTAATTTATCTGACGGCTCATAGCGAGAACCATATACAATAAAGTTCTTTATGAACTCCTCACTATTAGGATGATCTCTAAGATGTAAGGCCATTCCCTTCTTCACCTCTTTCCAATCCACAAGCTCGTAACGATAGTTAACCAAACTTTTACCAAATCTTTGTGAAGTTAAATATGCTCCCACTTTTAGAGCATCATCTTCTTTCATATAATGCTTTAGCCTACTCACATAACGGTAGTCATCACCATCATTACCACCCCATCGTGGTTGTAGAGTGTACATTATAGAAATATGTACAGGATAGTAATTGGGCCACACCTTAATCACAGGATCTAGTAGTTCATTGTGTATCTTTCCATATGGTCAGCTAGCACCTAACGCTAAAGTCGAGGCTGCACTATAAAATTCAGTGCACGGTACATTAGCTTTTGGATATTCTCTTTTTAGAGCTTGGTAAACTTTATCCGCATTTTGTAATCTCTTACGAAACACTGCCCATTGCTCTTCTTCTACTTGATGAGCAAAACCTGAGCCTCTCGCTTTCCAAGCAAACGCTGTCCAGAAAGCTAATTCAGCTGTTTTAGCAAATGCGGATTCAGGATGCTTTTGTTGCCATTTTTTCACCTTAGCTAAGTAGACTAGCCAAGCATCATCCGGCATTTCACTTGTATAATATTTTTCAACATCAAACCCACCAAAGTAGAAAGTCAAAATAGTGTAGCCATTATTGAGTGAGGATTGGTTCTTTTCTGCTTCCGTGAGAATGCCTTCTAACTTATCCCACTGTTCACTCTCAAATAACTCTTTTGATTCAACTAGATACTTCACTCCCTCCTCTTTAGCGGTAATAAAGAAAACATCCTCTTGAGCTAGTATGGGTAAAATACTAATAAGAACGAGTAAAACTGGAGTGAAAATCCGCAACTGTAATTGACGGGTGATGAATGAATAAGGCATTTAAAATATTTAAATAGAGATTTTTATAAAACGAACATCTCTAGCAATCATATTAGCCTTGTAAAAAAAAGAAAATAGTTCGCACAAATATATCTCAGTTATCATTTACTTTATTTTCTCAATACATAGAGCGTATCTCTACATCAATAACTTCCGATCTAATGTCCGGTACTGAACAGCCTCTAACAAATGCTGGATCTGGATATCCTCTTGGCCTTCTAGGTCAGCTAGCGTTCTAGACACTTTAAGTATCCGGTCATGAGCTCGGGCTGAGAAGTTTAGCTCATTCATGACTTGCTCTAGGTAGTCTGAGGTCTCGCTATCTAGGCCACAATACGAACGCATAAGTCGGGATGGAATAGTGGCATTACATGTGACCCCTATGTCTGATTTAAATCTGCTAGATTGACGATTTCTAGCTTCGATTACTCGCTCGCGAATGACGGCACTTTTCTCTCCGCCATCACCAGAGTTCAATTCCTTGTACTCTAACAAGGGCACTTCAACGTGGAGATCGATCCTATCTAATAGAGGCCCAGAAATACGCTGGCGGTATCTCTCTATCTGTGGAGGTGAACAGCGGCACTCACGCTTAGGATCGCCATAGTAACCACAGGGACAAGGATTCAAAGCAGCGACTAACAGACACTGACACGGAAAGGTAATACTCCCAGCAGCTCTTGATATGGTAACATGTCCATCTTCTAGGGGTTGTCTCAGAACCTCCAGTGTTTGTCGTCTAAACTCAGGAAGCTCATCCAGAAACAAGACACCATGGTGAGCCAGACTTACTTCACCAGGACCAGGATTAGTCCCCCCTCCTAAAAGCCCTGCATCAGAAATAGTATGGTGTGGGGCTCTAAAAGGGCGAGTCACCATGAAGCCTTTGTCTTTCAACCTGCCCGCTATACTGTTAATTTTTGTCGCCTCGATAGCTTCCTCTTCTGTCATGTCCGGAAGTATGGTTGGCATGCGCTTGGCTATCATTGACTTTCCTGTTCCAGGTGGCCCGACCATGAGCATATTATGACCTCCAGCTGCAGCTACTTCCAGCGCTCTCTTGACCTGATGCTGACCTTTCACATCTGACATATCTTGTAAATATGTTTTCTGCCTACTGAAAAATTTTTTTCTATCTAAGTAGTAAGGGGTGAAAGCCTTCTGTGCGGTGACTAGCATCCAAGCATCATGCAGATGCTCCAGACCATAGACCTCTATTCCTTCTACTACAGCCGCCTCTTCCGCATTAGCCAGTGGTACTATTAGTCTAGTCCGTCCTCGTCTGCGGGCTTCTAGAGCAATCGATATCACACCTTTTACAGGCCTCAACTTTCCATCAAGCGCTAACTCCCCGACTAAACAATACTTTTCTATATTAGCTATTTCTTCCTCCATACCAGCCGCAGCTGTAGCTATCGCAATAGGCAGATCAAAACTAGGGCCTTCTTTTTTAAGGTCTGCTGGAGCGAGGTTTATGGTATTTATACCACTGCCGAACTGCATAGCGCTATTTGAAATAGCACTCATCATACGTTCTAGACTCTCTCTCACAGCGGCGTCAGGAAGCCCCACAATGGTAATTTTAAACTGATCTCTGGGAACATGATTCACCTCTACCTCTACTTCTGTGGCTTCTACTCCTTGTAATGCTGCTGAAAAAAATCTTACTAACATCCTAATAATCTAACAGTTTCACAACAAATGACAACACAATAAATGTTCAAGCAAACACAACACATAGATAACTAAATTTATTCTCGTCTCTACGATCATCTCTTCTTAGTCTGCACGTATGCAAATCCATTCCGCAGAGTTTGAAACCAGCTCAGCTAATCTAGAGAAATGTCCACCAGCAAACTTACCAGAGTTCGCGTTTGTGGGGCGATCCAATGTCGGTAAATCTTCATTAATTAATATGCTTTCTGGAAAGAAAAAAGACATTGCGATAGTCTCTTCCCGTCCAGGAAGAACGCAGCTAATCAACTTTTTCGACATCAATAAAAAATGGAAACTCGTAGACCTACCAGGCTACGGATACGCTAAGACATCAAAAGCATCTCAGGAAAAATTCCAAGAATTCGTCACCGACTACTTGCTGAATCGCGAGACCTTACGTTGTGTATTTGTCTTAATAGACTCTAAGCTTCCACCACAAGCGATAGATCTAAGATTTACCCAATGGCTGATGGAGTCAGAAATCCCCTTCGTACTCATATTCACAAAGGCAGATAAAGCATCTAAAGGAGCTGTAGAAAGTAATCAAGATGCTTTCCTTCACGCTATGTCTCATTTCTGTGAAGGCTTACCAAAGTTCTTCACCAGTTCATCAAAACGCCGTGACGGAAGAAGAGAGATTCTCAGCTTCATCGGTTCAGCTATTGATTCAATATAAAACCTCACCTCATGAGACTCGCCTCCCTTCTCTCCTCACTAATATTCAGTAGTATCTGCACAGCTCAGATCCAGCCTCTCATCCACACCTACCTAGGTGATGAACAGCGTAACTACTACGGTAATATCGCCCCAACTAAACTAACCGTAAAATGGAAAACCCACTTGGGTTCAGGCTACACAATGCTTGGACAAAAGAAAAAAATCTGGAGTGGCGCTGGATGGACTGGACAGCCACTAGTCATTAGTGAGAATAACGAGCTCTTCCTCATACAACCGACACTCAGTCACTACCTGAGAAAAATTCGAGCTTCAAATGGAGCCATCATATGGAGTACTAATCTCGGAGATGTGATTAAAGGTACACCTACCTTTGTGACCACATCTAACAACGATCCTGAAAAACGCTTCCTTATTATCTCAGGATCTCGCAGAGGAGTCCATTGCGACTTCATGAGCGACCCTGCCTACAGCCTTCACGGGGTATCCTATTTAACAGGAAAAAGACTCTGGCAGCATAATACAGTGAGAACCCAGTCTAACTCACGCGATGTCGATGCATCTGGTATTATGGTAGCTGGAAAATTCTGTATTCCCACAGAAAACGGCAAGCTCACCTATCTCGATCCTAATCCATCGAAAGCCAAATCTAATAAGTACACAGGCATACCAGAACCTAAGGTTTATAAACAATACTCTCTCTTTACCCAAATTGATCTCCAGACTTACCATAACGAGCTATCCTGTGAGTCCTCACCTACCGTCTACAAAGGAACGGTATACACAGCTGCAGGAGCGGGCACGGTATATGGTCATAAGCCAGGGCTCTTCCGTGGTAAAAAATGGAATTTCAAAACTGGTGGCGACCTCAATGGCAGCATGCCACTTACCAATGATAAACACCTTCTCTTAGGCATCGAAAAACAGTTTATACCTGGCCAAGGTGGAGTAATGAAAATAAAGCCAAAAGCAAAGCAAGGAAAAGCCGAATGGTTCTACCCCTTACCTAACAAGCAATGGTATGAATGGCAAGGTGGTCTCGTAGGTTCTCCAGCAGTAAACCACCGTACAGCTGGTAAAATCTCCACCTCTCGTACCTCTGGTGATCTAGCCTGCTTTGCAGGTGTCGATGGCACACTGACACTGATCAATCACAAAAAACTTAGTCCTAACAAGCTGGTCTGGGGACCAATGAAAAGAAAACAATACTCAAGCCCGCTAGTGCTTGATCGCGTAAAACTACCACAAGGTACTATTTCCACTCCTCTCTTTATTGATAACAAAATCATTATTGGTTACGATAATGGCATGGACCTTTATCAAGTCACTCAAGATCAGAAACTTCAGCTACTTGATAGATTCTCTGGTCCAATGTTTGACGCCACTCCTACGGTCTGGAATGGTCGTATCTATGCTGCATCAAAAAATGGTTATTTATACTGCCTAAGTGAATAAATATATCTTCAGCAGACACATCGAAAGCCACTCACTTTCAATGCATTTTAGGGTAACCATCAAGTCGCTCAAAAAAAGTAAACAGAAGGATTGCCAAACATTAGATTTTAAGTATATTTGCGCCGTTCTCAAATGAGACGGGGGAGTAGCTCATCGGTTAGAGCAGTCGACTCATAATCGATTGGTGGAGAGTTCAATTCTCTCCTCCCCTACCATTTCCTTCTCAATCAATCACTTTGATGATTTAGAAAATTCTATTTATAGGTTATCCTGATTATTTTCCGCTCTTCATGCTATAGCAAATCACTTCACATGGACGAACGTCTTCTAACTCTAGACTCTCATACTCATAGTCACCTAGCCAAACTCTGGCTTCTATAGAGAAAAATATTTCCACATTATGCATAGTTTCTGTTGGGTGGAAATTAATTACGACAAGATAAGCCTGTCCGCTATCCATGTCATACCTCAAGAAGGAATACAACCAATGGCCACTGACGATCTCGCCTTTAAGCCTGCCGTATTTTTCATTGTCTCTATTACAGGAGTTAAGCCCGTATGTACCACCTCTATGGAAAGCGGGCTCGCTCATCAAATTGCACCATTTTGAATACCAATCACGTAGCGTTTGGCTTTCCTCGCTCAGTCCAGCCCCATCATAGCGTTGGTTATTGGTCCACTTTTGGAGTTCCGGCAATGTCGTATAGTCAAAGATGCTTGTCCTACCATCATCCTCACTATAGCCCCCTACACCTCCCCCCTTCTCTCCTACTTCTTGACCATTATAGAGCAGACATCCACCAGATCCTATTCCATAAAGAAAACCACAGACAGCTTTACCCACATTAGCTCCATGTCCACCCCATTGACTAGGCGATGCTAGACGAACTTCATCATGATTCTCAGCATATCGTATCATCTTGTGCAAACGTTTCTTATCCCAGATAGCGTCATCTAGATCATTCGCCCATTTACCAGACTCATAGATATCTTTTATAACATCATAACTTTCGCTATCATAAACCTCGTCGAATCCAGCATTAAGTAATTGATTTAAAACTTTACCTTCAGCTACCTTCTTTGGATCTTGTGCATATGCCTCCCCGATGAAGACAACATCTCCAGAACGCTCTCTTGCAAGAGAAATAGCGTATTTCCAGAATGCGATAGGAACCATGTGCGCCATATCACACCGGTAGCCATCTACCCCCATTTCTTGCCAATATGCCAAGACTTCATCCATCATTTTCCACGTCCGAGGGATGCTACCATCATAATAGTGCTCAAGGTTATTTACAAAATCATAACCATAATTGATCTTCACCGTCTCATACCAGTCACTGACAGAAGGAGTCGAAGTAGCAACGTTATTCCCTGTCACCTTTGGTGGCATCTCAGTAGGATACGCACCTCCAGGTAGAAGTAACTCACCTTCATTTAAATAATAAAAATTGTTATCAATTCCACAGAACTCTTCTGTATTATCGCCCAAGCCGAGATTAGACCCTAGACGAACTTTACTCTTATATGATCTAGCCACATGGTTCGGTATAAAATCTATCAGCACTTTAAGATTTGCGTTATGACATCGCTGAATTAAGCACTTAAACTCATCTATACGCTTTTCTATATTAACGGCTAAATCTGGACTCACATCAAAGTAGTCACGAACAGCATAGGGACTTCCAGCTATGCCTTTTAAAATTTTAGGGTCATCAGCTGGCATACCTGCATAAGGGGTTCCAGTAGCGTGGTTTAACACACCAGTCAACCAAACATGAGTAACCCCCATTCTCTTAATAGCTTCAAGAGCAACAGCTGTTATGTCTTCAAATTTACCACAGCCATTTTCACTCAAGCTCCCATTTTCCTGAGGAGTAATATTAGAGTTACTGAAGTGCCTAACAAATAATTGATAAATGATTTTTTTCATGTCTCAGAATAAAATAGATGTTCGCCAATATGTACTATAATATAATGCATTTCATATAAATTGCAATCTAACGATTTAATATAAAATTATTAATAACATACATTATCTCCCCATTGCAAGCTTTTCCATTTGCTTCACTACCTTATTAGGTATATTTTCAAATTTCCAGTCGGTTCTATATGACCAATTACCGTCATTCTTAGTTCCTGGAATATTTATCCTCTCCGTGCTATCAAGAATATCATTGATCATCAAAGCTGAGTAGCGAGCATTAGACCTCATTAGAGCGTTAATTAATGACCACTTGATCCGATCACTATATGCTGGGCACTCTTCTGTATCCTTTATATCTAACGTTGCAAACTCACTAATAACCTTCAAAGTTTCGAGTGATTTCACATCACCAGCATCACAGTTGCTTCGCAGTTCTTCCCACATAGCTGACAGTGATGGATGATCATGGGTGGTATAGGTAGCAAATGAGCAATACGGGTGCTCTTCTGGCATCACCGCACCACCAACTATGTCTCGCTCCCAATGACACACCTTAAAACCAGCAATCCCTAACTCTAGTAGATGAGGTCTTACGTAATCAGGCACACAGCCTAGATCCTCTCCTACTACTTCAGAATCTGCTGCCGCCTCCATGATAGCTTGGATATACTCATCACCAGCAAGCAGATTCTTAGCCTTATTCACCATCGTGTCATCTGCTCTTGGGTAGAAATGAGGTAATTCGCCAGCAGTACGTTTTTTCGCTTCTTGCTCTGTTAATGGGAGAAATTCTTGATTACGTTTAGGATGCCACGGAAATGCATAGATGCGATAAAATCCTAAAATATGATCGACTCTAAAGATATTAAAAATATCCGTAAGCTTGCTGATCCTCCGCCTCCACCAAGCGAAACCATCCTCACGGAGAGCCTGCCAATCATACAAAGGAACACCCCAATTCTGTCCCCACTTACAAGCAAAGGCATCATCTTTAAAGACTGTCTCAGGAGGTGCACCACCATACCAACCAGACTCAAACCACTGTGGCTCGAAAAACACATCAGCGCTAGAGTTTGATACACCAATTGGGACATCCCCCATCAACTTAATTCCCATCCTGTCCGCGTATTTCCTGACAGACCTCCATTGAGTAAAGGCATGCCATTGCACCCAAGCATAGTAGTCTTGTATCCTTCTAGGCTCACCATCACACCGTAGATTTTTCTCAGCTTCATAGATAAGCGCCTTTTCGGCTGAGTTATATTCATGCGCCCAAGTCGTCCAGTCCTCTTCCCCTTCCGCCTCCTCCATCAGCCAGCGATATTTACAATAAGAGACTAACCACTCAGCTTCCTCAGCTTTAAAATTCTTAAAGCTCTCTGGCTCTTCACCAGCATCTAAGAAGCTAGCATAGCCAGCTCGGAGTAATCTTGATTTCACCTCCTTCACTTTGACATAATCCACCTTACCAGCACTCAACCAGCCACTAGCACTTTCATTCTGAACTTTCTCTACATCTGCCACTTTCACCTCAGGGATCTGAAGCACATCGAGATAAATAAAATCTAGAGCTATAGAACTAATCGCACTATATGGACTGTGATCTGAACCACTCACATTAATGGGCAGTAATTGAAGAAACCCTACACCATAGTTGTTAAGCCAATCAATACATAGACGTACTGACTGAGTGTCCCCTATTCCAAGGTCTCCACTTCTACGCATAGAAAACACAGGAAATAAAACACCTGACAGTTTTTCATTATTTTTAGGAGATTGTACGTCTAACATTAATTCTATATTACTTCACCTAGATCAGACTCTGCAATCCAAAACACTCTCTACATCTAGAAAGCTTACTCCACAGGAATAGCCTTAGGCGGCGTATCTATAGCAGGTTCCCTATCAGTATTAGGAATAGGTAACCTTTCAGGAATAACAGGTGCAGGAGTTACTGGTTCTTCGACAGGCACCGCTCTGGGGACGGCACGCTCAGGAGTAAGAACAGGTTCTAGGAGAGGCTCTACGACTATAGCTCTGGCTGGTGCGGGTGGCGACTCAGGGATAGATTCTGATGCAGTTTCACCTACTGGCACAGCACGCGGAGCTACTGGCTCTGGTATCTTTTCTGGCATTACTTCCTCAACAACACCCTCTTTAGTAATAGCCTTTTCAGGCTCCACATAAGGATCCACATAAGGTAATGGCCTCAAAGCTGGAATTTCAGACTCTCTATCTGTAACACTTGAGTCAGCTGGCAGAGCAGGTGGTTCTTCTCTAGCCTCTGGTAAATTAGGGTTACGTCGTGGCTTAATAATTCTAGCTTTTCTCACTACTTCCGGTGTAGTTTCCAGTTCTCTATTGATCACCGGAGGAGCTTCATTACGCATTTTAATTTCTACACGACGGTTAATCGCCTGCTCATATTGATCACCCGCTAGTACAATAGGCTTAGATTCACCCAGACCTATGACATAGAGACGCTCATCAGCTATTTTCATCGAGTTCACCAGCCAGTATCTAACAGCCTCTGCTCTTGCTATAGAAAGCTTCACATTATCTTCTTCAGAACCTATCAGATCAGTATGGCCTTCTATCCAACATTTCATATTAGGGTTCTTATCAATCAAAAGAACCACCTTTAATAAACTATTTTTAGCGCTTTCCTGAAGCGTTGCTTTATTAAAATCAAAAAGCAAATCAGAACCAATCATCCCTTTGGCCTTAGCTAATTCAGACTGAGAGAGACGAGTCATCTCGGACAAAGGTGTAAAACCTTCCATTACCCCATCACGAGTTTCCCCGCCAGCACCTTTTGCTAGTTCTACATTAAATAAATCAGGGTCAAATTCATCAGCAGCCTGCTTACCCGGGTCAATCGTGATCTGCCCAGCTGCCGCCTTAATAAAATCATCAGTGCTACCTAGATCCTCCACTATTTCAGAAATATCCATTCCTGATGTTAGATCCATAGCACTAGCATCAAAGCCACCAGCCATCGCTGGTGCTTCCATAGGCACTGACATCTCTAGTGCATCAACCTCCGGAGAGAAATCCATTTCCATGTCCTCAGGTATTTGCTCTAGCATTTCTAGCTCTTCAAGAAACGCATCGGCAGTAGCAGTGGGCGCATCTATTTCTTCCTGAGGCACATCCTCACTAGGGGTTTGGATATACTCTCGATCCTCCACATTGCGCACTACCACACTCTGAGTAATCTTATTATCAGCACTATCTGACTGAAAAAAAATCGGCATTTTCTTCATCGCCACTAAAACGACGATGTGGCAAATAACCGCGAGTAATATAGCAATCAAGATCCAACGAGTAAGTGGATCAGATTGGGTAGTATTATCGCACTTTCTATAGCGGACATCTTCCCAGTTGTATTGATTATATTTCGACATGAGTTATCTTGAACAAGCGTGCTGGTAGTAGATACGGTCATTATCTAATGACTTTATCAACATACACGCCAACCCATAGCCCATACGAAGGCATTTTTCAATACCAGAGGAAAGAAATCTCTATTCTAAAATAATATTGTCCAGTTCAGCATCATTTCCATCAAACATTTCGTCTGGACCAGCAGACTCAAGGTCAAAGCCATTATCATGATTATTGTGCTCACCTGGGAAAGTGTAACGAAGCGGATTACCCCAAGCATCTACGATCACCCAGCTATCATCCCCACCGAGATTTTTAATGAACGCATTACCATTTTCTAAAATGACTACCTGGTCTAACATTGGCCTCACTCCATCATCAGGAACTCCATCCCTGTTGTAATCTCCTGAAATATAATCAATGAGAATAGATGTACCAAACTCATCTGATCTATCACCGTCTGGGTATGTTCGTCCATCAGGAATCCCGATATCAGTACGTTGTGCACTAGTAATATCCTCAGCACGTGCCTCCATAGCCGCAGCTACAGCAGCTATTCTAGCTTTTGTATCACTCCCTTTTGCATTCTCAGCAATCTTAAAAAACGTCCCAAACCCGATCACCGCCAACCCTGCAATAATAGCGATTACAACGAGTAGCTCTATCAAGGTAAACCCTCGATTCAAATGAGATTGCTTATAATAGCTGTCGGAACAAAGAGTGCGTTTTGATAATTTCATAAGAATAAGTAATTTGAATAAAGTAGGACTCTCACCCTACTATGTATTTACATTAGCATTCTGTAGCCACTTTGCCAATACTAAATTCATATTGGCCAAGTGACTCTGAATGAGTTGGAGATTACGCACCTACTGTTTCGATGATCTGAATGAGTGGTAAGAACATCGCAATAACAATGGTACCAACAATTACAGCAAGAATAATAATCATGAGTGGCTCAATAATAGAAGTAAGCGCATTCACAGCATTATCCACCTCATCATCATACACATCAGCTACTTTAAGAAGCATGTCAGGTAACTTACCAGTCTCCTCTCCAACATCAACCATGCTGATCACCATTGGAGGGAATACCGTACTTGCAGACATTGGAGTCACGATAGACTCACCTTCTTTTACAGCACTGTGAATGTCCGTAATAGCATTAGCTACTACTACATTACCAGAGGTATCACTAGTGATCTTGAGAGCCTGAAGAATAGGGACACCAGAGGTTACCAAGGTACCTAAAGTACGGCTAAATCTAGAAATAGCGCTCTTTCGCTGGAGGTCACCTAATAACGGCATTTTTAGCTTAAAACCATCAATCTTTTCTCTACCACTGACCGTTTTACCCCACTGGAAGAAGAGGAAGACCAAGATTCCAGTTAAAAGAACAAGCCAGACAACTACTGGCATGAAAAGAACATTCTTCATCAGCCCATCAGAGAAATTAAACACTAATTCCGAGATCGTAGGAAGTTTCTGATCTAGATCCTCGAACATTTTCTTAAACTGAGGAACCACCACAACCATCAAGAAGATCAAGATAGCTACTGCAATGAACATTACAATAAATGGATACACCATCGCAGAGACAATCTTATTCTTAAGCTTGTTAGCCTTCTCCATGTACTCAGCAAGACGCGTGAGCACTATTTCTAGTACACCACCGAGCTCACCAGCTTTCACCATGTTCACATAGAGCTTATTAAATAACTTCGGGTGCTGAGCTAAACTCTCGGAAAATGTAGAACCACCTTGAACTGAATCCGCAATACTGTTGATCGTAGATTTTAAAACTGGATCAGGCTCCTGTTTAGCCAGAACATTAAGACCTTTCAGTAAGGGCAAGCCTGATTCAATGAGTGTAGCAAGCTGACGAGTAAAAATCATCATCACTTTTGGCTTCACTTTACCGTTAACAGCTTTCTTTGACTTCTTCTTTTTACCCTTACCCTTACCTCCACTAGATGAAGACTTAGAATTACCAGCAGTTGCGCCAAGTTCTCCTTTTCCCTGTGCCACAACTTGTGTAGGATAGAGTCCATTTGCTCTGATTTGAGTGATAGCATCAACCTCAGAAGCTGCCTCTATCGCACCCGTTGTTTGCTCACCTTTAGCATCAAGTGCTAGATATTGAAATTGTGCCATATTTGTCTATTTTGAAAGTTATGTTAGATTTTAAACTATTTGCCCATAGGTTGAAAAGCCCAAAGATTAGTTAATTTTGAAATGGATTATTATGTGTACTTAAGTACCTCTTCGATAGTGGTTTTACCGCTATAAATATTACGCATTCCATCTTCACGGAGAGTCTGCATACCTAGCTCGATAGCCCTTTGGTTAATTACTACGGATGGTGAACGTTTAATAATGAGTTCCCGGATGGGATCAGAAATATCTAATAATTCGAAAAGACCTTGTCTGCCTTTATAACCATTTCCACACACACTACACCCTTGACCAGTATAGAATTCTTTATCACCGAGTTCATGCGGGGATAAGCCTAACTGATTAATCAACGCTTCACTTGGCTCGTAAGATGCTCTACAAGAATGACAAATCGTTCTAACAAGTCGCTGAGCAAGTACACCTTCAAGAGATGCCGCTACTAGGAATGGCTCCACTCCCATATCTACTAATCTCGTCACAGCACCCGCTGCATCATTAGTGTGGAGTGTAGAAAGAACCAAGTGACCAGTAAGTGATGCTTGGATCGAAATCTGTGCAGTTTCCTTATCTCGTATCTCTCCTACCAAAATTCGGTCTGGGTCTTGACGTAAAAAGGCTCGAAGAATTCGAGAGAAGTCGAGATCAATAGCCTCGTTAACCGGAATCTGAATAATTCCATCAATGTCATACTCCACAGGGTCTTCCGCGGTAAGAAGCTTCGAGTCTATCGAATTGATCTTTCTTAATGCGGCATAGAGAGTCGTTGTCTTACCTGCACCAGTAGGCCCAGTTACGACAAAAATTCCATTTGGCTTATGAATCGTCTCATTGATATATGAGTACATATCATCAGGTAAGCCAATCGCCTCCAGTGTCAAATTCACGTTACTTCTATCTAGAATACGAAGCACCACACTCTCCCCATGCTGAGTAGGTAGTGAGGAAACACGCATATCTACCTGCTTGCCCCCCATATTTTTAACAATACGCCCATCTTGAGGCACACGTGTCTCAGCGATGTTCATATTAGACATGACTTTGATGCGCGAAATAATAGCGCGCCCTAGGTTATTAGGCGGTGGGGCCATTTCAAATAAAGCTCCATCCACACGGTAGCGGATTTTAAACTCTTCTTCAAATGGCTCAAAGTGAATATCTGACGCTTGCTCATTGATCGCTTGGAACATCACCAAGTCAACATAACGAATAATAGGTGCGGAATTAGCCTCGGACTCCAGATCCTCTGCACTTAGTTCACCCATTGCAGCGGCATCTAAATTATTGAGCATTTCCCCCATTGTGTCTCCACCGTCACCATATAGCGTATTAATCTTTTCTTCAATCTGGTGATCAGGAGCAACGACAACAATGATCTGCTTCCCTAACGCAAAGCGTAAATCTTCAGCTGTTTGTGGATTTAGAGGATCAGTTAGTGCTACAGAAAGACCTTCTGGACCAATGTCTACTGGTAAAGCTCCGTGCAACCTTGCCATCCCCACAGGTATCTGTGATAAGAGTTCATCAGGTGGAATAAATAGATCGAGATCCATCACCTCAGTACCTAGCTCAGAGGCAATAACTGGCCAGATATCATCTTTACTCGACGTAATCTCAAAGTCAGCCAATGTCTCAGCAATATCTTTACCGCTCGTCTCAATCGAGGAAAGCATCTCTTCTGCTAAATATTTATCGACCATCCCTCTTCCCATGAAAAGGTCTATCACTTGTTGGTTGTCCATAGTTTTACTAAAAATTGAATTCAAATTACCTTACGACGTCTAAAATAACATTCTGATACTCTTTGCTCTACGCATTATCAGACATTGTCGTTCCTATAACCTCAGATGCGGAGGTCATCCCCGATAGTACTTTTCTAATACCATCTTCTCTAAGAGTTCTCATGCCTAACTCACGTGCACGCTTACGTAACTGTGGTGACGAGAGGTCGTCATTGATCATATGGCGAACCTCGTCATCTATTTTAAATAGCTCAAATAAACCTATTCGGCCTTTATAGCCACCGTTTCTGCATTTTGGACATCCAGCCGGTCCATAGATGGAACTATCGCTCATCTGGTTCACATCCACATTCAATAAGCGCATTTCATTCTCTGTTAGATTGGCTGGTGCCTTACAAACACTGCAAAGCTTTCTCACCAACCTCTGGGCAGCTATCGCTCTTATAGCTGAAGCAATAAGGAACTTCTTCACTCCAATATCAGCTAATCGAGCAACTGCACTAGTAGCATCATTCGTATGCAATGTAGAGAATACCAGGTGTCCAGTAAGTGCCGCATTGATAGCAATGGATGCCGTCTCCTCATCTCGGATCTCACCAATCATGATAATGTTAGGAGCCTGGCGAAGCATCGCTCTAAGAGCTGCTGCAAATGTCATCCCTATCTCGGTCTTCACCATTACCTGGTTAATACCAGCCATTTCATATTCCACAGGATCCTCCACAGTAATAATCTTCTTATCTGGTCGGTTGATCTCATTAAGGCAGGTGTAGAGCGTCGTAGTCTTACCACTACCTGTCGGCCCAGTGACTAAAATGATACCATCGGGCAGGCCTAACAGCTTTTTAAATTCATCCTGATCGTCAGAAAGAAAACCTAACTCAGGAAGACCTAAGAGCAGTCCTGACTTATCAAGAATACGCATAACAATACTCTCTCCGTGATTACTAGGCACACTAGATACACGAAGGTCTACATCCCTACCTCCCACTTGAATCTGAATTCTTCCATCTTGAGGTAATCGTTTCTCCGAAATTTTCATTGTACCACTCATCACCTTGAGACGAGCAATGATAGCGGGCAAGAGCCTTCTAGGATGGTTAGCTACTTCTAATAACTTACCATCCACACGATACCTGATACGCAATGATTTCTCCATTGGCTCAATGTGAATATCACTAGCCTTCATCTTAAATGCTTCCACCAACATAGTAGAAACTAACTTAATAATCGGTGCATCATTCGCTTCTGCCCCCTCTTCACCTCCCCATTCGAGACCTTCTTCTACATTTTCATTACCTCCCCCATAGTTAGATTGAATAGCTTCCCTTATCGCACTTGGAGTCGCACATACTGGAGTCACCTCTCTACCTATCACATGAGGCAGCGAGTCCAGAGCCTCGAAGTTAAGTGGGTCAGCTAGAGCTACCACTAAATAACCTCCACTCTCAGCTACAGGAACTGCATTATACCTTCTAACAGTTTCTTCAGGTATTAATTCTAATATATTAGGAGCTATCGCTGCGTTAGCCAGATCTATATAGTCTACCCCTGAGGTTTGGGCGCACACCTGAGAAACTTGTTGCTCAGTCACCTTATAGTCAGCAATAAGTGCCGTAATAATACTACCGTCAAGCGGCGCTATAGAGCGGTAATGATTAACATCATCAGCTGTAATAAGCCCATGTTCATTAATTAATTCTAGGAGATAGTCTTCGTTGGAATACACGATAAAATTCTAAATGTTAAAGATTGGAAAATAGCAACATTCATCAAGACGATTAAACTGCTACCAATAATCAGAACACTGAACAACAGATTTAGACACGTCAAGCTCGCGAATCGATATTACTAACATTTATTTCATATCGCTAAAAACACACCCAATCTAAGCACTCATCACAACAACATTAGAGACCTCCTAGACTTCACGCAGACCTCCTAAACTTCACGCTTTGATGAAAAAACCACCTCCAGATCATCCATATTATGACGCATATGCCATACTGCTATAAATTCCCTAGCCATAATAGGATCATTGATAGGCATACTCACCTTTACTTTTTCACCTACAGCTATGTTAAATTCTTCCGCATCAACAGATAGCTTTTCTAAGCCATCTAGCCAGTCACTAATACTAGCCAATGTCGACTTCCTAATAATCTGATAAAATCCAGCACCTGTAGAGCCAAATTTATAATATAACTCTAAAGCCACACGCCCCATAGTTACCCTCGGATTCACCTCCACTACTTTTCTCAAGCGGTATTTCCCCTCATCCAGATACACCATAGCATCCACCCCGAAGTTACCTGTGAAATCATCATCTAACATCCCTCTAATAACCTTAGGCATATCCACCTTATACAGCTGCATCACCTTCTCTTCTCTGAAGAGAAATTCAGTCAACTCAGAACTCAAACCACTCGTCCACTTATGATGCACCACAGTCCCGATATAGCGACCTGCTTCATCATTCATTACACGCGTCATCCCCACCAGCTTCACACCACTCTCACTCACCTCATACTGAGCAGAAAAATCTAACACACGGTCTAGCCACGGCTCCACCACCACTCCACCCTGCTGGCTGAGCACCTTATCCAGCCATGACTCAGCAGCCACTGTCCACTCACCATTCACTAATCGTAAATGCCCACGTCCAGCACTAGACCACGGAGCCTTAAGTAGAACATCACCTTCTCTAGCTAAACCTTTCACCACCTCTAACACCTCATCACCAGACTCACACCAGCTCCCTACTTCTTCAGAAAATGAAGCAGCTAGATCAAGCCCCGCTTGCTTTGAGAAAAAGTATCTATCTTGCTTTCCCCAGTCCTTCCAGCTCAATGCCACACCCTCAGGCACAGCAGCAAGATACCTCCGCATCTTAGCACTCGCCACAGGACCCCACGCCCACGGCTTCAAGCCACCTATCTTCCTATCTAACAGATCAGCATCCTCACCCACCTTCATGAACTCAGGGATCACCATCCCATAGCGCTTTAACCTCACCAGATGCTCCCTACTAGGCATCTCATTCACCAGCACCACATCATCCCTTCGCGCCCATGCTAGCGGCAACACAGACAGATCATCCTCCAGCGCCTGATACGCTTTCTTAGGCTGATACCTCGCTCCCTCCTTAGCCGCCATAGCCAGCTCTTCATTAGGATTAAACCAATGCACCACCGGAGTCCGCCCACGGCTCTGCTCTACCACCTCTAGCGAGTCCACCCACTCAGCATCTATACCCGCCAGCTCACGCCCACTTCTATCATAAGGAGCCATCCCCTTAGCTCTAGCTAGAGTCATCGGAAAATGCATCTGCTTCTTAAATGCCGCCCAGTCTGTCAGCCCCTCATCCTTCCACTTTCTAAACCACTTCAGCCCATGCCCTACATGACCTATCTCATCTTGGTAAATCTTATCTAACACCGCAGCCGTCCCAGCATCTCCCGCCTCACGGAATAACTTCCCGTAATGCAATGAATAGTCCAAGTTCGCCTGCTCGAACACCAAACTCAGGCTACTAACAAAGTCCATCGGGCACTCCATAGGAGCCACCATCCGCCAGAAATAATCATTCACAGGAAGCTCGCCAAATTCCATCCCACACTCCTTCATCCTCCGCATATACATCAGCGTATGAGCCTGCTCCTCACGCATCGTCTCATACACACCTTGCCGAAATTCCTCAGGCGCATTCGGAAATTTCAACAACGCCAATGCCATCAGCTCAGTGGCTAACAACTCATGGTTAGCTAGAAAATGCAACATCTTCCCACGCTCCGCAGTCTCCCCCATTCTATTCACCTTCGGGAAGCTAGAAGCACCACCAGACAACACATCAGCCCCCACCCCACGAGGAGTAATGATCAGCTCTCTCGGCCTACTAGGCAGATCAGGCATACTCAGCCCACACTCAGGAGATATATCCGTTACCACTCGTGGCGCCGCTCCCTTGTACCGCCCTACCCCCAGCTTCTCATCCAGACTCTGCCCGAATAAAACGCGCTCTGCCACCTCTCGTATCTCCATACTCATACACCAAAACCATGCGCCACATCACTACAGGAGTCAATTCCCAGCTACATAGATATTAGAAATCCATTCTTGCCAGCTATCATTTCATTTCATAAATAGTTCACTGTCGTTAAAATAGATGCATAACCAGCATCTCAAACTAACCTATTTTACCCAGCTCATTGCCGAGCCACACATTCCCATGGAATACGCTACAGAAACCGAAGTTAACAATGCAGCCAAGCACATCCGCTCACTCACCGCAGCTCTAAACGAAGTCCTATTCGGACAAGAACAGCTCATTGACCTAGTCATCACCGGACTCCTAGCCCGTGGTCACATCCTGTTAGAAGGTCTCCCTGGACTAGGGAAGACTGAACTAGTCAAAGGCCTATCTAAGGCTCTAGGGCTTGACACCAAGCGCATCCAGTTCACCCCAGACCTCCTCCCGGGAGACATCACCGGAAACCCTGTCCTCCAAGAAGTCGACGGCAAAAGAGAATTCAAATTCCAGCCCGGACCACTCTTCACCAACATCATGCTGGCAGATGAAATCAACCGTGCATCGCCTAAAACCCAGTCCGCACTATTAGAAGCCATGCAGGAACGCCGTGTCACCGTCATCGGTGAGACACACGAGCTACCCAAGCCATTCTTCGTCCTAGCTACCCAGAACCCGATCGAGCTCGAAGGCACCTACCCGCTACCAGAAGCTCAGCTAGACCGCTTCCTCTTCAAGCTCGAAGTCATGCGTAACTCAGTCTCCACTATTCAGAAAATCGTCACCTCACGCGAGCTAGGCACAGAGCCTTACGTCGACAGCATCATCGATGCCGGCACCCTAGACACTCTACTCCAGCTTGTGAGAAAAATTTACCTCCCAGAAGTAGTCGCGAACTACATCGCCAGACTCGTAGACGGCACCCACCCAGGTCAGTCAGCCGCCGCAGCACATGTGAAATACGGAGCCAGCCCACGTGCAGCTCTTTCCCTAGCTTCCGCCGCTAAAGCTAGAGCACTCATGAACGAGCGCACCCACGCATCATTCGAGGACGTAGCCTACGTCGCCCCCGCAGTCATCCGTCACAGAATCCTCTTAGACTACAACGCCCGCGTAGAAGGCATCACCACCAATGACGTCGTGATCAGCCTCCTAAAAGAAATCCCAGGACAAGACAAGTCCACCCCAAAGACGATCAAGGCGACCTCATAAAGGGAACTTCTGCAAACTAGCGATGTTGATGCAAAAGAATAAAACAAGTAGAGCAAGGCTCGTATTTTGAGTATACAAGCTTTGCCTGCAAACTTTCAAATCTAATAACAGAAACAGCAATATCGGGAGTTTTCAAAAGTTCCCTAAACAACACATTTTTATAACGATCACCATGTACAGAGTCACATCGCCACTCGCTCTCATCCTGAGCCTCTTCCTCATCAGTAATCTGGCAGCCCTAGCTCAGAACTACAGCATTAATGAGTCCTATGACGACAAAAACACCGTTACCGCCAAGCTACTACCACTCGTAGGAACACCACCCACCAGCGGCTACATGCCATTCAGATTGATTTTGAAAAATGGAGCAAAAGGCAACAAAAATTGGGATCTCTCATTCATTTCAAAAACAAAAGATTACTACGGCTATTCTTCTCGCCGAGGAAATAATCTCCCCACTCTCTCATCAGAGTTCAGCTACAGCTGCCCTCCAGAGAGCAGCAAGACCTATGATATACTAGTCCCTATTACAACATCCATCGCGTCTTTAAAAAATCACGTTACCAGTACTGACCTAACGATCGAGCTCTCGTTAAATGGGAACAACTCATATAGTTCACTATCCTCCTATCAGTATCTAACTTTACCCGCCACTCTACTTAGTACAGATCTCTACGTTCAGCACAGCTCCACTTTTGATTCCCTCATCCCTCATTCATCACGTGGATACGGAGGAGGATCATACACCACAGAATTCACACCCTCAGCTCTCTCTAGTGACTGGCGCGCATACAGTGGCTTTGATGCCCTCATCTGCACCGATGAAGACTGGCTCAACATGAGCGTAGAAACCCGCACCGCCATTCTAGAATGGAATCGCCTAGGCGGAAACATCTACATCTACAGACTCAACCCAGCATCTAACTTCAGGTCACTTGGTATTGACAAAGACAACATTAGAACAAAAGGATCATCCCCCCGTTCCTTCGGACAGGTTACCATCAAGCCTCTCTCAGACATCAAGTCGCTCGACGTCAAAAGCGTCCATACTCTAATCAATAAATCCAAGACCCATCACCCAAAGGCACAGACGATCAACACAAGCTATAGCAATAGCTCATATAGCAGCAGCTCTTATAGCCTTTCCTCCACATGGTCACTCATGAAGACCCTTGGTAAGCTCAGCTTCTCGCCCATCTATCTCATCCTCATCCTCGTTGCCTTTGGCATCCTAGTCGGTCCCGTGAACCTCTTTGTATTTGCTAAGTCTGGTCAGCGCCACCGCCTATTCATCACCACACCACTGATCGCTATCGGAGCCAGCATCTTACTCATTGCCCTCATCATTATCCAAGACGGATTCGGCGGTCACGGTCAGCGTGTCCAGCTCGTAGAAGTCCGCGCAGACGGAGGAGAGAATAAAGCATACGTCTGGCAGGAACAAGCCGCTCGCACAGGTGTCATTCTGGGTGGTTCATTTGAAACATCATCAAACGCATACATGTCACCACTCCCTATCTCCGAGTCACGCTTCTCCAGAGTCACACGCGAAAACGCCGGTGGTTCATGTAACTACACGGCTGACCAAGGTGAGAATGGCATCCTCGCATCCGGTGACTGGTTCCAGTCTCGTTCCGCTCACGGCCACTACCTAGAAAGCGTCATCTCCACCCGAGGCAGAATCAACCTAAAAAGCAGCCAAGGCGCACCAGCACCAGAACTTAACTCATCGTTCAACTACGACATAGACACCATCGTCTACATCGATGACTCAGGGAAAACATGGCAGGCATCAGACCTAGGAGCTGGTGAGTCCATCACCCTCGTCCCTGCTACTCAAGCAGAAGCCCTCGCTCTCATCCATGAACAGCAGAAGAACATGTCACTGAAACTACAAATGAAGTTAGACAAACTGCGTAAGCGTAAAAATCACTTCATCGCACTCACTGATGAAGCACCAGCTATCGATACTCTAGGAAGCATCGAATGGAGCAGAACTGCATCCATCATCACTGGCCCAGTAGTCAAATAACCTAAACTTTTTCATCATACAATGTCAGCTGCAATTTCAGTCAAAAACCTCTACCGCTACTTCGGTAAACTCAAAGCCGTAGACGGCCTCAGCTTCGAAGTACCACACGGCTCAGTCTGTGGATTCATAGGAGCCAATGGTGCGGGCAAGACCACCACCATGCGTATGCTCTCTACTCTCGACTACCCGACCATGGGATCCATCGAGATATGCGGTATCAACGTCGTAAACCACCCAGCTAAAGTACGCTCCCTCCTAGGCTGGATGCCAGACCACTTTGGAAACTACGACCACATGACCGTACTTGAGTACCTAGACTTTTACGCCCGTGCACTCGGCTATAAAGGAAAAGAACGTCACATGCGTATCCAGGAAGTCATGGAGTTCGCCGACCTCATCCCACTAGCTGACCGTCGCTCTAACAAACTATCAAAGGGAATGACCCAGCGTCTCTGCCTAGGCCGCGCCCTCATCCATGACCCACAGGTACTCATCCTCGATGAGCCAGCCGCTGGTCTAGACCCGAAAGCACGAGTCGAGCTAAAGCACCTCATCCGCATCTTAGCAGAAGAAGGTAAGACCATTTTCATCTCCTCACACATCCTCTCCGAGCTCGGAGAAATGTGTGACTCCCTACTCTTCATCAATGACGGCAGAATAGTCCATCACGGTGATGCAGAATCTCTCCTCCAGGGCACAGATGCCGCTGGCGGATTCTTCTACGACGTCCAGCTCACTGGCGAAGCCTCTAAGCTCTCAGACTGGGCAGTCACCTCACCCTATGTAGAATTCATCGAAGATCGTAAGCGCGGCGGCAGAATCCGGGTCGACTCAGATGACCCGGAAGTCGCAGCAGATCTACTCAGACGTATGGTAAAGGACGGCCTCCCAGTCATCGAATTCCATAAAGAACAGCGGAACCTCGAAGACGCATTCATCGACATCCTTGAGAAACAATAACCTCAATCTACCGATTTATTATGTCAGAAGAATCTAACATTCATCCAGTGGTCAAGAGCACCAGTGACTTCTCAGATAGAATCTCACCGATGCTAGTCAAAGAGCTACGCCAAGGACTCAAAGGTCCTAGCTTCATGATCCTCTTCATCGCCATCCAGGCCATCCTCGCCGTACTCATCCTCGGCCAGTCATTTGTCACCTCCTATGATAATGTAGGAAAAGACATCTCCACCTCCATCTTCATCTGTCTAAGTTTAGCCACCTGCGTGCTCCAGCCACTCCGTGCTATCTCAGCAGTCGGCGCTGAGATCAAAGAAAACACCATTGACCTCATGGTCATCACCCGTCTCTCTGCTTGGCGTATTGTCTTTGGCAAATGGATCTCCATCGTCTCTCAGTCCGCCCTCATCATCACAGCTATCACCCCTTACCTTATTCTAAGATACTTCTTCGGCGGCATGCAGCTCTTCGGCGAGCTTATGGGCATGCTCAGCATCTTCATCGCCTCAGCTGGTATCACTGCGGTATTCATCGGTATTTCTTCATTACCCAATCTAATCTTACGTGGTATCATTGGTCTTGGTGCTGTATTCTTCATCAGCATGTTTATCATCCAAGTATTTTCTAGCTCATACGCCTATCGTGACCTCATGAAGCTCATGACATTCGACTTCCCTGAAGCGCTTGGCATCTATGCTTTATTAGTACTTTTCACTATTTATATCGCCTGGCTAGCTCTGGACTTTGCCGCAGCAGCCATTGCCCCTATTTCAGAAAATCGAGCTACTCCGAGACGTCTGATCACTCTCTTAATCGTCGCTTTGACATTCTTCATTTTTGCTCTAGGCGATAACGAGTTCAGAGAAGCCATTCCAGTCTTCATGATCATACTCTCTCTACCCATTGGTGTAATAACTCTCACAGAGTCCCCATATACTACTGCCACAGTCAGTGTCCCCTTCGTCAAAAAAGGTTTATTAGGTAGAATATCTAGTATTTTCCTATATCCGGGCTGGGCATCAGGTCTTAATTTCGTCCTCTTACTATTCGGGCTCAGCATACTTTCCTGTTTATTTCATAACGATAGTTCAGCACTTTACCCCTCTAGCTATGGCATAAGCTATTTCAAGGAAGCTACCACCTACCTTGGCATAAGCTTCTCATGTCTTGTCATGCCCCTTTTGTTAGTCAGAATATTCTTTAAGAAAACGGACCAAATTTTCGTCTTCTACCTCGCTTCAGTGATCGCCTTATTCGTCATCTGGATGATCATATTCATCATTGCAGAACAAACTAGATCACGTGGTATCTACATCCCATTCTGCTGGCTCCCACCGATCCAGGCTAACATCTTCGACAGGAGCTCCACTGAATCTATAGCAATAACATTAGCCATCCCTACCTTCTTAATCTATTGGACAGCATGCTTCCTCACTTCACGTGAGCAGTGGAAACACGTCAGAAATAATGACCTCCAGGCAGAAGGAATCATCGAGTCAGAAAGGCAATACCTCGCAGAAGAAGCCACTGCCCAAACTAGCGAGTAACCTAACAGATCATGACACCAGACCAGCTAAAGAAAGCCAGAATCATAGCCACGGCATGCGCGGAAAACGTCTCCCTACCGCTACGCTCACGTGTCTGGCGAGGAATGGCTGGTGAGTTCTCTGGAGCAGGCTCTGGTTCATCATTAGATTTCCAAGACCACAGAAACTACGCTCCAGGCGATGACCCTCGTCATATAAACTGGCAAGCATACGCACGCACCGGCAGCTACACGATGAAACTCTATCGGGAAGAAGTCCGTCCCATCGTAGACATCGTTCTAGACGTATCCGAATCCATGTTCTTCGAAGAAGAAAAGGCGACCCGTGTTGCCGAGCTCTTCTATACCGTCGTTACCTCATCTCACAAGGCCGGAGCTGCTACTAATATCCACTTACTCAAAGGATCTAGCCATCGGCAAATTCCATTTGAAGCTGTCCTCAGTGACCAATGGTACTCCATCGCCACTGAACTCACAGATAACCTCCCAAACCAGGCACCTAACTTAGAGATCCTGCCCCTACGGTCGAACACTATTCGCGTATTCATCAGCGACCTCCTCTTCCCGGACGATGCGAATCCTGTCCTGCGCCATTTCACCCAGCGTCAAGGATCACTCGTCCTCCTATGCCCATTTTCCCAGTCAGAATCTCATCCAGGCTGGCAGGGAAACTACGAGTTTGTAGATGCAGAGTCTGGCACCAAACACCCACACCGTATCGAGCCGAGCGTCATGCGTGACTATAAAAAAACCTACAATCAGCACTTCTCACTCTGGCATAATGCTGCGATGAAACACCAGTCTCCACTAGCACGTATCCCTTCTCACCTTGACCTCATGGACGCACTCCAACTAGATGCCTTTAAAACAGGCGCACTAGACGTTTCGTTCTAAAACTAGTAACTAATAAATCACTTAACCAATCCTTGCGTTAAGGGATAGTTAGCGTTATTTTGCCCCAGAGATCACCTCGCCTCAGATGAGTCAAGAAACAGACACCCCCACAGTTGCTGATACAGATGCCGCAGCCGAACCACAGAAACCAATAGCTAAGAAGCGAAAATGGTTACGCAGAATCATCTTGTTTTTAATCATTTTCGCAGTCTTCATTTATCTCATCAGCGGAATAGGAGCGCGTAAAACGGGCGAATACTTCATCAACAAAAGCCTAGAGGAACAAGGCATGACTGGCTCACTAGAGCTTCTTGGATCTGTAGAGTCTGGCTTCCAAGTCAAGAATCTACGCTACACCGGCGAGCTAGGCATCCAGCTATTAGAGATCGATGAAATGGCACTCGATTACGAACTCACTAAACTTAAAGATTTCAAAGTCGACCTACTCAAAGTCAAACGAGTAAAAGCCGTCATCGACATCGATAAACTCCCACCTTCAGAAATAACAGAAGACGAGGAAGAAGAACCAAGCGACTGGAAGCAGACCCTCGGAATGCTCAAGCCGATGCTAACCAATCCGGAGATTGACATCAGCGACCTAGACATCACCCTACTACAGAGTGATGAAAATTTAGCCCGCTTCCAGCTCGGTGGCATCCAGCACTCCGCCAACTCAAACGAGATCAACATCATCGACTGGAAAGTCACAGACGCAGATGGTCTCAGCACACCAGTCCAGTCATCCACACTCATCTGGAGTGACAACAACATCCGCTTCGACCGGCTCGAACTCATCCCCCATCTGGCTCTCGGTGAGATAAACTTTGACTGGAAAGACGAGCTCAGAGGGAATGCTAGTATAGACTTCCACGACGCCAGCATCCATCTCGATGTGAATCAAGACGAAACGAAGTCCATCGACCTCAAGCTCACAAAAGGAGAACTAAAAACTGCCGACATCTACCCCACCCTCAATGGACTCGGCATAAGCACAGATGAATACGATGCTGATATAGAAGCGGTAATCAATAAGCTAACCGTGAACATCCCAGCCAGCGACCTAGACCACCTCCCACCACTCTGGAAAGTAGACTCCAAGGTAGGCATCAAGTCAGCTCGCTACGAAAACTACACCACCAAAAACACCACCATCACCCTAGCTCAAGAGTCTAAAAACTATCAGCTGAATCTAAAAGGTAAGGCTCTCAATGCGCCCCTCGACCTAGACATAAAAGGTAGATGGAACAAACCAACTGAAGAGAATTTCTGGGAGCACACAGATATAGAACTAGACCTCCAGACTCAACTCAGTAAAAGCATCATCGCGCTGATCCCTGACAATGATCAGATTCCAAGTGACGTCGACATCACAGCCACTAGAATTTCCCTTAAAGCAAATACCAACATCACCGCATTAGTCCCTGATGATGCTCATGCTGAAATAGAACTCAGCAACATCAATATTTCAAATAACAAACTCCCTACAATAGGTATCCGTATCGACTATAATGACGACATTGCTAACCTTAATATCCGCTCTAAGCAAACGACCGAGCTTCTCGCTAATGTTAATCTAGACACTTCAAAGCTGAACTATTCTGGATCTATCATCACCAAAACCACTTCGAAAGCCTCGCCATGGATTAATGCGTTAGCAAAGATTTATGAAGCTCCTATCAGTCTTAATGAAGAGATCGACATTCACTGGGATGGCTCAGGAAACATTACCTCTAACACCCATATAGGAAACCTTACCACTACAGACCTCATCGTCACTCAGATAGAAGAAAACGGACTACGAGGAGACCCCATCACCATCAATCTACTCGGAGAATATAAATTCCCAGAAAATATCCGCCTAGAAAAACTAAGTGTGGGTCAGCAAGAACTATTCGCCACAGCATCACTCCTCTGGGATGGCGAGACGATCAAACTACAAGACTCCCAAGTTCGACGCTTTGATGAGCCTATCGCCAACATCACAGGTAGCATCCCATTCAACCTTGAAATCGATGACGCAACTAAATTTTTCAACCAAACTAAAGATTGGCAGCTAGTCATCGATACCGATGAACTCAGACTAAAACGCATCTCCGAACTCATCGCTCTCCCTGATGGTTCTGAAATAACTGGCACCCTTCAAACCACGCTAGAACTCAGTGGCTCCCCCAAGAACCCAGTTATCAATGGGAACTTCAATGTCAACTCACTGAATGATATTTTCGACCTCGGACTCGGTGAGCTCACGCTAAACACAACTTTTAAAACTCAGGACCAAGCACTCACTATCGAGGGAAATATTTTAGAAGCTAACAGTGAGCTAGTCGATATAGACGTCAAGCTCCCCTTCAAGCCTAACGCCTGGCTAGAGGATGACAATCTAGTCGATACATTACTCACCAGCTCTGAAATTCAAGGCACAGCCAACATCAAGAGATTCCCTCTAAACAGGCTAGATAACTTTGTCCCTGAACTAGAAAAAATAGAAGGACTAGTAGATGTCATTGCTCAGTTCAAAGGCACAATAGAGAATCCAAAGTATAAAATCAGCTTCCTAGCAGACCTACCAGTAGTCTCACTCAAGGACATGGGAGTAGATGACATTACAGAGATCAGCCTATCTGGTAATCTCGATGAAGACATGAAGCTCAAAACTCTGCTTACAGCTAAGATCAACGGCGGAAGCTTTAACATCATTGCTGATGCAGACTTAACTGATCCACTAGATCCCATCTTTGATGTCAAACTACTCACAAACCATGCCCTAGTCTATAGAGATGAATCTGTAGCTGTCCGCTCTAATATCAGTCTCAACCTCAAAGGATCTCTCGAGGATACCACCCTATCTGGTGAAGTCGGCATTCTTGAGTCCCTCTTCTACCAGGACGTCGACCTCATCCCCATCGGAGTTCCATCCACTACAGTAGAAACCGTTAACCTTCCATCCCTAAATACACAGTCTACCACAACCCTGCCTATTCCCGCACCATTTGATCAATGGAAACTCGACCTAACACTAAAAACCATCGACCCCATTCTCATCCGAGGAAACATAGGTAACGGCCGCGTAGAAGGCTCAGTAAAAGTCAATGGAGTGCTCAGTAAACCAAGCCTGGACGGCTCATTCTATACTAAAGATGTTTCAGCCAAACTCCCATTCAGTAAACTGAAGATCAACACAGGCAAAGTCATCTTCAAGCCTAACAGCGGATTCATCCCTCAACTCCACGTTCTTGGTAAATCTCAGATCGGCGAGTACAACGTCACTATCAATACCTACGGTTCTGCTGATAATCCACAGCTCACACTCAGCTCGTTCCCTGCTCTCCCAGAGACAGAGATCATGACACTCCTCGCTACAGGAGCTACCAATACAGGACTTAACAACAGTGATGTCGCTACCTTCAAAACCCTTCAGCTACTTCTCTTCGAGCTTAAGCAGCGTAATGAAAGACCAGGTGGAAATAAACTCTTCGGAACACTCCTAGACGGCGTCGATAAGCTCAACCTCAAAGTTGGTGAAGTCAATGACCTCACTGGAGAGAAATATGCATCAGCCACATTCAAACTACACCGCCGATGGTTCCTCTCTGCTCAGATCGATGATGACCAGCCCCCCCAAACACGTGGACTACTCATCTTTGCACTAAGATTTAACTAACATGCGTAAATTCATCCTCACATCTACCATCACAACCCTCAGCATGCTATCCGTAGCATCAGCTGCGACCGTGCGTATGTCTGGAATGAATGAAGAGCTGACTAATAAAATGAAAATACTCGTTAAACCAAGACTCGAGTATATCAATAAAAGACCTGCCACAGAATGGCGCGCAGATGATGCCGCCTTTTTTCTCAATCAGCTCCTTACTGAAGAAGGCTACTCCGAGTGTAAGGTAGACTGGCAGCTACCAGGAAATAACATCATTCAGCTAAAAGCAAATCTAGGAACACGCTACCTCTTAGGTAATATTTCCTCAATCAATGATGATCAACTAGCCGAAAGTCTCATCGATGAATACTTCTCCGAGCTAATTACCTCCGGTAGCTTAATCAGACGAAAAAACGCACCATTTTTAGAAGACTATCCAGAAAAAGGCGCTGAAAACATAACTAACTACCTCAAGTCCATTGGTTACTGGGACGCCAAAACCACTGTCGCTTCCGTCATCAAAAAGCCAACTGGACTCGTCGACATAAAGCTCAACATCCAACGAGGTAACATCCATAACATTTTACCACCTACCTTCCAAGGTGTCAGCTCAGAACACCTTTCTAACATCGCTGAAAAAATTGCCAAATACGTTAACTCTCCAGCAACCACCGAAAACATCAGTGCGCTAAACAATGCGATCGCTGAATACTTTAGAGATGCTGGCTACCAATTTGCCACCCTCGATGTCAGCTCGAAGCAAACCACAGGGATAGCTCTAAACTTTGATATAAATACGGGCGATATCTACAAAATCCGTAAAGTATATGTCACAGGCAATGAACGTACCAGAAGCTCACGTTTCAACCGCTATTCCAAAGCCCTAGATAAAGAAGTATATAAAGAGAGCGAGGTCAATGATGTCATCAAGAAGCTCCTACTCACTGGAGCATTTGAATCGGTTAGAATCATCCCTGAAAAGCTAGACGACAACACTCTTGATCTAAAAATTGAAGTCAAAGAATCTAAACCTAACTTCATCCGAGCATATTCTGGATTCGCCAGTTATGATGGCTTCACACTAGGGGCATCTTACACTAACCAAAACTTTCTCAATAAACTCCAACGCTTTAACGTAAGATCTGAAATAAGCTCACGCGGACTACTGGGAGAAGTTAGTCTCACTGAGCCATTCTTCGCTGGCGTCCCTCTCCAGCAGACCACCAGACTCTACGCCCTACAGCGAGACTTTGATGGTTATGATAAATCAATCACGGGAGCAGAAGCATCTTTTAAATGGCAACAAGATGATACTCTAACATCCTACTTTTACACAGCCGTTGACCTAGTCAGCCTGAACCCATCTACACTCACCGCAGCAGAACTAGGCCCAGAAAATTACCTTAATCTCAGAGTGGGCTTCGAACAAACACTAGACCTCAGAAATGATCCTGTACTACCATCCGCCGGCTTCCACGCAAGTGGCCTGTTAGAATACGGAACCATCAGCGGCGATGCCTCTAACAGTTATTTCAGAACAAATCTTAATACCTCATACCGCTACATCATCAATAAAGATAACCTCAAGCGTGTAGCGTTAAGATTCAATACTGGAGCCATCTTCCCCTCAGATGCTAGCGACCTCCCCATTGATCTCCGTAGTTTCAGTGGCGGTGCTAAGTCCATAAGAAGTTTCGGCGAACGAGAACTCGGTTCATTATCAGCTTCTAATGACCCACTCGGTGGCGAAGCATTCTGGAACCTCAGCGCCGAGTACATTCATCCATTTAACGACCTAGTATCCGTTGTTGGCTTCTACGACACTGGAGCACTCTTCGCTCATGCAGAAGACTATAGCTTTAGTGACGCCACCCACGGCATCGGACTAGGTGTAAGGCTAGACCTTCCAGTAGGACCAGTGAAATTTGAATATGGTTATAACTTAAACCGTAAATCTGGCGAACCAAGCGGAGCATTTCACTTCTCGATCGGTGCCCAGTTTTAATACCGATAAAGCCCACAATCACTAACCCTCATACCACTAAAACCTCTCGTTTTAAGTTTTTACTACCCTCTCTCATTACCTCCTTATCTTTTCCTTTAGGATGGAATATAAAGCCCTCTCCCCTTCACAAGGTCACTCGCAGAAAGACCTTACAGACATAACCCCCATATTTCATCTTAAAAAAATACGCTCGTTAGTTGGAACCTTTATTGCTAAAGGATTTTCGCAAAAAAACTAACCACTAACGAGCATGACAGATTGTAACCAAATTATTTTCCCTTTTGCAAGTAGCCAAAAACGAAAAGTAGAGGCTTCATTTTCGGGTGGATCCGTTAGTTCAGACGGTGGACTTCTGTTTTTACAAGAAGTCGAACGGAGTCTCAAAATCAGCCAAAGACTTGCTAAGATTTTACCAGATCAGCGTGACCCTGATAAAATCACCCACCAGCAGAAACACATGATCAAACAAC
>CALJOJ010000008.1 GCA_937981665.1 uncultured Rubritalea sp.
ACCTGAAAGGATCTGATGGAGAGATCGCGCTCAGACTCGGAGACAACGAACCTTTTGGCGTTATTAACGTCGGCGATACGAGCACTCTGTGTAAGTTATGCGCAGAGCATGAAGAACTCATCGTCACTGAAAAGGCGTTCTCAAACTCTCTTTTCCACAATATTAATACGAAAAACTCAGGGATCAATATCTTGATTGGTTCTAAGAAGTTCACCGAAGGTTGGAGCAGCTGGCGTGTAAGCACTATGGGCTTAATGAATATTGGTAAGAGTGAAGGCTCACAAATTATACAGCTCTTTGGACGAGGGGTGCGCCTTAAAGGATGGGAACACTCACTTAAGCGACACAGTGCCCTCCGGGAACAAGGTATTACTTATAACCAATATCTCACCCAACTAGAGACACTCAATATCTTTGGTATCCGTGCAGACTATATGGATGCCTTCAAAAAGTATCTGGAAGAGGAAGGAGTGCCAACAGAAGATAGCCAAGAGGAAATTATCATCCCAGCCATCCACAATCTAGGCACGCAAAAACTCAAAACGGTGCGTCTAAAAGACGGATTAGATTATAAACGGAATGGAGAAAAACCAATCCTCCTACTGAATGAAGAACTTAAGATAGGAAAGGTTACGCTTGATTACTATCCTAGAATCCAGGCTCATATCGCCACTGGAATTCAAGACTCTGCCGGAGCCGCAATGAAGAACTCAGCATGGCTTACTGAAGAGCATCTAGCCTTTATAGACTCAACAAAGCTCTTTATTGACCTTCAAAAGTTCAAAAACGAACGATCTTGGTTTAACCTGAGCATCTCTAAGGGTGAGATCCTAAATATTCTCCAAGACAGTTTATGGTATGAACTTCTCATTCCTGAATCTGAGATGCGCTTTAGTGATTTTGCTAAAGTTCATCGCTGGCAGAAAATCGCCTCACACCTACTCCAGAAGTATGCCGAGCGGTATTACTACGCAAAGAAAGACCAATGGGAGGCTCCACACCGAGAATACTACAACCTATCTCTCGATGACCCTAACTTCCTCGCTGAATATAAAGTGCTCATCGATAAATCTCAAACGGTCATCATCAACCAACTAAAGGCGATTAAAGAAAAGGTAGAAGCAGGAGAGCTACCGCAAGCAGATATGACCTTCGGGCAAGGTAAGGCACTAGTGTTCGATCAGCACCTTTATCAACCACTACTCTACTGTGAAGATGGTGAGATTATCATCAAGCCTGTGGTCCTAAACAAGGGTGAAAAAACCTTTATTGAAGACCTCAGAAAGTTCTACCAAGAGAATGAGGGGTATTTCGGTGATAAGGAATTCTACGTTCTAAGAAATATGAGCCGAGGCCGAGGCGTTGGCTTCTTCGAGGCTGGAAACTTCTACCCAGACTTCGTTTTGTGGATCACAGACGGAAGCAACCAGCACGTATGCTTCGTTGACCCTAAAGGAATTCGAAACCTCGATGCTGACGACCCAAAAATCAATTTCTACAAAACCATTAAAACTATTGAGGCCCAATTAGCTGATCCAAACGTCCACCTTCATTCATTCATCCTCTCTGTGACACCACACCATCAGGTCAAGAAATGGGATAGAGGGATGACCATCGAAGACTTTGCCAAAAAGAATGTATTTTTCCAAGAGGAGAAGGGGTATTTGAAGCGATTAGTGGGGAAACTGAACTGAGGAAGTAGAGTTTATGGAATAGAAAAACTAAACCGCGATCTTTTTTCACATAACAATCATTATGTGAAAATATTTTAAGATTTCAGAGATACTTCCCCATCTTACTTTGTGTGCAAATTTAAAATGAGACTTTAAATTTGCATTTTTATTGCAAGTGGGTAATCTGGGTGAAAATAAATTATGATTACACGTAAATCCGCTAAGAATCAGGTTCAGCAAGCTCTCGATTGGAGCCGTGCTGTGGCACTCGTGGGGCCTCGTCAATGTGGGAAAACAACTTTGGCTAGAGAATTTGTGGCTTTTGACTCTCCAAATTATTTTGATCTTGAGGATGATGCTGACCTTGCTCGCCTGTCCAATCCATCTTTTGCCTTGAGCAAATTAGAAGGACTTGTGGTCATTGATGAGGTGCAGAGACGACCAGATCTCTTCCCTTCTCTGCGGGTTCAAATTGATCGACCTGATAATAAGGCTCAATTCTTGATATTGGGTAGTGCTTCACCTGAGTTATTAAGACAGTCATCTGAGACTTTGGCAGGAAGAATTGCTACCATTGAAATGGATGGTTTTTCATTATCAGAATTAGGTGAAAAACACCTAGATCAATTATGGACACGAGGGGGATATCCTTTGTCTTTTCTTTCTGATTCAGATGAGCAGAGCTTATTTTGGAGAAAGAACTTCACAAGAGATTTTGTTGAGCGTGATTTAGGTCAGCTAGGTTTTCAAATCCCGTCTGAAGCAATGGGTAGGCTGTGGAAAATGGTAGCACACTACCATGGTCAAAATATAAATGCTTCTGAGCTTTCACGATCCCTAGAAATGAGCAGCCCGACAGTGAAGCGTTATCTCGATATTCTCTCTGGTGCGTTTATGCTGCGACAGCTCCAGCCTTGGTTCGAGAATATTAAAAAGCGTCAGGTCAAGACACCTAAGATTTATTATAGGGATACGGGGCTTCTCCATCATCAGTTGGGGATTAAAACTCATCATGATCTTATGGGGCATCCCAAAGTGGGAGCAAGCTGGGAAGGATTTGTGATCGAGCAAGCGATTAAGTTCTATCAACCTGATGAAGTGTATTTTTGGTCAACGCAAAGTGATGCAGAACTTGATTTACTCATTTTTAAGGACGGAAAACGGATCGGATTAGAGTGCAAGCTCACAGGAGCTCCTAAGGTGACAAAGTCTATGAGAACTGCATGTGAAATTCTCAAACTCGATGAACTAAAAGTTGTCCATACTGGGAATAAATCGTATTTTCTCGATGAGGGAATAGAAGCTATTAACCTTTCAAGCCTATTATGAATGAATCATTTGACCCGTTAGACTACGACTTCGTATTGCTTCCCAAGTTACAGCAACAGACTCTGGATTTTTACGAGCTTAAGAGCCATTCAGGAGCTGAGGGAATGCATGACTTCTCTCGAGTTAATGTCTATCTTTGCAAGGATGGCAACTGGGTGCATATTTGGTATGGAGCAGTAGATTCTATAGGGATGGACATATTTTTTGAGAAAAATGGTGTCGATTTTGAACATCATGAAGAACGTCTTTTTAGAGGGTATATCATAACAAAAGACGAGGCGAATGTAATCTTGCCTGCACTAGATTACAGGAAACTTCCACCTGTGAAATACTATATTGATGATAAGGGGAAACTGAAGAGTGAAAATCTCCCATGAATTCACATAAGAGTCTGTCGGACAGAGATTATTTCTTCGGCCATTTAATCCCTTGTTGCAGGGAGTATTCTTTGATCGCACGGTAGAGAAATTCGTTTTTACCTTTTATTTTACGCTCGAAAAAATAGCGGTCTATTTCTTCATTGAGTGATTCAGGGAGCTTGGATTCATAATATCTGCATTCGGTAAAATTCAATCATTAGCTATAAAACAGATGCAATATGTTCTGTGATGTGCTCTCTTATGAGTAGGATGAATATTAAAAAAGCGACATTGAGCGAGATTACGAGAGAGGGGACTTGGATTGGACTAGGGATTGCGGGGAACCAGGCTGGGCATTTAGGTGAGGCTGGTGAGGCGGATGATTTTAAAAATATAGCTGCGGACGAGAATGCTCCCCAAGGGATGTTTCCGTGGTATATTCCGGACCATGAGAGCTTCTTGGGGGCGTGTCCGCTTTCTAATAATGAACTGCGTCATAATGGTGAGGCTTGTTTGCAACCTGAGCCAGAGGTGGGCTTGGTGGTGGAGTTTGACTACAGTGATGAAGCTGGGAAATTATTAAACTCTATGCGTGTGATTGGTTTCACTGCTGTGAATGACTGCTCACGTAGGCTAGCTGCGGATAAGATAAGCATGAAGAAGAACTGGGGAGATCGGTCTCAGGGGATGGCTAAGAATGTGTATTTGTTAGACGATTTTGAAAATGCGAAGGGCTCTATTTCTGAGTATAGATTAGCTTCTTATCTTAGACGTGACGGGGTGGTGTATAAGTATGGGCAGGACACTGCGGTCGTGGATTACACGTATTTTGATCATAAGCTGGTGGAGTGGATGGTGTCACAGATTAATGAGCAGAAGGATGAAGGTCCACTGGAGTCATTCACTGAGATACTAGGCGAGACTAGGCATCAGTATGGTGTGATCGCGATAGGTGCGACAGCTTACGAGGAGTTTGGCAATAGTACGGAGAAGTTTCTACGTGTGGGCGATGAGGTGTTCGTGGCGGTCTATGATAGCTCTGTGTATAGCTCTGAGAAGGTAAGTGAGATTCTTGCCGATGGAAGTGCAGCTTCGATGCCGAGTGTGATCATGCTTCATCAACATGTGGTTTAAGAGCCGGTAATGAGCTCTCTAATCAATGTTTTACCGCAGGATGGGCAGGTTTATTATCTGCCTAAATTTCTGTCCGCCGATGTGTGGGATGGTTATTTTAGGAGTCTGTTAGATTTGCCGCATTGGCGTTCTGATGTGGTGAATATGTTTGGTAATGAGATAGTGACAGCTCGGGAGGTGATCTGGTTTGGCGATGCTGAGTGTGGTTACACTTACTCAGGGAAGCGTAAGGAACCAGAGGCGTGGGATGCTAGCGTATTAGCTCTTAAGGCAATGGTAGAGGAGTGTTCGGGAGTTTCTTATAACTCATGTCTGGCTAATCTGTATCATCATGGTGATGAGGGGATGGGCTGGCATGCTGATAATGAAAAAGAGTTAGGTAGTGAGCCTAATATAGCGGTGGTTTCGCTAGGGGCTGAGCGTAAGTTTAAGCTGAAGCACCGTGAGACGAAAGAGGTCGTAAATATCATGTTAGGGTGTGGGAGTTTATTGATTATGTCTGGTGAGTCACAGAAGTATTGGTTGCACACATTACCTGTCTCTAAGCGGGTGAAAGAGCCAAGGATTAGTCTTACCTTCAGGAAGATTATAGCGTAAGAAAGTGGTTTATTATTTCTGCAGGGTACATAAATTTCTATGTATGAGCATTTCTGCAAGTAAGATTAGGTTCACCATACTTAGTCGGCTTTTCTATGAGATAATACCGTGTTTTCTCTATATGGAGGGTCTTTCTCGCTTTACAGTTGCTCGAGATTCACTTATTTTTAATCTCTAGCGAGATGATTACTAAACAAGATATAGAAACACTAATTGCAGAGAAGCAGGCAGGCATAAGCCGTATGCTCGAAAGGCAGAAAAGGGTGCATTTGAGAATGGCCAAGCTTGTGGAGGATAGACCTGACTGTATCAATGATGCCTTAAATAAGGTGAGAAATAGGCTAGCGAATACTGGTCTTGCGACGAGTGACATTTACGCTAAGTGGAATGAGATTTTACTCAACTGGCCGGTGTCAAAAATAGTGAGTCTCCTCCGTGATGATAGCCCAGATACTGAGCAGTTACGTGCTTGTGCTCCATTTAGCTTTGGAAAATATGAATCAGTAGAGAGCGTTTCCTATGCCGGTAGGTAGAGAGCTTTTTGAACAAGATCTGAATCTGGCTCTTTCTGCAGCAGCTAGTGCTTACAATAGAAAACGATTTGTCATTGTAGGTTCAGCGGCTATTTTAGCTACGTATCCTGATGCGCCGAGTTTTCTGAGATTGTCGGCAGATATTGATATGTTTCCGATACGCAAGCTTGAGGTTACCGACTTTCAGTCTGGTGACGATAAGGTTGGTCAGGCTTCAGCATTTGAAGTTGAGCATGATTTTTACATTGAGCGACTTGGTGACTGGACAATGCTGTCTCAGCCGGAAGGTTGGTTTGAGCGCTGTGTGAAGTACAGTACTAAAGGGATAGTTCAGGGTAAGGAAGTGACCATTGATGGTTATGCTCTGAGACCACTTGATCTCGCTTATAATAAGCTAGAAGCAGGTAGAGATAAGGATTTGAACTTCGTCGGTGGGCTTATTGCTGAAAAGCTTATCAAGCTATCTGATCTTGAAGAGTTTATTAAGGTAGGTTGTCCGCATAAAGATTTACTGCCAAGTATTTCTGAGAATCTTGATAAGATTAAAGCGACTCTCAAGCAGTAGAGATATTTAGATTGTATTTAATGCCTTACAGAGGCAGGTCGTAGCTTCTGCCGTCTACGCCGTCATACCAGTTGATGTAGGCTGTGTTTACTGTAGCCATTCCACCAGGAGTAGGGTAGTTACCTGTGAAGTACCAGTCACCAGATGGACCGTCGATAGATTCTTGCAGGTTCTCTATGGTTTGGAAGATGATTTCGATCTCGCCCTGCCACTTGAGGTCATCTGGAGTGACCATGCGGCTGATCTCTGCAGAAATTTCAACTGCTGTATATGGTTCATAGATCATCTTGACCTTATTCACTCGCTCTGCGGATGGTTTATCTAGCTCAGCTTTACAGGCTTCATAGACGTCTTTGAGGAGCTGCTGGTTACCAGCTCTCTTATGTAGAGCGATGGTTGCAGCGAATGCGCAGAATTTCCCAAGCTCGGACATGTCGATGCCGTAGCAGTCTGGGTAGCGGATCTGTGGGGCAGTGGAGCAAATCGCTATCTTGCGTGGATTTGTGCGTGAGAGAATCTTAAGTATAGATTCTTTCAGAGTGGTTCCTCTGACAATAGAGTCATCGAGCATGACAAGAACGTCACCTTCCTTTACGATGCCGTAGGTGATGTCGTAGACGTGAGACACGAGTTGAGCGCGGCCTTTTTCTTGTGAGATGAAGGTACGCATCTTTACGTCTTTGTGCGCCATCTTTTCACCCTGCGGCCAGTTCTTGAGGATAATGTTGTCGAGGAATTCCTCATCAAGATTACCGCTCTTGGCTGCTTCTAATAGTTCTTGTCTGACCTCAGTTCTACGGTGTTCACGGAGTCCTTCCATCAGGCCGTAATAAGCGGTCTCTGCTGTGTTTGGAATAAAGGAGAAGACTGCTTTATCGAAGTCTCCACCCATGGATTCAACGACTTGCTCAGAGAGCATAGCTCCCATTTTCTTACGTTCCTTGTAGATGGCTGGATCGTTTCCACGAGAGAAATAGATGCGCTCGAATGAACATGGCTTAAATTCTTTCGATGGTGTAAACTGTGAGGTACTGATTTCTCCGTGGTGATCAACTACCATCATCTCGCCAGGACTGAGTTCTTTAACTTCTGCTTGGTCTGCTTCGAAGACAGTCATGAGAGGTACGCGCTCTGAGGCAAATGCGATGACTTCATCGTCCATATAAAAGTGGCATGGTCTGATGCCATGAGGGTCTCTCATCACGAACATATCGCCATTTCCTACAGCGCCAGAGATAGCGTATCCGCCATCCCAGCCTTCAGCTGCTTCAGAGACGATTTTGTGGAGATCCATTTGCTCAGATATCTTTTTAGGGATCTCTGTGCCAGGGAAGCCAGCGTCTCTAAGTGTGTGGTAGAGATCCGTGTGAGCTTCATCAAGGTGGAAGCCTACTTCTTCTAATACAGTCTGGGTGTCAGTACCGAATACTGGGTGTTGACCTCGTTCGATGAGAACTTGATTAAGCTCTCCAGCATTAGTCATATTAAAGTTTCCCTGCACCATAAGTGTGCGGGTAGGCCAGTTAGAACGGCGAAGGTATGGATGGCATGATCCTGCGTCGAAGTCACCAGAGGTTCCGTAGCGGAGATGCCCCATGAGGAGCTCACCACCGAACTCGAAACCGTTCTTCACGCTTTCCGCGTTGGTCGCATCGATTTTACCTTTACGAGCCATCTTGTTGAAGGATTTGATCTCCTTGTTAAAGATAGTCGCTAATGCGTCTTTATTAGAATTTCTACGTCTAAAGATGTAAGGCTGGCCGATAGGCATGTCCATCTTGCAGCAACCGATACCGATGCCGTCTTGTCCACGGTTACGCTGCTTCTCCATCATGAGGAATAGCTTATTTAGACCCCATAGCGGAGTGCCGTATTTTTCAATGTAGTAGGCGATTGGTTTACGTAGTCTTACTACGGCTATCCCGCACTCGTGTTTGATGGAGTCACTCATGGTTCGTAATGAAGTTAAGAAGTGTTAGAGAGGAATGTTAGGGAGCTGGTTTCTCGATGACTCTTACGCCTTCTTGAGTAACGACCTTACCGATGATAGTACCGCCATTACCTGCGTTGAGGATGGTGTCTGCATCTTCTGGAGCGACGATGCATACCCAACCTATCCCCATGTTGAAGGTGTGGAATTTATCATCCGCATCGATGAATTCGAAGAGCTTACGCATTGGCGCATTATCCCAGTATGGGATTTCAAGATCAGCACCGAGTCCCTGGAAGAGGCGCTCAAGGTTCTCTGGTAAACCACCGCCAGTGATGTGGGCGTATGCTTTAGGGATGACACCTGCCGCTTTTACGTCATTCACCACATCGTGGTAGAGGCGAGTAGGGGCGAGGAGTGATACGATTTCTTCTTTCGTGAAAAGGTCAGGATTTTCAGCAAGCACGCGGCGGATAAGGCTCCAGCCGTTTGCGTGTGGACCATCAGATCCGTAGCCTACGAGGATGTCGCCTTCCTTCAGAGTAGTAGGATCTATCATCTCTGGCTTCTCAGCACATCCGATGCAGAAACCTGCAAGCTCGATCACGTCTTCTGGAACGATGCCTGGCATCTCAGCAGTCTCGCCACCAGCGAGAATACAACCACATGATTCTAGGTAATCACACATTCCTGAGATGAGTTCCGTGATCATTGGCTTGTCCAGAGTAGCGATGCCGATGTAGTCGAGGAACATCAATGGATCACCACCAGTGGTAATGATGTCATTCACACTCATTGCTACGAGGTCCTTACCCGCGCCCGCGTATTCACCGTGCTCTAGTTGAACTTCCAGCTTAGTGCCCACACCATCACATCCAGTGACGATGACGGGTTGCTTGTATTCACTGAGATCAAAAGCAGCAGCAAACAGGCCAAAGGCACCGTGTAGCTTACGCTGTTGTTGAGTTCTTCTCACGTGTGTACCAATGTCGCCAACGAGTGCAGCTGCCTCGCGTGTGTCGACTCCAGATTCCTTATAAGTTAGCTTGCCTGACATAGTCTGTGGCTGACTTGTAACACTCAGGTGCAAAGTGGCAAGCCCATAGCTGATAAAATGCCGAGATTTGACTAAGCTGTTGCTAGTGAATGGATGAATGGTGAAAGGGAAGGGTGGAGGTCTTTCCCAAAGGTAAGGATTTGTGAAATAATAATGGGGGCGGGGGGAGGTGAACCGACCCCAGGAGGTAGGTGAGATGTCTTCAGTCGGTTTTAATTTAGATTTTTACCACTTTTTGTATGGGAGGAATTTACCATTCATGGTCACTACTACACGATCGCCTTTAGGATCTTCTTGTTTTGTTATGTCGCATGTGAAGTCAATGGCGCTCATGATGCCGTCACCGAATTGCTCATGAATGCATTCTTTGATGGCTCCACCGTAAACGTATGCAATCTCATAAAAGCGGTAGATAAGTGGATCTTTAGAAACAAGATCTGTGTCCATCGCTTTCATCGGGCAAGTGGTGAGAGCTGTGATAGTGTCTTCCCCTAGATCAAGATAGGTGCATAGCTTCGTGGCGTCTTCTTTATTAAGGCTGTTTTGTCCTAAGCAGGCTGAGGAGGTGAAGACATTTGATAGCCCTATCTCGTTACCGATATCTTCCCAAGTAGCGCCTTTTTTTAATTTAGCTGCGAATATAGTTTCGGTCATTTCTAGTTTAGTCATTTTATTATAGGTTGGTTTGTTGGATTATGAAAGTTTGATTCTGAGTTCAGATCGGTATATTTTTACTACTTTTTTGATGTTTGTTTGAAGGCTTTTAAAAGGACGTAGATGCACCAAATAACGAAAAAGAAAGCAACTACGAGCTTTAAAGGTAAGCCTCGTTTCCATGAGAAAAGGGGTGTGGAGGTTAATTTGTTTTTTATCTTCATGATTGCTACGGATACTTGAGGCGTTAGGTGTTGTTCATGTTTCTCCCAAATCCCACTGTTGTATTTGCTAATAGCCATATGATATGTAGAGCATCTAATGTGCCGTCTTCACGGACACTTATTCATATGAGTTATTAGCTATATTAATTGGTATAACTTAGGGTTCATCATTGGATGTCATTTAGTATAAATAAAAAGCGACTCAGTAAAACTGAGTCGCTTTTGCAGGGATTGTTGTTAATTGTTGTAGATTTCTTCTTAAGATTCAGCTTCTGGTTTAGATGACTTGCTCTCTTTATAATAGGTGTAGTAGATAGGAAGACCTACGAAGCCTAGGCCTCCGATGATGTTACCAATTACAGTAGGGATTTCATTCCAGATGAAGAACTCAGTGACTGAGAAGTCAGCACCCATTGACATAGCGAATGGGAATAGGAACATATTTACTACAGCGTGCTCGAAGATCATGAAGAAGAAGCACATGATAGGTGCCCACATACAGAAGAATTTACCAATGGTGGACTGAGCGTATAGTGCTCCGATGACTCCCATGCAGACCATCCAGTTACAGAGAACGCCGCGAACCAAGCATGTGAACCATCCGGCGGTTTCATAATTAGCGAATCCAAGTGTTCTGCCTTCACCGATTTTTGACATTTGTGCGTGGAAGGCAGGAAGGATCTCTTCGGTAGTTCCTGAGTAGCCATATCTTACACTGAATGATGCGAGGAAGACTACTAATAGTGCTCCTGCAAAGTTAGAGAAGAAAACGAGTGTCCAGTTACGGAGTACTTTGGCCCATGTGCAGCCTGGGTTTTTGTTGATGACTGGGAGTGGTGCCAGGCAGAACACACCAGTAATCAGATCAAATTTCATCATGTTCAGCATGATGAAGCCAATGGGGAATAGAATAGCGGCAAAAACTAAGCTTCCGGTCTTTAGTAGAACAGTTAAAGCGAAGAAGGCTGCGAGGGTGAGGATGGCGCCAGCCCCGATCCCTCTAATGATAGTGTCTTTAGTAGACATGAAAAGTTTTTCTTCACCGACTGCTACCATTTTTTTAGCCAGTTCTCGAGGTTGTAGGTAATCCATAATATGTGTTATTGTTTAGGTGTGTGATTTGTTAAGTAGCTGATTAATCTGATCAGCTGTTGAAGTCTACTAAAGCAATCGTCGTGCCGTCACCTTGTGATTCACTTTCTGCATTTTATGAATTATGATCATATGAATTTAAAGTAGCCCATTATGGAGGCAGGGGCAGGGGGCTATATATTAAGATAGAGGGTTCTATAGCTGGTTTTTCTATCTGCTAGGTTAGTTAGGGGTAGGAGGTTGTTGCTGATGAATACGGTGAGTAGACCGACGGCTGTGCCCCAGAAGAAGATGAAAAAGGGTAGATGAGAAAGGTTGCTCTGTGCTTTTTTGTTGGTTTCTGGGAAACAAAAAACCTTTACCTCTTTTTGAAAGGGGTAAAGGTTTGAGAGTTATTTCTTTTAAGCTGCGGGGAGCTTATTAGATGCTGAAGCGCTTGTAGCGTGAGATGGTGAGGGTGTCACCAAGGTCTTTGCCTTTTGCTGCTAGGAGCTTGCTGATGCTGAGGTCAGGATCCTTAACGAATGCTTGCTCAGTGAGTACTTGCTCGCTGTAGAACTTGTTGATTTTACCAACGAGGATCTTCTCGATGATGGCTTCTGGCTTACCGTCTGCAAGGAGTTGCTTGCGGTTAACGTCGTTCTCTTCTTCAATCACTGTTCCATCGATGTCGTCGCGTGAGAGACCAGCAGGGTTAGCTGCTGCGATGTGGAGTGTGATGTCTTTTAGAAGTGTTGTGAAGTCATCGCTCTTAGCTGAGTCTGGGTTTCCGCAAGCTACTTCGAGGAGTACGCCTACTTTACCACCCATGTGGATGTATGATGCGACAGCTCCGTCACCAGAAACTTCAAAGCGTGATAGCTCAGAAATCTTGATTACTTCACCGAGCTCAGCGAACTTAGCGCCGAGTGCGTTTTCTACAGTACCTTCGCCGAATGAGACTGCGAGAGCGTCTTCTGCGTTAGTCACGTCGCTGTTAGCGACTGCTTCGAGGATCTCTGCAACCCAAGCTTGGAATGCATCGTTCTTAGCAACGAAGTCAGTCTCACAGTTAATCACTGCAAGGATGCCTGACTTACCACATGAAGCAACGTGAGTGGCAACGATGCCCTCAGATGTCTCACGGTCTGCACGGTCACTACGCTTTGCTTCACCTTTTTCGCGGAGAAGTTTAGCAGCAGCTTCGAGGTCGCCGTTAGTCTCTGTTAGAGCTTTCTTGCAAGCCATCATGCCTGCACTTGTTTGTTTACGCAGTTCTGACACTGCTTTTGCTGAAATAGCCATAGTATTAGTATGAATTAGATCTGGGTGAAATTATCCTTTTTTCGCGACTACGATAGAGTCAACGAGGTTCTGAAGGATGATACGAATAGAGCGGACAGCGTCGTCGTTTCCTGGGATTGGGTAGTCAACTTTTGCTGGATCAGCATTTGTGTCAACGATAGCGATCACTGGGATGTTTAGGCGGCGAGCTTCAGCTACTGCGATAGTCTCACGTGCTGAGTCAACGATGACGATAGCGTCAGGGAGCTTCTCCATGTCGCGTACACCGTCAAGGTTACGGAAGAGCTTCTCACGCTCACGTCCGAGTGCTGCGAGTTCTTTCTTAGACATTGCTTTGAACTCAGCTGACTTTTCGATGTCCTCAAGGTATTTGAGGCGCTCTACTGAACGGCGGATGGTAGAGAGGTTAGTGAGTGTGCCACCGAGCCAACGATGATTTACGTAGTACTGACCAGCAGCGCCAGCAGCTTCTTTAACAGCTTCTTGAGCTTGGCGCTTACATCCTACGAAGAGGATTTTCTTGCCTTTGCTTGTTAGTTCAGTGAGGAATTCACTTGCTTTATCGAGACGTTGAACGGTCTGCTCGAGGTCGATGATGTAGATTCCACCTTTGTCCTTCATGAGGAAAGGCTTCATTTTCGGGTTCCATTTGCGCGTTTGGTGTCCGTAATGAACGCCTGCGTCAACCATCTCTTTAATTAGTTCGTTAATCATGTTGTATATGTTTCGCTTATCTTGATTCAGATAAGCATTTTTTTGTGTGAAAAGCCCGTCGCATTTAAGTTCCTCGCTTGCCAGTACTTTTCGTTTTTATGCTACGGCTAAAAACAAGCGCGGCTTCCCTTAACCTTTAGGCCATGTTTAGACAAGTAAATTAAGACAAAGTTGGTGGTTTTTCTTATGTTAGTTAAGTTGTTCAAAGTAAATAGGAGATGTTGCTAGTGTGGTAAATGTGGTTGAGGTGCTTGACGTGGAGTGGAGGGGAGATTATGTGTGCAGCATGAATATTTCAGAGACAGCAGCACTGATCGCGCATCGTAGGAGTGTGAAGCCTATTGATATGGATGCGGATAGGGAGATCACGGATGGGGTATGGCAGACACTTATCGAGTGTGCTAACTGGGCGCCTAGTCATGGTCATACTGAGCCGTGGAAATTTATAATCTACCGTGGTAGCAGTAGGCAACAGCTGGCTGGAGCACTTCAGGATGCGTATAAGGCAGATACTTCACCGACAGAATTTAAACCTGAGAAGCATGAGAAGATGGGTAAGAACCCGCTCTATGCTCATGCTGTCATCGCGGTGGTGATGAAGCGTGGTGATAAGCCGAAGGTCCCTGTGCTGGAGGAGATAGAGGCGGTGGCTTGTGCGGTGCAGAATATGCATTTGGCTGCATCGGCAGCGGGGCTTGGTCTTTTCTGGTCATCACCAGCGGTTACGTATGGGGAAAAATTTGCTGAGTATTTAGATCTCGGTGAAGAGGATAAGTGTCTGGGTCTGCTCTATGTGGGCTGGCCGAAGGAGGGCAAGGAGTGGCCGAAGGGTGTGAGGAGACCAGCGATGGATAAAGTGGTCTGGAAGTAGTGGATTCATCTAGACGATAAGCATGTCAAAGATACCTGAACTACGAGCAAGAATGCATACTGTCCCGCTGAAGCCGGGGGTGTATATCATGCGCGATAGACTGGGGCATGTTATCTATGTGGGTAAGGCGAAAATGTTACGGAAGCGGCTCGGCTCGTATTTTATCCCGTCTAAGAAGAAACGTGCGGATCTGAAAACTCGCGCGCTGTTAGATTCTGTCTGGGACTTCGAGACGCATACGGTGCGGAATGAAGAGGAGGCTCTTATTCTGGAGGAGAAGCTGATCAAGCAATACCGTCCGCGTTATAATATAGCGCTCAAGGATGATAAGCGTTACTTCCTGGTGAAGATAGATCTCAGTGCGAAGTATCCTGTTTTTAAGCTGTGCCGCATCCGCCGGGGTGATGGTTATAAGTACTTTGGACCGTTCGTGCATGGTAGTGCATTGATCGCTACGCTGGACTGGATCAATAAGGAATTTGGGATCTGGACGCAGGCTCCGAAGGAGGAGGGAGATCCGGCTTATAAGGAGGTGGGTGAGGTGCTGAATCGCCGATATGGTGAGCAGTATGTGGGCGAGGTCTCTGAAGATGAGTACCGTGAGCGGGTCAATGATGCGTGTGATCTGCTGAATGGAAAAGGTAGGCGTGGGAACGTGAATAGGCTGAAGGAGGAGATGGATGTGGCGGCTCAGGAGATGGATTTTGAAAAGGCGGCGGAGCTTCGTGATGTCATCGATAATCTAGAGAAGACTACGATCAAGGCACGTCAGTTCGCCCATGCTAAGTCTATCCCAACTCAGGTGCTGCCAGCTGAAGATTTAGCGGAGCTGGGAGATTATTTGCGACTTCCTAGAGCGCCTGGGATCATGGAGTGTTTTGATATTTCAAATGTTTCATCGACTCATAGTGTGGCGTCTATGGTGCGCTTCCTGAATGGTGCGCCGGATAACTCTAACTACAGGAGATACCGGATAAAGACGGTGGATGGGCAGGATGATTTCGCATCGATGGCTGAGGTTGTTAGACGTAGGTATGCGCGGATATTACAGGAGAGTATGAAGGCTAATCCTGAGCATGCTGACTCACAGGAGGATCTAACAGAACTGCTGTATCGTTTACGTGCTGAGGGGAGTAGTCCTATCGCTCTGCCGGATCTAGTGATCGTGGATGGTGGTAAAGGTCAGCTTTCTGCCGCTTATGCGGAGTTAAAGAAAATGGGTCTGCATAATGTGCCTATCATTGGCTTGGCGAAGCAGCACGAGGAAATTTTCTTCCCTGGTAATAGTACGTCACTACGGATAGCTCATCATCAGGGAGCGCTGAAGCTCATGCAGCGGATCCGTGATGAGGCGCACCGATATGCTAATCTCTATAATGAATTATTACTCAAGCAGCGTATGCGCGAGAGCTTGCTGGATGACTGTCCAGGGATGACGGAGCTGCGTAAGAATGCGCTTTTGAAGAAATTTGGATCTATTCCGAAGCTGAAGAAGGCTACTCAGAAGGAGATAGAGGCGACGCCAGGAATAGGAACTCTGACAGCGGAAAAGATCATTCATTTTTTACATTAGGTTTTGGGATGGTAGGTTCTTGCGCTGTGCTTCCAGCATAGCTGTGCGTTGTGTAAATGTATCTAGGGCTTAAGCGCAAGGCTTTGCAACTGATCTCCTTTCAGGAGATTGAAGGGGGACTTCTGTAGACTAATGATGATTGATTACTGTTGAAAGATTCAATAACGGGTAATTACAAAAACCGTTTAGGTCTGTGGCTTTCGAGTCAGGGTCTTTCTGAGTTTTTGATCTATCCAGTATGAAACTGTTGCCCAGAGGATGACGAAGAGGATGAATTCTGAGCAGTAATAGAGACTTTTCCACCATAGTGGGTCATCTTCAGCTCCGTTTAGGGAGGGGCGTCTAAGGTAGCCATTACAGAGGAAGATGTAGATGGATATCTGGCCGATGTAGCGGAGAGTGTTGTCGAAAATATTTATTTTGCTGAGCTTACTTGCTGTGATGCGGAGGAGTGGGACGAGTAGGATGGTCATCCAGAATGCGGCGGCTATCCATAGAGTTCCGTGCCAATTTCCGGTGACGAACATGAGTGCAGCAAGGACGAATGCCCAGAGAGGGATGGTGAGCTTCTTGAAGTGCGCTCCCAGCATGCCTAGTGCGCAGATGTCAAGGTGGCCGAGGATGGTGTGATTAAAATGACAGTGAAATGTGTGCCGGAAGCTATCGCCAAAGTAGTACTCTGCTAAAATAGAGCTGAGCGCAATTCCTCCTAATATGAGTGGGCGCTTGGCGGTGTTCATTAGTGGTATTTTAAACAATAGAGGGGCGATGAGGTAGAACTGTACGATGACGCCGATGAACCACCATGGCCCGATCGGCTTGTAGATGTTATCTGGAATGAAGTTGGATATGCCAAACATCTGGCGCACTAATTTGGCTCCATCTTCTTCGACGGTCTGGATGAATCCGTAATGAGAGCTGTAGTAAATGAACATCCCTATAGCTGCGATGAATATAGCGGGGTATAGGGCTAGCAGTCTACGTTTCACATAGGTCCACCAGCTCGGTGGGTTCTTGCTGAAATTTAAAACCGCTCCGTAGCCAGAGAGAAAGAAGAAGATCTGGACGCCATAGTGACCGAGGTAGGAGAAAAGGATTCTTACTGAGTCGGTCGGCGAGTTACAGATGCCATCTACGAATGCGCGGTATTTCTTAGAGGAGTATGAGAACTCATTTTCACCGGGGGTATCCATGACTAGGTGGAGGAAATTATGCGCGATGATCATCAGGATGGCCAGTGCGCGAATCTTGTAGCTCTCAGTTAGGCTGATCTCGCGCCATTGATAGGAGGGGATTCTCATGATAGTGGTAGGAGAGTTGTTATTAATCCTTCACTTAGCAAGCTCATAGTATCCATACTGGAAGGCTCTTGACTTTTTCGCTGATGCTGGCAATCAAGTGCCTGTAAATTTTAACACCATATATAAACCATGAACGTCTCACTGAACTGGCTGAACGAGCACTTAGATCTCAGCAATCACTCTATCCAAGAACTTGATGATTTACTCACCTTTGCAGGTGTGGAGGTAGAAGGAATACAACAGCAAGGTCTCAGTACTGAGCTAGTGGTCGTTGCCCAGATAAAAGAAGCTTATCAGCATCCAGATGCTGATAAGCTTAAGGTCTGTAAGGTGGATGCTGGAGAAGGTGCGCTGCGTCAGATCGTCTGCGGTGCTCAGAACTATAAGGTGGGTGACAAGGTGCCATGCGCGCTTCCTGGTGCTGATCTTGGCGGTGGATTTGTCATTAAAGATGGTAAGCTCCGTGGCGTTGAGTCAAAAGGAATGCTTTGTGGTGGTAGTGAGATAGGCGTGGCTGATGAGGCTGATGGTCTTCTTATTCTTAGTGATGATGCCGAGATAGGTAAGCCACTGATGCAGATGTATGAGTCTGACACGATCGTAGAAGTAGAGGTGACTCCTAACCGTCCAGATCTTCTCAGTCATGGAGGGATGGCGCGTGAGCTCTCTGCTCTGACTGGGATAGAGAAAAAGGCTGTAGAAATTCCTACAGCTACTGTGAAGGACGATACAGAATTTATTGCACTCACTGCTCCTGAGCGTTGTCCGTTTTATTCTGTAGTAAAGATTTCTAACGTAAAAGTGACTGATAGCCCAGTGTGGCTTAAGACGAAGCTGGAAACTATCGGTCTACGCCCGGTGAATAATATCGTGGATATCACCAACTATGTTCTCCATGAGTTAGGTCATCCGCTGCACGCATTCGATGCGGCTAAGGTGGATGCTAAGCTAGAAGTAAGACTCGCGAAAGAAGGGGAGAAGTTTAAGGCTCTTACTGGAGATGAGTACTCATTGACTGAAGACGATCTTGTGATCTCTGATGCTGCTGGATGTGCGCTTGCTCTCGCTGGTGTCATGGGTGGTGAAGATAGCGGAGTGAGTGAGACCACGACTGATCTACTTTTAGAAGCAGCGTACTTTACGCCTTCATTCATCCGCCGTACATCACGCCGTACAGCGATAAGCTCAGACTCTTCTTATAGATTCGAACGTGGTTCAGATGCTCAGAACGTGCTGAATGCATCAGCGTTTGCAGCTAAGATCATCGTAGAGATCGCTGGTGGAGAGATTTCAAGCGACACTCTAACAGCTGGTGAAGCACCAGTGCTCGTGCAACCAGTAAAGCTCGATGTGGTGAAGCTAGATCAGCTCATGGGTGGCAGTATTTCACTCGATGCAGCAAAGGGTATCTTGACCAAGCTCGGTCTAACAGAAGGTGCGGATGATGTCTGGGAGATCCCGCACTTCCGTCTAGATCTTGGTCGTCATATTGATCTCGTTGAGGAGATAGCTCGTGTGCATGGCTTGGACAACGTAGAGTCTCGCTTCACTGGTGCTTATGTGGCTGAGAGTGATGTTGATAAGGCATACGACTACCAGCTCGGAGTGAAAGGACAGCTGGCAGCACTCGGTCTCTATGAGACGCAGACTATGAAGCTGATCGCGCATGATGCGACGGATAACATGATTGCGAAAATTTCTGACGCGCTACCGCTTAGACCGCTCATCGATGGTGACTTGATCCAGGTGAAGCTTCCGCTCAGTGAAGACCACGCGATCATGCGTCCGAGTCTGGTTCCTGGATTAGTAGCTACTGCGGCGAGGAATATCCGCCAAGGAGCAAAGTCACTGCGCTTTTTTGAAATAGGTAAGCAGTTCCGCAATGCAGGTGGTGGTAAGGCAAAGGATCTCGAGGCAGAGTCGCTTTCTCTCCTCATTTCTGGCGATGCTGTGCCGTCTAACTGGACGAACAAGAAGCCAGATATGGCGGACTTATACGATCTTAAGGCGGTGATTTCTGCACTTCTTCCGAATGTAGCTATCCAGCTGAAGCCACGTGAGCGTGACGGCTTTATTCTATCTGCTGATGTGTTAGCGGATGAGAAGCCACTAGGAGTCTTTGCTCAGCTAAGTCCAGCGCGTTGCCGAGAGCTAGACTCTATTGCACCTATCTATGTGGCGGAGCTCGATATCAAGAAAATGCAGCAACTTAGCACAAGCGTGAGTAAGGTGAGCGAGCTCCCACAGTTTCCTGGCTCTAGCCGAGATGCGGCGATGGAAGCACCTATCACTTTAACAAACGCACAGGTGGAGCAAGCTGTAAAGAAGCACAATGAGTCACTTCTCGTGAGCTACCATTGCTTCGATGTCTTCACGGATGCTACTGGCGAGAAGCTTGCAGCTGATAAGAAGTCAGTAGCTTATACGTTCCACTACCGTTCGCCGCAGAAAACGCTGAAGTCTAAGGAGGTAGATCAAGCGCATCAGAGCTTGTTAGATCATCTCGAGAAATCACTTAAGGTGAGCTATAGGTAGCTGTTTAATAGAGGTGAAATCTCGTCAAAGAGGCACCGCCACGCTGAGTGAGTAATAACTAAGCGATTGACCCGCTGACTAATGCAGGGTAGTAGTTTTCTAACAAAATCTAAATAGATAGAATATAATTATGGCAATAGTAGCGACAAATTTAAAAAAAGGGCAGTGCATCAAGCATGACGGAGATACTGGTGTGATTCTTGGCCTGGAGCACAGAACACCTGGTAAAGGTAATGCATTAGTAGCAGCAACGATCCGTTCATTTAGCTCAGGTAAGACGAAGTCGATCCGATTTGCTTCATCAGATAAGGTAGACGTGATTGACACAGACCGCCAGAAGTTAGAATTTTCATACAATGATCCATCAGGATACCACTTCATGGATCTGACGACCTATGAGACAATCACTCTGGAAACTGCGCTGGTGGCTGATTATACTGATTACCTTAAAGAAGGTCTCGGAGTAGAAGTTCTGTTCATTGAAGGCAATGCAGTGAGCTTGGATCTTCCTGCTACTGTGGAGCTAGAGGTGACTGATGCTGCGGATGGCCTTAAAGGTGACACCGCAAATAATCCTACTAAGCCAGCTACTTTAGAGACTGGTAAGGTCGTCCAGGTGCCACTCTTCGTGAAGCCAGGTGATGTTCTTAAGGTGAACACTCAAGACGGCTCATACTTAGGTCGCGCGTAATCTTTAGAGCATAGCGTTTTCGTTTTGGCTAATAGTTCCACTATGATAGAAACTCAGTTCTATGAGTTCGGCAGTGCGGAGTCTCCTGTGAAGCTCCGTGGTGGCGATTCATTGTCTCAGGTGAAGATAGCCTACGAGACATGGGGTGAGCTGAATGCGGACAAGTCTAACGCTATTTTACTCAATCATGCGCTTTCGGGATCACACCATGTGCTGGGTTATAATCCAGCCATCCCGGGCGTGGGTAAACTATGGACAGAAGAACTCCAACAAGGCTGGTGGGAGGAATTCGTGGGGCCAGGAAAGGCAATCGATACGGATAAATTTTTTGTAATCTGTCCTAACTACCTCGGTGGTTGTTACGGTTCTACAGGACCTAGTTCGGTAAATCCTGATACAGGTAAAGTCTACGGATCAAGCTTCCCACATCTCTATGTGGCGGACCAGGCAGATGTGCAGAATGAGTTAATAAAGCATCTCGGTATCACGCAGCTTTCGGCAGTGGTCGGAGCTTCCGTAGGAGGCTTGATCGCGGTGACCTATGCTACACGGTATCCTGAAATGGTGCGTAATGTGGTAGCTCTCGCGAGCGGTTTTAAGACTACGGTTCTAAACCGATTGATCTTGTTTGAGCAAATTTTAGCCATTGAGAACGACTCAAATTTTAATGGTGGTGACTACTATGATGGAGATTATCCTGATTATGGTTTGGCGCTTGCTCGGATGATTTCTCATAAGACGTTCGTTCATCTTGACTCGTTTGAGAAACGTGCCACTACGACAGTGAATCAAGATCATGAATCACTGAGGTGGTATAAGGTAAAAGATCCATTCCAGAGCTACATGCTCTATCAAGGTAAGAAATTCGTAAAACGCTTTGATGCTAACACATACTTACGTATTATTGATATGTGGTCACGCTATGATGCAGTGAAGGAGTCTGATGCTGTTGATGAAAGGGATCTTTTCAAGGGGGCGAAGGCGAACGGTCAGAAATACTTGGTCTTCAGTATTGATTCAGATTTTTGTTTCTATCCGGAAGAGCAAGCGGTGTTAGTCGATGCGCTAGAGCAAGCTGAGGTGGAGAATATGCATATCACGGTGCACTCAGATAAGGGGCATGATTCCTTCTTGCTGGAGCCAGCTCTCTATGCACCACATATCAGCTTTCTATTGAACCAGGAAGACGTATAGTGGTGCTCATGAGAGTTCTGGTAACCACACCTTATGGGATAGATTCACTGCAGGGAAATACGATCACCGCGAAACGTATTGTTTCTCTGCTTCAGGAGTCTGACCTGGATGCCAAGGTGGTGAGTGATGGTGATGACTTCAGCGATGCTGATGTCTTGCTTGCTTTACACGCCCGTAAAAGCGCGCATTTTATAGATGAATTTCTAAGGTTGAACTCTGAAGGTAAGGTGATTCTTTATCTAACAGGTACTGACCTCTACGCGGATATTCCCCGAGGTTGTCCTATTTCTGCTAGAAGTATGCAGTTAGTAGATGCTCTAGTCGTCTCGCAAGACGCTTCATTGCATTCAGTTCCTGAGCAGTATCGCTCGAAGGCCCTGGCGATCTACACGAGTATTCAGCTTCCAGAGTGTGAGTTAAATTCTGCTAATGAAGGAGTCCCTATTTTCAGTTGTATCGGTCATTTACGTGCAGTGAAGCAGCCTTTTATGGCGGTCAAGGCGTTGCAGTTGTTAGGTGCTGAGGTTCAGTTAAAATTATTGGGTAATGTGGTGGATGAGGGAATGGATGATGTGGTAAGAGACTGGCAAGAGAAAGATCACAGGTTCCAATGGTTAGGTGGTGTTTCTCACGAAGAAGCCATCCAGTGGTCTAACCGTTCACTGATCACGCTGAATACTAGCTTGATGGAGGGAGGGGCGAATTCAATAGGCGAGTCGATCGTGCTCGGGGTGCCAGTGCTAGCGAGTAGAGTAGAGGGAAATATAGGAATGCTGGGTGGTGACTATGCAGGCTATTTCTCTGTGGATAGTGAACAGGAGTTAGCTGATCTGATGCAGCGTGTGCTTCACGATAAAGTATTTCTTGAGCACTTACGCCAGCAGGTGAAGGTTCGTTCAGTGATGTTTACCCGAGAAAATGAAAAGCAAGGGTGGCTGGATCTGATAAAAGGTGTAAGGTAGTAAAACATTATGAGACATTTAGCTCTAAACTTCGCTGCCATTATCAGCGTCTTAGGCGTTGTGGTTTCCTTCGTCATGGGGATCATCATCTTGGCGCAAGGTCGGGTCGTTCATGGACTACTGACACTCTTTGTCGGTATTCCTGTATGTTTAGCTTTAGCTGTCGTGTTCGACTATGTTTCCGATAGGATGCGCCGTGATCTGATAGAAGGTAGAGTCCGTGGTACGCAAGACGTGGTCGATACCCCCTGGGAAGATGACCCTGATTATAGTCCAGGTAAAAATACAGACTATAAGTCAGGTAAAGCATCACCTTATACATGAGGGTAGAACTAATCTAATCTCTATAAATCTCTCAAATTATTTGGAGTTCCAGATTGAGAGGTGCTTACCTGCGTTGGCTAAGCTGATCAGTTTTGCTAATGAGGCTTCGCAAGTGATTGTTATAACTCATTCTGCAGAGCTTGCTGTTATGTTAGAGCAAGAGCAGTAGAGAGCTAAGCGACAGGACTTGATTTAGAGGTAGGAGTAATACGTTTAAAAGAGGATCTAGGTACTCGTAAACTTTGGAGTTTTGAGTAATTCATTGAAAAAATGAACAAAAGAAAACCCCGTGCCGGTGTGAGCCGGAACGAGGCTTTCGGAAAAACGTTGAGTTGACTAGCAAGCTTTTACGTTAGTAGCGCAAGGACCTTTAGCTCCTTCGCCGATCTCGAATGTGACGTTTTGTCCTTCATCAAGTGAAGCGTAGCCGTCAGCTTGGATCTCTGAGTGATGTACGAAGAGGTCTTTGCCGCCTTCTGCTGGTGTGATAAATCCATAACCCTTCTCAGAGTTAAACCATTTTACTGTTCCTGTGTTCATATAATTTTTTGTGTTTCGCGGGGTAAATAATCCTACCTCGCTACCGACTGATAGACTATTAAATAGACTTTGTCTCGACTTTTCTTTTGTTTCTTTAAATTATTTTAGTTTTTTGGGGGTGAGTGCGCCCATTCTCTGAGTGATTAGCCGTGTGTGGGCTTGACGTAGACACTTATTCGGAGTTATTAGGCTGATAGCAAAAATTTAAAACAATCATGAGTAACGAGAACGAATATCAGAACAATAATAGACCTTATTCATCCCAAGTAGTAGATGGAGATGACAGAGCTGCTAGCCGCGCGATGCTTTATGCGGTGGGCTTTGAAAAAGAGGATTTTAAGAAACCTCAGATCGGTATCGCTTCTACCTGGAGTCAGGTCACGCCGTGTAACATGCACATTGATAAGCTAGCTGTAGAAAGCGCGAAGGGTGCTGATGCTGCTGGTGGTAAGTCGATGATTTTCGGGACGATCACTATTTCTGATGGTATTAGTATGGGTACAGAGGGGATGAAGTATTCGCTCGTGAGTCGTGAAGTGATTGCAGATAGTATTGAGACTGTAGTGGGCTGTGAGGGGATGGACGGGCTGGTAGCGATCGGTGGTTGTGATAAGAACATGCCTGGTTGTATGATCTCGATCTCTCGATTAGACCGCCCAGCGGTATTTGTATACGGAGGAACTATCCTTCCTGGATGTGCTACACTTAAAGGTAAAGACGAAGATCTCGATGTTGTTTCTGTATTTGAGGCGGTTGGTAAACATGCCTCTGGAGAATATAATGACGAGGAACTAGATAAGGTAGAAGGCTGTGCTATCCCAGGTGCTGGCTCATGCGGTGGAATGTATACTGCGAATACGATGGCGAGTGCTATCGAGGCTCTCGGGATGTCATTACCTAGTAGCTCTGCTCAGGCAGCTGTAGGTGATGATAAGCTGATAGACTGCTTCGACGCTGGTGCAGCTGTGGTAAATATGATTAACAAGGGCATCAGGCCAAGTGACATCATGACTCGTAAGGCATTCGAGAATGCGATCACGGTAGTCATCGCTCTCGGGGGATCTACTAATGCAGTGCTACACCTTCTTGCAATGGCGCATGCGGCTAACGTTGAGCTTAGTATTGATGACTTCACAGAGATCGGTAAGCGCGTGCCAGTGGTGGCTGATCTTAAGCCAAGTGGTAAGTATGTGATGGCAGATCTTGTAAGGATCGGCGGTACTATTCCGCTGATGCGTCGTTTGTTAGAAGCTGGTCTTCTTCATGGTGACTGCCTAACAGTAACTGGTAAGACAATGGCTGAAAATCTCGCTAATTCATCACTAGAATATCCAGAAGACCAGAAGATCATCCTTCCATTAGAAGCTCCTAAGAAGAAGGATAGTCATCTACGCATTCTATACGGAAACCTAGCTTCTGAAGGTTCAGTGGCTAAAATTTCTGGTAATGAAGGAACAAGCTTCACAGGAAGTGCGAAGTGTTTCGACTCTGAGGAACTCTCACTTCAGGCTATTCTTGCTGGAGAAATTTCTGCAGGAGATGTCATCGTAGTGCGTCACGAAGGACCAAAGGGTGGGCCGGGAATGCGTGAGATGCTAGGGCCAACTGCTGCTGTAATGGGTAGAGGTCTTGGTGATAGCGTAGCGCTTATTACTGACGGCAGATTCTCTGGCGGTAGTCACGGGTTTGTAGTAGGTCATATCACACCTGAGGCTTTTGTTGGCGGTGTTATTGGTCTCTTGAGAGATGGTGATGAGATCACTATTGACGCAGAAAATAATCAGATCAATGTGGCTCTCAGCGATGAGGAGATAGCGGAACGTAGAAAGAGCTGGGTCGCTCCTGAGCCTCGCTACCGTCGTGGTGTCTTGGCTAAATTCGCTAAGCTAACTACCTCAGCATCACTCGGTGCGGTAACTGATTCTGGACTTTAATCAAATCGTGTGCTATGGGTACACCGATAACTTAAATCAAACTATATGAAACTAAAACACATATTAAGCATGATTGCTGGTCTAGTAACACTGACTGCAACATCATGTAATGATAAGTCTACAGCAACTAATGAAGCTGAAGTTACATCTCCAAGTGCGACTGAAGCACCTGCAGAAGTAGCGGAGTCAACAGAAGTAGCTGAAGAAGCACACGCAGCATACTACGTAGAGTTCCTTGGAAACGGGGGCTGAGGAGTAGGACGCAAAGCCAGTTCGGCTTTAAAGTCAGTTGAGGGAGTTGATTCAATCATTCTCTCAGGTCTTCGCGCTACAGTAAAAATGAAAGACGGCATCGTTCTTTCAGAAGCTAAAGTAGAGGAGGTTCTCAAGGCGAAAGGCCTTTCATTCGTATCTAGATCAGCAGTTGCAGAGGCTAAGCCAGCAGTGGTGTATGTTCTCAATGTAGCTGGATGTGGCTGAAGTGATACCGAAGAAAAAGCTCGTGTAGCTTTTAACAACTACGATCACGTGACAAACGTGTACATCGGCGAAAAAACTGAACTCTGGATGGATGCAGACGTGGCTCTTGATCAAGAGGCAGTTGCAGCCACTCTTAAAGAAGTGGGTTTTGAACTTGAAGGATTATCAAAGGCGGCTGAGTCAATGTACTAATCTTCCTCAAGTAGGATAAAAATTTCAGCCAGTGAGCTACGTGTTGATTACGCGGCTCGCTGGCTTTTTTGTGTCTAGATATTGTGATCTCTGAGAGGAGGTTATAAGGGGGTGAAACCTGGCTCTATATTTAGTTCAAATGTCCGTGACATCTTAAGATCTGTGGCTTACAAAGTGACTATGAGATTTAACCTGCTTCGCGCATTAGCCCCAGTATTTACGGCAGTTTCTTGCACGCTTCTTTCTAGTTGTGGGCTTGCTGTCATGATGTCATCTGATCCTGCTCCAGTGCTTACGCCTGTTCAGCCAGCTCCATTGGCTAAAAATGTCCAGTACGTGGCACCTACTATAAAGGCTCCTACTCTAGTGAACCCTTCATCCAGTCTCTCTAGTGACATTTCAGGGAATACTCAGATCTCATGGTCACGTGGTAACCCAAACCAGAAGTACATTGCTCTCACATTTGACGATGGTCCAGTGACTTCTAACACGACACGCTTGTTAGACATGCTTAAACGCAGAAATATCAAGGCAACATTTTATGTATTAGGTAATCGTGTACAAAATAACCCATCACTGGTGAAGAGAATGGTGGCTGAAGGACATGAGCTTGGTAACCACACGTGGACACACGGAAAGCTCACTAATATGAGCGATACTAAAGTACGCTGGGAGCTAGATAAAAACCGCGATGCCATCGTGGCAGCTACAGGGATAAAGCCTAGAACGATGCGCCCACCTTATGGTGCGCTTTCTACTAGACAAAGAAACTGGATTTTCAAGGAGTACGGCTACCCGACTATCCTCTGGGATGTAGATCCTGAGGACTGGAAGAAACCAGGGATATCAGTTGTTAAAGATAGAATCCTTAGTAAGACGCGTAATGGTTCTATCATCTTGTTACACGACCTTCACAGTGTTTCAGTAGATGCAGTTCCATCTACTGTGGATGCTCTTCTTAGAAAAGGATACAAGTTCGTGACTGTATCTCAGCTTATTGCTCTTAGTAAATAGAGGTTCGGATTTTCATGCTAGGAGCGGAATATCTAGACACAAGAAAAAGGCTAGGATCTATAGTAGGGCAGGTTAGATTACTGTCGGCTAAGATGGATGTGCCTGCTGATGAGTTAGAGGGAGACGAGGTAGATGCATGGCTACGTAGTCCAGTACGTCTGCTTATCTGTGGTGAGCCGAACTCGGGGAAGTCTTCATTTATCTCTGCACTAATGGGGGGGGTGATGGCGGACATTGGTCCTCAAGAAAAAGCGATCAAGCTATATGGTTCATCGGTTCTATCCACTGAGGATGAAGACGGATCATTAGAATATCAACGTATCCCAAAGCTGGGCGAGATAGAGTGGATCGATACGAGAGGTGTGGGTAAAATGAATGCAGATGAACTAGCGCGGCTAAAGGTGCTGATGCCTAGCTGTGATTATGTCCTCTGGGTGGTTTCGGTAGAGAATCCATGGGCGTCTAATACGTGGGAGCTGATCACTGAAATGAGTGCTCCACTCGGTGTGAAAAATGCATTGTTGCTTCAGCAAGTAGACTTACGACCACCGGAAGATATTCCTATTTTACTCAACCATCTGAACTCGTTAAGTACTCAGCGTGTGGGGCGGGAGTTACAGATTTACTGTATTTCTGCTGAACTAGCTAAGCAGTCTCAGCAAGGTAAAAAGCGTAATGAGAAACAATGGGAGAGTTCTGGGCTTGCTGCCATTGAGGATAGGTTAGATAAATTTATCACTACCAGTCAAGCGCGAGACGGCGCGATCAAGTCTGTCTATGATCGGACTAAAATAGTGATCGATCGTCTTGAGGATTATTTCTTTAGACGTGCTAGAGCGCTCCAGAGTGATAAGCATGTATTACAAGCAGTGGAAGCGGAAGTAGAGCGAGCTCGTGAAGAGGAGGTGCAGAATGCGCGTGAGAAGCTTAATCTTCTAGGAGGTGTGATCAGTGAGCAGGTGGAGAAGAGTGTCAGTGATGCTCGTCAGAAAAATGGTTTTATAGGAACGTTGGTTTCCTTGTTCACGCGTGGTGACGGGGCAGTAGTTGTAGAGAAGCGGTTGCAAGAGCTCGTCAGTGAAGGTGCTGCTGAGCGTGGGCATCAGATAGCTCTAAATATGCTAGACCGCTGTCATGATCACTGGGATATCATGAAGCCTGAGCTTCAGCGTAAGATGGAAGTGGATGTTGTCGACTTCGATGACTCTGGCTTCCGGGCTAAGGCGGAAAAGTTTGCTGAGAAAATGGAGCAGGGCACTCGTCACTCGATGATGCTTCTGAAGCTTCGTCGCTTGTTAGATAGAATGATGGTGGCGCGTCAGAGTATTTTGAAGCAGGTTTTGGTTATTGTGCTAGCTCTGGTCAGTGTGGCTGGCTTCATTGGTTATATGAGTAGTGATGGTCGTCATTGGGCTTCGTTCTTATTGGTGGGGTTAGCTGTTGTATTAATCGGCTGGATGTTCTGGTACGGGAAGAAGACGAAGGATACTTTATTAAGTGATTACACAGACACACTTGTGGCTGCACGATGGCACCTAGCTGATATGCTACAGGATGATTATGTAGATGGCGTAAGAGAATTTTACACAGGCTACTCGCCGATGTTTGAGAATATCCGGCGTTATATCGTAAAGGCAGAAGCAGATCTAGAACCGCAGCATAATGAGTGGCACGAGCTGTTCTTGATGCTGACGGCTATTGAGCAAGAAATTTAAAACTCCCTTTTAATGGGTTAGGTAAAGATGAATATTCAAGAGGTAGAACAGCAGTTTAGTAAAAATTTCACAGAACATGGTGAGCTAGGTGCTTCACTGAGTGTCTGGAAGAATGGTGAGCAGATTCTTCAGTTGTCTCAAGGATGGTGTGATAAAGAGAAGCAAAGAGCTTGGGGTGCAGAGAGCATGGTGCCGGTGTATTCTGCTACTAAAGGGCCCGCTGCTTCTGTATTGCTGATGTTGTTAGATGAAAATGGTCTTACTCCTGAGTCTCGTGTTTATCAGGTATGGAGTGGCTTTCCTAATAAACAGGCGACATTTGCTGAGCTGATGTCGCATCAATGTGGGCTAGCTGCACTGGATGAGACAGTGAGTGTTTTTGATTTTGATGGAGTAATCGATGCGATTGAAAAACAGGAGCCGAACTGGCAACTAGGTGATGGCTATGGTTATCATCCGCGGACGTTTGGATTTCTTCTAGATAAGCCAGTCAGAATGCTCACTGGTAAATCAATCAGTGAGTTGTGGCGTGAGAGGATCGCTGATCCTTTAGGCATTGATCTATGGATTACATTACCAGAAAGCGAGCACTCTAGAGTAGCTACACTGTATCCGGGTAAGGCTTCTAAGGAAGAGTTAGAGAGTGGCTTTTATAAGGAGTTTAATCAAAGTGGTACACTTGTTAGAAAAGCTTTTAGTTCACCCAAGGGGCTTCAAGGTGTCCATGAGATGAACACGGCGAAGGCTTGGGAGGCTGGGCTACCAGCGATGGGTGGGGTGGCGACGGCTGATGGACTAGCGAAATTTTACCAAGCATGCATCGGTCAGTTAGAGCTCTTCTCTGATGATGTATTACGCTGGATGTGCGAGAGTCAGGTCATGGGGGATGATAAGATCTTATGCACACCGACGCACTTTAGCTGTGGTTTCCAAAAAGACCCGATCGATGCATCTGGAAATAAGCTGCGGATGCATTACGGTCCATCAGTGAATGCCTTTGGTCATCCAGGTGCAGGTGGAAGTCATGCCTTTGGTGACCCAGATTCAGGAGTCTCCTTTGGCTACACGATGAATCAGATGGATCTTGCTGTTCTACCTGGAGCTAAGAGTTTGAGGCTTATTGATAAATTATTCTAGGTTGCTTCTAATCCCGCCTTTTTTAAGAGTTCATCCATTTTAGTGAAAGTCTCATCTTTGAAGCCTATCCCGCGCTTGAGCTGGTAGTCACGCTCAATGATGTTCGGGATTTTAGCACAGCTGCGGTAGTCTTTCCAAGATAGCTTACCGCTGAGCATAGGACCGAGACCTGAGACAGGGACAGGGTAGTCGCTACCGTGGATGACACGTTCTTGGACGTCATCAGGTAGGATGTGCTTGAGCGTGCGTGCGCGGTTGATACTGCTGAGTGCGCTGTTGTCCGCGTAGAGATTAGGGTGACGGGTGAACATTTCTAACAGATCCTCAGTCCAGTCATCATCAAAGAGTGCGCTACGCCCAGCTGAGTGGGCAGCGATGGCTGTGACGCCACAGTCTAGCAGAAGCTCTAGTTTGTTAGGATCTCCGAAGCTTGGGTCGTAGACTTTGACTGTCATTTCACCTCCTGTGTGAGTGAGTAGGATCATGTCAGCTTCAGCCATGCGCTCCCAGAATGGGATGTGTTTTTTATCGGTATAGTCGATATTGAGGCAGTTCGGTAGAAGCTTGAGGACAGGCATTTTAGCCTCGATGCATTTTTCTAGTTCATCCATCGCATCTGGTCTTCCAGGATGGATAGAGCAGGCAGGGATGATCTCTGGATGTTTCTCTCCGAGAGCAGCTACGTATGCATTAGGGACGTAGAACTGAGCCGCATCTGGCATTTTCTCACCACTATCTGAGTAGGGGATGTCTTGAGCTAGCACTACCGCTGCATCGAGTCCGCTGTCTTGGATGTTCTTTACTAGATTGTGAGCATAGAGGTCATCAAGCTCGTCTTTTAGTGAGGATACCGGAAGCCCTACACCCTTGATCATCATGCGGCCTAGAAATTTCTTCCACAGAGTAGGGAGACTAAACCAACAGTCACTCCCTGATGAGCCATCGCCGACAAGGTGAACATGGCAGTCAATTTTTCTAAGCGGTGCGTTGTTGGCTGAGTCGTGATTCGGGCTGGTCATCGTGATTGAAATTAAGTTTAGTTAACTAAGCATGAGTGAAGATGTAAATCCATATGAAACTCCGAAGGTGAATACAGAATTAGATTCAGTAGTTCCTAATGTATTTATTACCAATCAATATGAAATGGTAAATACTCGTTTTGTTGCGCTGTTATCAAAAGCATTACTTGGGATCTACGCTGTTGTTTTTTCACTTGTAACTGTGTGGAATTTCAAGTTGGCCTACGAATACGATCTATTAGACGAATGGAGTGGCTTAGACTTTCTTTCCTATGAAGACATGGCTTATATCGAGGAGACTGGAAATATATTTTTATTTTATGGCTGTGCAATAGTTGTAGCCATTTGGATATCCAAGTCGATGAGGAATGCGTGGGCGATGAGACGATCAGGCTATCAGCTTACGATTTCTCCCGGGTAGGCAGTTGGTTGGTATTTGATGCCTATTGCTAGCATGTGGAAGCCACTCCAGGCGATGTTTGAGATAAATAAAAACTCTCTTGCTAGACCTAGCGAATTAACAGTTTGGATAGGGGCTTGGTGGTTTTTGTGGCTATCGGGAGTTATAAGTGCAGTAGCTCTTAGTGTTTCGGTCGAAAATATGGATGTATTTTATTGTGTAGTAGCTGGGCTTACTTTACTGAGTGATGTTCTTGCAGGATTATGTTTGATGAAAATCATTACCGAGATCACAAAATCCCAAATGGAGGAATATCGTTCTAGGAATATAATCTAACTAGCTTTGGTTGATTATAAAGGTGTGGAGAGGTGATTTTGTGCCTCGGAGAACTGATTTAAATAGCTCCAAATAAGGTCTAGCTAAGTTTTTAATTAATTTACAAAGAACTTAGACAGAAAAAAATATCAGCTGCGCTGTTTCTGTGGATAGCTGGTTTAGTTGCATGTAATAACACTTGATGGAATGTTAATAACCATTTGGTGCCCACAAGATACAATGCATCTGAAGCTTGGCTTAGACATAATAAAAGGATCGCAAAATAAATACTTTCTCTAAATGATAACACAAGAAAACACTCTGATAGAATCAGACTTAGAAGTTACTCAAAATATTCAAACTAGCTTTACTAGTATTAAGGCTGAACTATCTAAAGTTATTATTGGCTTGGATTACGAAATAGAGCAGATTTTCATTACGCTTTTGTGTGGTGGTCACTGTATGCTTGAGGGCGCACCTGGCTTGGCTAAGACGAAGCTTATTTCCTCAATTGCGTGTTTGTTGGATCTAAGCTTTAAAAGAGTCCAGTTTACTCCTGATCTTATGCCTGGAGATCTTACTGGATCTGAGGTTTTACAGCAAGATATGGAGACTGGAGAACGTTTTTTTCGTTTTCAAGAAGGTCCATTGTTCGGTAATCTAGTTTTAGCTGATGAGGTTAATAGAACTCCACCAAAAACTCAAAGTGCTCTGCTAGAGGCCATGGAAGAGCGGCAAGTTACGATTGGGCAAGTCACTCATAAGCTGCCTTCTCCTTTCTTCGTTCTAGCGACGCAAAACCCTATTGAGCAGGAGGGGACTTACCCTCTGCCAGAGGCTCAGTTAGACCGGTTCATGCTGAAAATACTTCTGAATTACCCAAGTGCAGAAGATGAATCTAAGATCGTAGAGAAAGCTTCAAGTGGAGACCGCGTCACTCTATCTCCTGTAATCAAGGGCGAAGAGCTGGAGGCTATGCAACGCGTGATCCGAAAGGTTCCTATCTCTAAGACATGTGTTGATTATGCATCTACTATCGTAAGACGATCTAGACCTGGTGGCTCTGAAATACCTGAAGAATTAAAGGATAAGATAGGGTTTGGAGCAGGGCCTAGAGCTAGTATTTTCCTAGCATCTTCGGCGAAGGCAAGGGCTGTGTTGCATGGCCGTCAGCATGTTACTACGGAGGACATCGCGGCAATGGCGCACCCTATTCTTAGACATCGTATTGCGCTTACATTTAATGCTGAATCTGAGGGGCTTTCTCCAGATGAAATCATCTCACACATGCTATAGCTGAATGAACTCTGGAAAATCACCGGCTAATAAAGCTTCAGCCAATCAGTCTTATCTTCTGGATGAATGGCTTACTCCTGAAGATATGGTCTATCTGAAAAAGGCGAGCTTTCCTGTTAACCAGCGGGTGAGGGGGATGATGTCAGGCACACACCGTGCTAGGCTCCGTGGTGGCACAACAGAATTTGCAGAGCACCGTTCTTATTCTCCTGGTGATGAGGTTAGGAAGCTAGACTGGCGTATTGTGGGACGGTCTGATCGTCTTGAAATTAAATTATATGATGACCCTTCTACTCTTGAAACAGTATTTTTGTTAGATGGAAGTGGTTCGATGTTATTTGCCGATTCTGCCCGTCCAAAGTATCATTTCGCCCAAGCTATAGTGGCTTTTCTTTCTAAGGCTATTCTTAAAGAAAGAGACCCTGTAGGATTACTTATAGCAGGTGATGAGGCGCCAGGTCTATTGTGGGCAAAGGCATCGAGTTCTCAGTTTAACCATATTTTACAGACTCTTCATATGACCCCTGCGTCAGGAGAGAATCGGCTGGCTGAGAGCCTTCGGCATCTAGGAAAGGTTCTCCGAAACCCGACCAGAGTTATCATCGTTTCAGATGCATTATTGGATCTTAATGCTCTAGAGCCTGAGCTTGCTTTTCTTACTGGTCGAAAACATCGCTTTCATTTGATTCAAACTCTAGCCCCTGAAGAAATCACGTTTGATTATAATGCACCTTCACGTTTTGTGAGTCTTGAGTCGGACGAGACTATGGATGTTAACCCTCGTGAGATAGTGGATTCTTACAGAGAGGCAGTAGAAAATCACATTGAGATGTTACGGAAAATTTGTTTAGCTAATAGTGCTGGATATGAACCTTTGGTTACTGATCAGCCAGTTGGTCTATCACTGACTAAGTTTATTGAACGTCAGACAACCCTTAAGAAATAATGTTTGCTTCTACATTCTTTTTATTAGGCCTATTGGCTGTAGCTTTGCCGGTAGGGATACATTTACTGACTCGTCAGAAATCTAAAGTACTGCACTGGGGTGCTATGGATTTTCTTAAGAAATCTATCAATAGTGCGAGTTCTAAGAGGCAGCGGTTGCGTGACCATTTGTTACTACTACTGCGCGCTCTAGCTATCATTTTTCTGATCTTTACATTCGCTCAGCCACTAGTCTCAAAGTTATATGTGAGTAGTTCTGCTGCTGAGACCGTTCTGATTTGGGACGTTTCTATGTCGACTTCTGCAGTAGGTATTGACGGGGTTTCACGACAAGAGAATATCCGTGAAATCTTGTTAGATGAACTAGATAATCTACCTGATGATTCAGCAGTAAGAATACTCTTGGTGGGTGCAGAGATCCGATGGTTAAGAGATGAGCCACTCTTTCTTTCCACAAATAACCGCCGAACTCTAGAGGAAATCATTGCAGCGCAGAAGGTCGATGCAGGAGGGGCTAGCCTCTCGAAAGCGATCCTTTTGGCAATGAACTCGGTTTCTGAAGAGAATACTGATAAGCGACGAAGTATCATCGTGGTACATGACCTTCAAGAAAGTGCATGGCAACCAGCTGAAAAAGATAGATGGTCTAGCATTGATGAGCGTGTTTCTAATGATCCTAATATCTCACTTCGTCTAGCAGAGTATGAGGATGTCTCTCTAGTATCTGGTTCACAAGTGGCAGTGGTGTCACTGGAGACTGACCAAGATACTATAGCAACAGGATCAAAGCAGCGTTTTAGAGCGATCTTACAGAACTACTCAAATGAACGTATCTACGAAGCAAAAGTTGTCTGGCTGGTTAATGGCAGAGAAGTGGAGCGACTAGATTCTATGGAATTATTACCCGCTAGTAAGCTTAATCTTGAGCAGTCCATTGTCATCGAAGACGCGGGGAATCAATTAGTGGAATGCCGTCTTGAGGTAGCTGGTGATCCGCTTACTACTGATAATAGCGCGGTTTTAACATTGTCTTCAACTTCTCAACCTAAAATACTTATCGTCGACGATACAGAGAAAACTGAGAAGGGACAGATACTTCCATCACAGTTTATCATAGCTTCTCTTGGTGGTAGTCTTTCAGATAAAGGCTCAGTAAAGAGTGATTCAGTGACTAAGAGCCGCTCGGTTTTTAATCCGAAGGTGATTCGAAGTAACGAATTAGATGGAGCGATGCTCGGAGATTATCTAGCAGTGATAATAGCAAATGCGGATTCTCTTCCTGAGTCCTCCTATGAACAGATCAAAGATTACGTAAGCTCTGGTGGTGGAATTTGGCTAATGATGGGGCAGAAGGATGGAGAGCTTTCTTCATGGACTGCTACATTACTTAATCGTTTAGATCTAGGTTCATTAAGCAAGACGCAGCTTCTAGAAAGCTCAGATAAAGAGAGTTCTATGAGAATAGTGGCGAGTAAGAAAAACGAAGGCTATTCTAATGCCATCGCTGCAGATAATCTCGATCTGGCTCGTGCCAAGTTAGCAAAAATTCACCAGCTCAGTGAAATGAATTTCCTAAATAGTGAGCGTCTTCTTCAGACCCCTGATGGTGATCCTATCTTACTTTCTATCCCAGCCTATCCAGGCAGAGTCATTCTTCAAATGTGTGATTTAAGTCGGAGTAATACTAATCTACCTATTCTTCAGACTTTTGTCCCAATCATGCGAGAGACTCTTCGCAATTGTGTTGGTGACGGGATGTCATTAAAAAATCTTAATCCTGGTGAACTCATACGAGTCTCGTCTTTAAACCATTCTGCAGAGGGGGATCCGATTATAGTCACCCGGCCTGATGGATCGACTTCAGAGCTGAAAAAGCTGGGTGGTGTGTACCAAACAGCAAATACATTTCTGCCTGGTCTCTATCAGGTAGATGGCATTGAAAACGCTTCAGGGAAAAAAACAACTCAGATCTTTAACGTCAAGCGAGCTGGAGGGGAATCAAATATAGCTAGTCTTGATAGGGAAAAAGCTATGCAACTTATTAGCGGGGAAGCGTTCGGTTCAGTGTCCTCAGAAGATTATGAGAATAAAGGAAAAGCATCATTGGCTATTTGGTTTGCTATCATATCAGGGTTATTCTTCATCGCCGAAGCTTTACTTGCTCATCGACTAGCTAAGAGAAGTCAAAAGTCCTCAGGAAGAATTAATCTCAAACCGGTTTATTAGAAATAAATGTCAAGTATTGAAACATCACTGCACCCCGTACTTCTTCTCATAGGAGCTGGGGTAACTGTAGCCTTTTTCGTTTATTTACTTCTTCAGCAAACGAAGAGTCACAATAAGAGGTCACGATGGGCTTTATGTATTCTGCGTTCAGTTTTGAGCCTACTTATGTGGCTTTTGATTGCTCAGCCGCGTGCTGTAATAACGAGTGAAATACTCTCTCCAGTCACGGCTAATCTTGGAGTTGATGTTTCACAAAGTATGTCTCTCACTGATGCAGCTGGGATAAACACAGCTGCATGGAAGAATTTCTCAAACCCTCAACCTATTGATGAAGCTCTGACTTTGACTGAAGCAGCTAGAATACGGCTTAACCTTTTAAACCGAAATCTGAGTGACTCGACAAAGGAGTTTGATTCTGAGATAGAGCGTATTATAGAAATTTTAAACCAAGTGGGATCAAAGTTAGATGTTCTTGGTAGTGATACATCACTGGCGCGGCTTCTAAAAAAACCGCTTATGACACTAGCTTCATCTACAGCTTTACTTGAGGGTGTGGACTCTGTTGATTTTATCGTTGATCTGCATCGTGCGTCTAAGCTCATTTCTCAGACAGCTATTAGCTTAAGGCGTATCAATGCTATTCAATATCCAGCTAGTGATGTAATAGCTGCTCAGCCTCGGATTAACCTAGTTAACCAATGGCTAAAAAAATCAACTAAAGTATTTGAGGATATTTCAGAAAGATATGATTTCGAATTTTCAACATTTTCAAATGAACTATCTAAGCAAGAACTTAGTACAGAGCTGAAGGTGGATAAATCTGGAGTAGCTAAGACCCATCTTTATGAAAATTTAAATAACTTAGGTCGTAGTGATTACAGCAAAGGAACACAAATTTCACTATTGGTCACGGATGGTTATGACTCGGGTGATATGGAAAAACATTTTTCTGACGATATTTTAAGTCAGCCATTGATCGTCTTTCCAGTAGGGGATGTATCTAGTGATCCAGACGCTCAGATCGACTCTGTAGTATGCCCGTCACGAATCCGTGAGAAAGACATGCTCGTCGCGTCGGTATTAGTTTCCTCGAAGAATAGCTCACCAGAATTAGTAACTATTTCATTAAAAGAGGGGGATAAAGTGTTACAAAGTAAGGAAGTTCGCTTGAGAGGAGACGGGACAACTGAGCAAGTAGATATCGAATGGGAGGCTATAGGCGTAGGTGCGCATAAACTGAAGGTCGAATTGTCTTCTGTCACTGGTGAGACTATATTATCTAACAATAGTACGATCGTAGACTGCTCTATCCTTAAAGACAACTATAAGGTTTTAGTCTCTGATGCGTTCCCGCGTTGGGAAACTCGTTACTTACAGAACTTATTTAATCGAGATGCTTCAATTAAGATGAGTAGTATCGTCTTCGAACCTAAGCATAGCTTCCCTGGTAAAGCAGCTAAAGCCCCGATCGCGCTACCTTTTGATCTGGAGACATGGAAGCTTTATGATTTAGTCATTCTGGGTGATGTTACTCCTGAGCAGCTTACGCCAGCTCATCAAAATCTGCTTTTAGATTATATTAATGATGGAGGTAATCTTATTATTTTAGCGGGAGCTCATAGTATGCCATCGCGTTTCATTGATGGACCACTAGGGGCGATTATACCTATGACTAAGGTCAGAGGATCCAGGTTAGATGGTACCTTTATTGTACATCCGCCATTAGACGAGCCGATTAACCGAATGGTACGTCTACAAGGTGAAAAAACTCAGCAAGTTTGGCGGTCGATTTTCGAAGTAGCACCTCAGTATTCACTCACTCCATGGCTGAAAGCTAAGTCATCAGCAAATGTGTTACTGAAAGCAACTGGTAGTGATGGTGCGAACTATGATTTCTGTGCCACACAGCGTTATGGTAGTGGACGCGTAGCTTACTTTGCGGCACCTTGTCTCTATCATCTTCGTTTTAGGTATGGAGATAAATACCATGCTAAACTTTGGGGACAAATCATCCGAGGAATGTGTGTTGATAATTATGGATTCAGCGATAATTTGATATCAACTCGCCTGCAACGAACTATCGTGAAAGCTGGTGAGGAAATACAAGGCCGCCTCCGGCTCAGAGATGAGAATGGCAAGCCATTTGCGAATGATAATTTCAACGCGATTTTAAGCAAGGATGGTACAGCAATAGCGGAGATGAAACCTATCCCTGTAGATAGCCGTCCGGGAGATTTTTATATACGTTTTAGAGACGTTCCTTCAGGGGAATATGAGTTACATTATTCAGGTGAAGAGATCCAAGGTATTTTGGATTCTGATCAAAAGTTTAATCCTGATAAAGAGCCTATCAAAATTACAGTAAGTGAAGACGCTATTATAAATGAGTTACAGATAGCTGATAAAGACTCTACATTCTGGAACCATGTGAATAGTCTACCACTTGCAACAACCATTACACCTGGTACACTTTCACTGATGATCGACGCGCTCGATTTCAAATCAGAAATTAAACAAACAACTTCAAAACAGCCCCTTTGGAATAGCTGGGCACTACTCATTACTATTCTTGTTATCTCCGCTTTCGAGTGGATTATACGTCGTCTGACAGGGTTATCTTAAGTTAAACCAGTAATTAATAAATATCATGATACCACAAAATAATTTATCTAAAGAGACTCTGGAGACTCTCACTAAAGAAAAGCGTGAGCGGATTCGGATTCGGATAAGCTATCTTTTCTTAGCCATAGTTAGCGCTGTTATTTTAACAGCTATTATAGCGATGGGAATCGACTGGGTATTTGGATTAAAGTCTTTAGTAGCGCGCTTGGTACTTACCGTGATCACTGTAGGTGTGTTCATTATTTCTTTTAAATGGCTCTGGGCTAAAATGCAGCTTCGGTCCAGTCAAGAAGAGACAGCTGAATGGCTTGAAAAGTTGAATCCTGACCTAGAGGAGCGTTTACTTACCTCATTAGAACTGGAAGGGTCAGAAAATCATTCTGCTGGGCTACTCGCTGCAGTAGGTGATCAGGTCAATAGCCTAGATATAAAAAGTGGTAGTAGTACGTTACTTAAGAGCCGGACATTTAAACGAGCTTCATTCGGATTTATAGCTTCAGTTTCTTTATTGGTGATCTTCGCTTTTATAATGGGTTCTATGTTTCCCAAACTAGTGAGTAGACTGGTAAATCCATGGAATAATAATAGGCTTACAGTGCTGTCTCAAGATCAGGGTGATATTACTCACCCCCGTGGACAAGATTTCATCATTGAGGCAAGAGTTTCTGGAAAGATTCCATCTCTAGTCCAAATCCAGGAACGTTCTGTCAGAGGTCTTATTGAAGAACGTCAGGTAGAGCTAGACCAAGATACAGGACTTCTATCTTACACCTTATCTAACAGATCTGCAGATTTTTCATACCGTATCGTAGCAGGTGATGCTAATTCAGATTGGATAAATGTAATGATGCTTGATAAGCCTACTGTCCTTAGTGCAGAAGTGATAATCACGCCTCCAGCTTATACTAAGCTTAAACCTTGGACTCTTAATGAATTACCGCGTGAAGTTAGAATACCTGAAGGTAGTCAAGTTGATCTGAATGTTGAATTAGATCAAGAAGTCGTTGAGTTGAGAATGGGTAAGAACTCAAAAGGTATAGCTACTAATGAAGTGCTGACTGTAAATGCAGCAAATATTTATAGTCATACACTTGATGTATTTGAGACGGTTTATATTGATTTTAAAATGACGCCAAAAATCGGTGATCTTAAATCTCATATAAAGATGAGTTTGGTTTCTGTAGTTGATAAAGCTCCAAAGGTGAAGCTTTTAAAGAATACGGAAACAGTGGCAATGCTGGCAAACGAGGAGCTTAGAGTGAGATTTCAAGCTGCTGATGACTACGGCATAGAGTCTGCTCGGCTGATAGCAGAGGTTACAAATAAAGATGGAGTCAAAGAAAAGTTTTATTTCCCAATAGATCTTGCTGAGAAAAAAGGTTCAAAGCTGATATCTGTCTCTACATTACTTGACCTTAGTGAACTACCAATCACGAAATATTCTAAGCTCACTTACTTAGTAGAAGTAGAAGACTCAAAAGGCTTAGCTGGATCTCGACTGTCAACGCAGGATCAAGTAGCTGAACTTGAAAAGGAGAAAGAAAGACTTAAAGGTATTTCAAGTCAGATGCTAGAGTTAGAAAAGGGACTCCAAAAAGCAAGAGAAGCTAACGCGAAAGCGATGAAGGCTAGCGAGTACTCTAATAATAAAACAAACCAGAAAGAGTTAACTCAAAATTCTCAGGAGCATCTCAAGCAGGCTAAGCAGCAAGCGGATGAACTTAGAGGTAGAAATAATGAGGATCTTCAAACGCTGCAGGAAGCGATCCTTAAAGCTGATCAAAAGCTGGAAGATTCAAAAAATGAAAGCAATTCAAAGAATGATCTAAAATCTAGTCAGTCTGAGATAGATAAAGCTCTTCAATCTCTGAGTAAGATGCGAGATGATCTACAGAAGCAAATCGAGAAGAAGAGGTCTCAGCAGAAGAATATTGAAAACCAAGAATTAGTAAAAAAAGAAGCTGAAATTCAACAAAAGATAACTAAAATAAAAGAAGTTAAAAATCAATTATCTAATGCAGCTGCTTCTAATAAAAAGGCGCAGGCTAATTTTTCAGCTGAAGAAACAGCAAAGACACGTGAACAATTAAACAAAGCTGAAAAAGCTACAGAACCTTTAGATAAAAAATTATATTCTAAGTCTCAGTGGAACGAGGTGAAGGAAGCTATCGCTAAAGCGAAACAGAACCTAGGTGGAGAAAACTCTTCCGATATAGCTAAAGAGAACTTGAAGCAAGCTGGGGGTAATATTCAACAAGCTAAAGAAGCTCTTAATGAAATAGAGCAGGAAGCAAAGAAAGCACTCCAGGAAGCTCAAAGTGAGATTGCTCAAAAAGCTAATTTAGATAAGCTCAGCTCTTCGCTATCTAAGGCAAAACAAAAGGCGAGTGAATTACGCCAAAAGATTCAAGGTCAGCAGGGTCAGCAGGGTCAGCAGGGTCAGGACTTAAAAGAGCTTTCCGAGCAAGTCGAGAGTCTCCAAGAGATGGCTGCTAAAATTAAGTCCGAGAATTTAAAAAAGAAGGTAGCTAAAGCTATTACAAAGACTCAGAAATTGATTGAAGATGCTGCTGTGTCAGCGAATCCAGAGCTTGAGATAGTGCAGGCAGAAGAAGAGATAGATAAGGCTATAGATGCGATTGATAAGGATCTAAATGAACGTCGTGATAAAGGTGCCGAGCAACCAGCAGATGAAAAAATTGCAAAACGTAAACTAGATTTAAAATCTAAATCTGAATCTAAATCTAAATCTAAATCTAAATCATCCGAAAGTGAATCTGCAGAGGTGATAGTAGACGAACATCAGAGTTACCTTCTCAAAGGTGATGGGCAAGAGAAGAAGCAGATCGCAATTAAAGCCGTCCTAGAAGCTATACTTAAAAATGCAGAAGATGGGAGACGTCTTGTATCTGAGATGCACTATGAAGTTATAGATAAAAAAGTAGTTAGAGTAGGCGAGGACTTAAAAAATGTTTACATTAAAGAATCTAAAGAGTTAATGAAGGAGCTAATGAAGGGAGTGCTAAGTGCTGAAAAACTACGGGAAATTAGTGCAGGTACTCCGTATGCATTCTTTGGTATACAAGCTAAAGGTATGGTGGAGAATGGCTTTGATCCTGCTATTCTCTCGGTGAAAGAAACCCTTCGTGAACTTGATCAAGATTCGATTATACAAAGTCTTGATACTATCGATGAACGGATGCAGTGGGTGCTTGCAGTGATGAAGAAAACGGAATCAGAGTTTGAGGCAATCATCGAGATGGAAGAGATTTCTGAGTTGGCTCATAAGTTTAAAAAGATGCATACTTTGACTATTGAAGATCTGCCAGGTAGCACCTGAGGAGGCTGAGCTGGTAGCCCCTACCCGACACTCCGTGCAGAGTTGTCAGATCAAAAGATAGAAGATGGTATAGCCGCTATAAAACTTAGAAGAGAAGTTCTCAAGAGGTTAAGCGAATTATTACAGGATAGACCAGATTTACGTGCAAAAACGTTCACGAAGATCAACCCGGATGGTGGAGGTATTTTCCGCGAATTACTATCCACTATAAGGAACAGGCAATTGCTTCTCGCTGAGATGAATAAAAATAAAGATGGGAAAGATGAAACGATTAAGAATTTATCAAATATTCTTAAAAAACGTTTAGTTGATTTTTCTAGTCAGACAATGAATGCGATGGGAAATGCCATTATCTGGATACCTAAAGAAGCAAATGCAGAACAGCGTCAGAGACTAACAACAGCGTTTTCTGATTTATCTAATATATCTGCTGATATAGCGGAGACTCCAATTAAAGATATAGGTGAAGTAGAAAAGCTTCACAAAGAGTTAACCAGAGCCCGTGATATTGCGAAAGATCTCCTTGCTGATGCCGGCATTGCTAATCTGGATTTAGAGTATATTGATATAAGGATATCAGACCTTGAGGCGATGAATACCTCGATGATATCTAACTCTTCTTTGGTGAGTTTACTTGGTAAGAAAGACTATACTGCATATATCAAAAAACTGCAGAAAGAACTCAATGCTGAAACGGTAAATACGGTACTGAAATTATCATCACAGCTATCTGAATTAGTCGGGATATCAGACAAAGCAGATGAGGCCATTGAAAAGCTGAGTCAACTGATGGAGAGAGACCTTATTGAAGTGCAAAATAAAACATTAGAGCATAAGTTAGTTCCTTGGGCAAAAAATGCAGTTCCTTACCAAGAAAAGGCTGCAGAAATAATCAAGGAAGGTGTGGGTATACTAGACTATGCCGTCGTTGAATTTATCAAAGAGAAGAATAAGATACAACCGGAACTAGCAGAAGGAGCGAAATCAAGAGGTGAGCCTGGCGAGGATACTATATCATTTGCCCTCGAAGAGCAACTTGCCGCGATGGAAAAAGAAGTGAGACAGCCGACAGAGGCAAAGATGAGCTTTGGAATGAGAGCGGTGATGAATGTAAAGGTTAAAAAAGACTGGGAGACGGATTCTAAGGAGAAGAAAAAAGAAATAGAAGAGAAACGCCGCGAGATACAGAAGGCTAAAAAAGAGCAGCAAGCGCAAGCTAAGAAAGCTCAGCGTAATGCGGCTAAGACTCAGATGATGGCTAGCGGTAATCGTGATGCTATATCCGAGCGTCTTTATGAAGATGTAGCTATTCCATGGGCGAATCGTAATGCTAAGACATTTGATGGAGATAATACATGGAATAAGCTGTCGAGTGAGTTAAAGGAGAGTTTGAATCAAGATGTTGATTCAGATGTCCCTGATGCATATCGAGATGCTATCGAGCAATATTTTCGTGAGATAGCAGATGAAAACAAAGAGAGATAGGTATGAAACGGTTCACTTATTTTATTCTATTTGCATTGTTACTGAAAAGTAGCTTTGGGCGGCCTATTAATACTAATTTGCCTCTCATCGCTCCTAAAGATTTACTTCCAAGAGCTCTGACAGATATAGAAATTCAAAAGTTAACCACTAGCGTAGATAAAGCTTTAAAGGCTCTAGCTCCGACTCAGCTAGTAGATGGAAGTTTCCCAAACCCTGAGTATTCTAAAGCAGCGGTGACGTCTATGGCTATTATGGCTTTCCTTTCTAGGGGGTATAAGCCAGGCGAAGGAGAGTATGGGGAACTAATTGATAAGGGTGTGAATTACATTCTGTCGATTCAGCAAAAAAGTGGTTTGTTTGCTCATAAAGAGCTTAACTATAAACTTATTAATATCCGTATTAATGCTCCGAAATTTGAATACCTCTACGATCACGAAGGGGTAGCTAAATCTTACTGTCACCCTATTAGCATGCTCATGTTGGGAGAGGTTTATGGTCTATCTGACCCTGAGCAGTCATTTCGAATTCGTGAAGCTATAGATAGGGGGCTAGAGTGTACTTTAGCGTTCTGGAATGTTAGAAAAAAACCTGAACTTGGTGAAGGTGGGTTTAGGTATTTTCGCCCATACCAAGACTATGGCGCGGATATGTCAGTGACCTCTTGGTTTGCAGCTTCTTTTCGTTCCCTCGGTAATGCTGGATTTGATGTTCCGAAGAGTGCCATGGACAGGATTGCTGCCTATGTAGTCAGAAATCAACAACCTGACGGAGGTTATAGATACACGCCGAAGTATGATTCTAGTACGATGATTATGACGGCAGCGGGCACTTTATGCGTAGCTCTTGCAGGGAAGCATGATGACCCGTCCGTTATGAAGTCGAGTCTTTACTTGAGTAAATTTAATGTGAATTCTAAGCTGTCTTTCACAAATCAAAGTAAAAGGTATTATCCCTATTATACTTGTTACTATATGACACAGGTAAGTGTACAGCTGGGTGGTGCTCTGTGGGAGAAATGCATGAAAGATTGTTATGATTTTTTGATGTCCATGCAGATGGAATCTGGTTTTTGGCCGCCACAAGGACATACTGCTAGATTTGGAAATGTTTATTCAACCTCAATGGCTATTCTTGCTCTTACACCTTCTCTGAAACTATTACCCATCTACCAAAGATAATGAAGATTCTTAAAATAATCAAAACCCTAGGTGCGAATTTAAATATACCGAGACAATGTCTCACCTATATTATTTTCTGTGTAAGTTTAACGAGCATTAGCTTTGGTCAGTCAGAGGAAGTAGATCGGCCTCTGATAGCTCCTTCTGCTGAGCTTGCTCAGGCACTTACTGATGCTGAAGTGAAGATACTAACTGACGGCGTGGATAGAGGTCTTAAGGCTCTTGCTGCTATTCAGTTACCTGATGGTAGTTTTCCAAATCCTGAATATTCTAAATCAGCGGTGACTTCTATGGCTATCATGGCTTTCCTTTCGAGGGGGCATAAACCCGGGCAAGGAGAGTACGGTGAGCTATTAGATAAGGGAGTGAGCTATATTCTATCTATTCAGAAGAAAAGTGGGCTTTTCGCTGATACAGAAATTAAGCATGAACTAGTCGAGGTAGAGCTGCCTAGAGCTTCCTTGGTGGAGCTTTATTCTACTGGTGGGGTAGCCAAGTCTTATTGTCATCCTATCTGTATGCTCATGCTAGGAGAGGTCTATGGGCTTTCTGACCCTCAGAAGTCATTCCGTATCTTGAGCGCTATCGAGAAGGGGCTGGAGTGTACATTGAGGCTCTGGGATATCAGAAAGAAATCTGTTAAGGATGATGGAGGTTTTCGCTATTTTCGTCCATACAGTAGACCGTTGAACATACGATGCGATTCTGATTTTTCTGTAACTTCATGGTTTGCGGCTTCATTACGCTCTATAAGTAATGCTGGTTTTGAAGTGCCAGTTGATGTTACTGATAGATTAGTCGGGTTTGCTGTTAGAAACCAAAATGCTGATGGAGGTTTTGGTTATTTACCCCACACTCATTTTAAGAGTACCTTCACGATGACTGCTGCAGGTTCTCTGTGTATAGCCTTATCAGGGAAACATGATCATCCAGCTCTTAAGAAATCTAGTTTATTTCTTAAGAAATTTGACATAATGAACAAGGCTTGTTTTACAAATCAATACGATAGATACTATCCCTACTATACGTGTTATTACATGACACAAGTGAGTATACAGCTAGGGGGGGCTCTATGGGAACAGTGCATGAAAGACTGCTATCGTTTCCTTATTCCTCTACAACTTGAATCTGGCTTCTGGAAGCCGCATGGACAGGCTACTCCATTTGGTGAAACTTACTCTACATCGATGGCGATACTTGCTCTAACTCCACCTCTAAAACTTCTACCAATTTACCAAAGATAATGACTACTCGAAAAACTATCATTATAGGGTTATTAAATATTTCTATGAGACGCTTATTTTATTTGATTTTGTTTATGTGCGCATTAGGGAGTAGTACTGCACAGATCGGGAATAACAAGCTGCCGCTTATTGACCCAGCTGCACCACTTCCTCAAGCTCTTAGTGATGCTGAGATTAAGAAGTTGACAGCTAGTGTGGATAGGGGGCTAGCAGCTCTAGCTAAGATGCAATTAGATGACGGTGGATTTCCTGCAGCTGATTACACTAAGCCTGCTATCACTTCTTTCGCTATAATGGCGTTCCTTTCAAGAGGTCATTTACCAGGTGAGGGGCTGTATGGTAAGCAACTTGATAAAGCCTTGGATTATGTTTTATCTGTGCAGAAAAAAAGTGGGTTATTCGCGTTTAGTGAGATTAATTATAAAGAGATTAACGTCATTCCTTCACATGATATCTATAATGGTGGTGGTGCCGCTAAAACATATTGCCATGCAATCTGTATGTTAATGCTAGGGGAAGTATATGGAATCACTGAACACCAGCGGGCTCTTAGAATTAGAGAAAGTATAGAAAAAGGGTTTAAGTGTACTCTTGAAATTTGGGATGTAAGGAAAGGGAAAAAAGAAGATGACGGAGGTTTTCGCTATATTCGTCCGTGGAGAGATAGGTCTGAAGGTGATGCGTCAATCACTGGCTGGCATGCAGCGTCACTAAGATCTATTAGTAACGCTGGATTTGATGTTCCGGAGAAGGTAATGGATCGGATTGCTAATTATGTACTGCGAAACCAAGCTGAGGATGGTGGCTTTCGCTATACTTCTAATACAGCTAAAAGCTCCATGATTATGACTGCTGCAGGTACTTTGTGTTTAGCGCTCGCAGGAGAACATAAACACCCGGCTCTAGTGAAATCTTCCGTTTACATGAGTTCATTTTCAGCAAATGGTAAAGACTCGTTTCTTTCACATTCTAATCGGTATTACCCTTACTATACCTGTTATTACGTAACTCAGGCATCTATCCAGATGGGTGGGCAACTATGGGTGAAGTGTATGAAAGAAACATACAAGAGCTTGCTCCCTATGCAAGAGGCTACAGGGTTATGGCCATGTGTGGGAAGTGCGGCGAAATATGGGTCAGCTTACTCTACTTCTCTAGCGATCATCGGTCTTACTCCTTGCATCAAAATTCTGCCAATTTATCAAAGATAATATAAAAAAGCCCTGTTAGAAGGTAAGCGTCTTAAAACTGGCCTAATACCATTTCTTAAAATAAAAAGGGCTTTTTTTATAGTGTGTGTTAAGCTCAATTCATGGCAAGAAAACGTGGAAAAATAGACAACCGTAACGAAGTTGATAAAGTGATGCTTCTCTACAAAACTGAAAAAGTAGCATGGAAAAAAGAAAGACTTCTCGCTATAAAATTATTGTTAGAAACTGATAAAAGTTATGATGAAGTTGCAG
>CALJOJ010000009.1 GCA_937981665.1 uncultured Rubritalea sp.
CTTTGTTAGCAAGTGGGCATGGAAGATGAACCGATGTTAAAGATCCGCTCTAGGACGGATTGCCCATGTGGCACTAAAGAGATATACCATGACTGTTGCCGGCCTTACCACATTGGGAAGGCGCAGCCTGCTACGGCTGAGGAGCTGATGCGTGCGCGATATTCTGCATTTTTCTTTCGTTTGGTAGATTATCTTGTGAGTTCTACGCACCCTGAATCTAGAACACCAGAGCTGCGGACGGAGCTAGATGAGATAGTGCATGAGATGATGTGGAGAAGCTTACATATAGTGAGTAAGAGCAAGGGGACTAAAGAGGATAAGAAGGGGAAGGTGGAGTTTATGGCTCAGTATCATCATGATGGTGAGTTTATTGAGGTAGAGGAGCGCTCTAGATTTAAGAAGTACAAAGGCCAGTGGAAGTATCTGGATGATAGAGGTTAGAGCTTAACATTAAATATCTATGGGTGATCAGCAAGAAGGGGATAAGATTTTAGTCTTCACGCGTATGCCGGCGGATGGGTTTGATGATTTCATGTCAGATCCTGAGGTGGTGTTAGCTACGGTGGAGGATATGGGCTTTGATCAGGATGAGATGATGCAGTCTATGTCTGGCGGTGATCCTAGCCAGCTGGTGCAGCTAATGCAGGGGCGCTGGAGTGGTGAGGAGGCAAACTTTGCATTCGAGTCATACTGGGAGCTTTTGTTAGAGAAGCTACCTGAGCATAAAACGGTGCTTGATCAGGTGTTGGTGAGTGGGAGAAGATCTCAGATTTATACTGACTTTGCTGAGATTCGGGTCTTGAGTCCCGATCAAGTAATGGCAGTTCACAATGGGATTTTAGGGGTACAGCTACCTGATCCTGCACAGGGGCAGGAGGGAGATATGATGTTAGATGATTTATTTCCCGCGATGCAGAAGTTTTTTGGCTATGCTTGTGAGGCGAGAGAGTTTGTCTTGGTGAGCTGGCTTTAATGATTGAGTATCAGAGGGGATAAAAATTTTGTGATAAAATGAAGCAAAAGTAGATTTCAGGTGTAGGTTTGAGTTCATGGTATTACTAAAGGCAAACATAGCAGAAGGTTCTTTCTTGGGGAGAGGCACGCATGTTTGGTTAGAGATAAGTAATGAAAAAGCTGGGAAGACTACATTTTCTGGAGCGAAGAGCGGTGACCTTCTCCATGTCTACCGAGACTATAAACGAGACTATGATAGAGCGTATGAACGCGGTTTGTTAGAGATCCGACCGCCAGCTGGGATGAATGATAAGGAGTGGGATGATGCGGTCATCACTGCGTCTCTCGAAGTGCAAGAGGAGTACCATGGGAACTTTGCATTTAATGGTTTATTTCCTTGGGGGGTAAATCGTGAGGGGATTCCTAGGTCTAATTGCTGTCACGTAGCAAGTGAGATTATTCGCCGTGCAGGTGGGATCCTTCCGAAGGGGAAACTGCGTGGGGTGCTGCCTAAATTAGGCAGGGGAATGAGTGACTATTTATAAGGGACCGTAGAACGAGTCCGAGATGAATGTGCCTTCGGGTGCAGTGTCTAGAAAACCGTGGTCAGTGAGAAAGTTATCCGAGCTTTCTAGTGACTGGATGAAGTTTTTATGGTTTACGTGGAAATTGAAGAAACTATGAGTCCCCAGGCCGAATGGGTATAAGATACAGGTGTTTTTCTTTCGTTGCATTTTCTTAGCAAAATGCTCGATCTTATCAATAGGGTGGTGCAGGTCAGCCTCACTATGATAGAAGATCATTGGTGGTAGATTTCTGGAGATACAGCGACTTGGGCTCGTGTCTGTAGCTACCTTTTTATCTTTGAAATATTTGAATGTAGGGGACTTCTTTGTAGTGTCTACTAAGGCGCTATAGAGAATGAGTGCATTTGGTTTGCTGTTGTAGACTTCATTGCCCAGGATAGAGTGGTTCATTGCTGCGCAGAGGCAGATATGAGCGCCACTACCTGCACCGGCGGCTACTATTTTGTTAGGATCTACTCCTAGAAAAGCGTGATGATCACGGAGCCAGAGGAGTAGTGACTGACCATCTTCCATAGCGTCCTCTGGGCTGCTTGGGTATAATGTGGAGACTCGATATTCAGCGAGTACAGTCACTGCACCGCGTTCTTTAAAGTGAAGTGCCTGTGGGGCTAGCTCACTCACTACTTGGTGATCCCATTTCCCGCCATGAAAGAAAACGATGGTGGTACGTTGTTCACCGCTCTTAAAGTCATCAGGGTAGAAGAAGTGAGCATTGAGCTTATAGGGAAGTAGCCCAGTAGAGCTAGCTAGCGGCTCATCTAGCCTTTTAAAGGTATGAACAGTTTCACCTTTCAGTAACTCTTTTTCTCGCAAGAGAATAGTAGGGGATTTATTATCGTTGAAAGTCTCTGAGTCCATAGTGAAGCGTACGCATGGTGTAGCTGATAGAATATTTTGTAAATGCCGTTTTTTTATTTTCTATCTGAGGAATTAGATGCAGTATCTAACCATGAATAAAAAACTACTTGCACTTTGTTTAGCAATCATGGCTATGTTTGTTTGTAATGTATCAGCACAGGCTCAACTTAGTGTGGATGAGGGTCTGAGGAAGAGCCTTGAGCATACTTATATTAACTGGCGTACAGCGATGCTGAAAAAGAATTATAATCAATGGGTGCAGTTCACTGCGACACATAGGCAGCAACATATCAAAAATAGAATTTTATCTGAGCAGAAAGCATTTCCAGCATGGGTGTTTCAAGTTCCTGTTAGTCCACCAACTGTTTCTAATCTTAATGCATTGAATGTATCTGCTAAGGGATCTACAGCTACTGCGCTCTATTTTGGTAAGGTTGATTTTGGTGTAGGTGGTAACCCACCGGAGAATCTTCTACTACTTAGCTTTGTAAACGAGAGAGGTAGATGGAAATATGATAATGCTGACTTCATCCGTCTCAATGAGCTTAAAGAGGTCAGAAAACAACTAAATGCAGGAGACTATAGCTATGTGAGGAACAAGGATTTCCAGCCAAGTGGAGTGGTTCCTCGTATGCCAGTTTCCATAAATAAGGCGCAGTTTATCGCTAAAGTGTATGCCTTCTGTCCAGGCAGAGAAGTGAGACTGAAGGTTAATAAAGTATCAGATCACCGGTTTCAAAATACAGAAGGATCAGAGGTAGTGATCGGTGGTGGTCTCGTCGGTAATAACGAAGTTCAATTCGCTACTAAAAAGCTAGAAGGAGCTAAAGGAACAGAGAGAATGCGTATCGCGGTCTTCCTTATGTCTACAGTAAAAGGGGTGCAGCCAGTGAAAGTCTATGAGTACCTTGTAAAGGACGGCGAGCCTGTGAAGGCTTATGGAAGTGCTAATTTCACTATAGATCAAGCTGTAGTCAACAAGCTTAATGGTAAGTAACTGCTAGAAGAACAGTGACTTGAGTGTTTTGTTCGCTCGTTGTGTGAAAAATAATGAGAATTTATTTGAAATCATAAGCAAGGTCACTAGTATATAAATTTATATATGAAAACCACGATCAAATATCTCGCTATTGCTCTATTTGCTGTTCTTTTCTCTTCTTGCTGTAACTTCAGAGAAGTCGGAACTATCGAAGGAGAAAAAAAAGTTCTTGTACACGAAAACTCTGGAACTAAAGGGGGGATCACTACTTACGAGGCTACTATCCCCGTAATCCATGAGTGCACAACATGTGGATCATCATTCTGCCCCAAGCCACAGTGCTGCGGCATCATCAATGACAGTGTGCTTTCACGCGCTACTGGTCAATCAGGTACAGGTGAGCCACCGATTGGTCTCATTGCTACTATGAAGACACTCGCACCATAGTTTTATCAGGGCTAATACATTACTATTATACATCATACCTAATATACAATAAACACACACACCTACGAATTCGCTCACTTAGTTCTGCTAAGTGAGCGTTTTTTTATTTCGCTGATAGGGCGTGAAGAAGCTTAAGAGAATCCCTGGTAACTATTGATATTGCGGTTTTGATTATTAGGCTTAATCAATCAGCAAGCGTAAGCTTGGGTGGTCTGAATAATATCTTTTGGAAAGAAAGATACACCTGAGCATAGCTGCGTGCTACTTTCACAATGGAGATTTATCCCATGTGAAGATACGCCTTGTACTACTTGCTTTACCCTTCTGCATAGACATCGTTAGTTACCATCGGTTCCCTTAAGAAAATAGCATATAATTCTTGCTCATTGTTCTGTTTTCGACGAGAACTAAGCCATTAATTAACTTAATTTAATCACCACAACGTTATGCCAATACAAATAGACATGCCGAAGCTCTCGGACACAATGACAGAAGGAACACTGATTTCATGGAATGTATCTGTGGGAGACCAGATCGAAATCGGTGACGTGATTGCTGAAATTGAAACTGATAAGGCTTCTATGGAAATGGAGGCATTTGATGAAGGTGTACTTACGGAGATTCTCGTAGAGGCAGGTCAGAAAGTTCCTGTTGGTACTGCACTTGGTACTCTCGCAGAAGATGGCGAAGACGCATCCGCTCCTGCCGCGACAAAAGTAGCGCCAAAGGCGGCAACTTCTGCTCCAGCTAAAGAAGCTACTTCAGCGGCAATAGTAAGTGCTCCTGCTGTACTAGAAGACGGAAGTAGAATTAAGGTTTCACCATTTGCGAAGAAGCTAGCAGCTGAGAGGGGAGTGGATCTAGGATCTGTAAGCGGCACTGGTCCCTCTGGAAGAATCGTAGCAGCAGATATAGAGAATAGTAAGGCAACTTCTTGTGCGACTAAGGCTTCTCCAGTAATGGTATCTGCTCCAGCAGCTAGCTCACCGGCTATCATGCCTGTAGTTTCTGGTGAAGATAAGATCATCCCACTCGGAGGAATGAGAAAGATCATCGCTGAGCGTCTTCTTACGTCTAAGCAGACTATCCCACATTTCTACCTTCATGTAGAGGTAGATGCAGCTCCTCTTATGGAGCTCAGAAAGCAAGTGAACGCTCAAGCTGAGCAGACACATGGTAATAAATTTACCTTCAATGACTTCGTAGTAAAAGCGATGATCAATGCTTGTGAGAAAGTACCAGCAGTGAATGCTTCATTTAGTGGTGACAGTATTGTCCAGTTTGCAAACGTTGGTGTTTCGGTAGCGATTGCAGTGGAAGATGGTCTCGTTACTCCAGTGGTCAAGAATGCTCAGAATAAGTCTATGTTAGAAATTTCTAAGGAGATCAAAGGTATGGCTGTTAGAGCTCGTGACAAGAAGCTAGCTCCTAGTGAGTTTGATAGCGGAACGATCACTATTTCGAACCTCGGAGCATGGGGTATAGAGAGCTTTGATGCTATCGTGAATCCTCCGCAGGCTGCGATCATTAGTGTCGGCGGAATCATCGAGAAGCCAGTAGTGAAAGATGGAGCTATCGTACCAGGTGTGAGAATGAACATCGGCCTCAGCTGTGATCACCGCGTTGTAGATGGAGCTGTGGCGGCTACTTACCTCAATGAGGTGAAGAACCTTCTTGAGAAGCCATCATTGATGCTTATCTAGTGCTGGTCGCTTTCTAAGCGAGTAAATATTTTCTAAAGCCCACTCAGTGATGAGTGGGCTTTTTTTATCTCTAGAGGTGAGTATTTACCCAGTCTTCAATGTGGCTGGCAAGAGCATCCCAGTGATCATCAAACGAGTGATCAGTTCCATCGATGATAATATGCTTCTTCTTTCCCTTGAGGTTATTATGGAGGTGTAGGCTGTCATCGGGTAGCACAACGTCATCTTCAGAACCATGTACTAATAACCAAGGAACGCGGATCTCTTTCACTGCAGGAACCACTGATTCTATCTGACAGAGGTCATCCATAAAAATCTGAGATAAAGGTGTGCTCTCATCTTCCCACATGAAACCAGCATCAGGAGTGACGCCTGCAAATTCTGTCTCAGCGAAGGTCTTTGTGCGGACCATGCCAGCGAGAGATACCATCACATTGATACGGTCGTCTTTAGCGACTGTTAGAGCACCCACAGCTCCGCCCATACTGTAGCCTACATAGGCTATCTTCTTGGTGCCTTTGACCTGATCGAGGACAGCTAGTAGGTCATCGGACTCTTTAGAAATTGTCGCTGCTGTGAACTCTCCCTGACTCTTGCCACAGCCACTGAATGAGATGCTCAGGACAGCTAGTCCTGCGTTACAAAGAGATTCGGCTAAGTACACCATGAGCTCTCGGTCTTTATCTCCCGTCAGGCCGTGAGCGAGGATGATGAGTTTATCAGCATTTTCTCCACTGTTAGGAAGGTGGATCGCATGGTCAATGAGTTCGCCGTGTCTATTTCTAATCTGCATGATTTTAGTTTAATGATGCATCGATAGATAACAAGTTCTCAAGTGAGGGTAGATCTGCTTACTTGAATGGGTGGGCTTAGTCTTCGCCATTCTTTTTACGAATCTCTTCTAAGATCTTTTTGACGGGATCTTCTTCTTCCTTTTTTATGGCGAGTTCTTTTTTCTTCTTAGACCTTCTCCAGCCGAACCAACCACCTGCGAGCATGCCGAAGAGGTGACCTTCCCATGAGATAGGTTGATCATGAATAGGAAGAGCTCCTGTAAGTAAACTACCATAGAAGAATAATACGACTATGCCAGTGATGATCCAGATAAAATTACGCTCTATGAATGCACGCGTGATCACGTAGCCAAAATAGCCATAGACTAGACCACTAGCTCCAATGTGTACGCTCTCTCCACGACCGACTAGCCATACCCCTAGTCCGCCGAGCAGGGTGATAGAGATGGTTGCTAAGATAAAGGTCTTTCGCTCTGCCTTGAGAACGATATAACCAAGAATAAGGAAGGGAAATGTGTTAGAAAGCAGATGAGAGAAGTCGCCATGTAGGAATGGCATGAGCGGAATGCCGATCAGTCCACCCAGAGTTCTTGGTCTCACACCAAAAGCATCTAGATTTATACCAGGGATGAGGTCAATGATTTCTATCGCCCAAAGAGTAGCTGCGAGAGCGAGGAGGATACGCAGATTGAGCGATATTTTTTTATACCATTTTACTGGTCCTTGACCTGGTAGATCAGGGAGCTTGATGGATGTTATTTCTTCAGGCATTGGCGTAAGACTAATATGAGATGAGTCATGTGCCAAACTCTAATTCACCGCTTACTTCAGGCGTTCTAACATCTGGTAGTTCTGGAAGGCGAACATGGCCATAAAAATGCCTGCAAACAAGAAGCCTGTTGCAAAGCCTACGATACAGAGAGCAACAGCACAAAACATACTGATGGTGACTGTAAGTTTGATTTTTTTAGGTCCTAGAGCCGACTCTAACATTCTACCTCCATCGAGAGGTAAGACTGGAACGCAGTTAAGTACCGCCCAGATGAGACTGATTACCGTAAGAGTTTCTAAAAAGTTTCTAATAAGAGTTCCGTCGATTCCGAGATGCGGGGTGGCGATTAATACAACTATACCCAATAATGCCTGTAGAAGAGGACCGGCAAGGGTCACGAGAAAAGACTTTTTACGGTCTAGCACACCTGCTGGGTATGTAGCGTATCCTCCAAATGATGAGAGAACTACTTGTGTAGGGAGATTATACTTTTTGATCATCAGAGCATGACCGAATTCGTGAACAAGAATGGAAATGAAACCCGCCATGACGAAGAGCGCGATAAGTAACAGCATTTGATCTCCGGCACCTTGGTGTGACATGAAGCCAAGGAGGCCAAGAGTAATCCAGAATATAGGCTCTACTCTGACTGGGATTTTAAATAAATTGAAGTCTAGCATGGGCTTGTGTTTTTCTATTTTTGGTTAGCTTCGTGAAGGGCATTCCACGCGCTGATGAGAGCGTAGAGGCCAGCGGTCTCAATAGATGAGTTGATGCCACAGCCCCAGATTAGGGTCTGTGATCCTGTAGATTGAAGCTGTATGTAGGCCGCTGAGTCTGAGTCTGATCCACCGGTAATGGCGTGGGATCGATAGTCAGTTAGGTTGAATGTTTTGAATCCAGCAGTCTCAAGCGCGTGAGTAAGGGCATTGATGGGGCCGTTTCCAAGACCGGTGATTTGCGTTCTCTCGCCATGGATCTCTATCGTAGCATTACATGCCACATCTCCACGCTCACCCGCTGAATGATCTAACTCGTAGTCGATGAGCTCCATCGGTGACTTGGTGTTCACGAATGAATCAACGAAAGCAGCTTTGATTTCGCTGGCTTCTAACTCACGACTTTCATCGTCAGCGATTCCGTAGATTTTAGCACCTACTGCAGGGTGCATCGTTTTCGGTAAGTGGAGACCGAATTCATTTTGAAGAATGTATGCAATACCGCCTTTGCCACTCTGAGAATTGATACGGATAATAGCCTCATAGCTACGGCCGATATCCATCGGGTCAATAGTGAGGTAAGGGATACCAAATTTTGTCTCAGAGTCTGCTTCGAGATCTTTCTCTCTGCGGTCGATACCTTTTTTGATCGCGTCTTGGTGTGAACCAGAGAAGGCTGTGAATACGAGTTCGCCAGCGTATGGCTGTCTTTCTGGAACGGTGAGTTTAGTCACACGCTCATAGACGTGGCGGATCTCTGAGATGTTAGAGAAGTCTAGTCCTGTTTCGATACCGTGTGAATTCATATTCAATGCCACGGTAACGATGTCGAGGTTACCAGTACGCTCACCGTTTCCGAATAGAGTGCCTTCTACACGATCAGCTCCGGCTAGAAGCCCTAGTTCAGTAGCAGCGGTTCCTGTGCCTCTGTCGTTGTGCGTATGGAGTGAAATGATAGCATTCTCTCGTCCCTTGAGGTTTTTACAAAAATGCTCAATCTGGTCTGCGTGCACGTTCGGTGTGCTCCACTCGACAGTAGCAGGGAGGTTAAGGATGATTTTGTTATCTAGTGTTGGCTTCCAGATGTCCATGACTGCCTCGCAGATCTCTATCGCATACTCTGGTTCAGTGTCAGAGAATGATTCTGGTGAGTACTGTAAGGTGACATCTGTACCTGTTAGAGTAGGTGTTAGTTCCTGGATAAGAACTGCCCCGTCGATAGCGATTTGCTTGATGTTTTCTTTCGAGGCATCAGAGAAGGTGACTTTACGCTGAAGCGGAGAGGTGGAATTATATAAATGTACGATCGCGGTTTTAGTGCCTTTGAGGGAATCAAAGGTTCTACGGATGAGATGCTCACGTGCTTGCACGAGCACCTGGACGGTGACGTCATCTGGTATACGTTTTTCTTCTACTAAGCGACGTAGGAATTTGAACTCCGTGTCAGAGGCAGATGGGAAGCCTACTTCTATTTGCTTAAACCCTATCTCTACGAGGAGGTCAAAATACTCGAGCTTTTCCTCGATGTTCATCGGCACAGGCAGAGACTGATTCCCATCGCGGAGATCCACGCTAGCCCAGATAGGAGCTTGAGTGATCGTTTTGTCTGGCCATTCGCGGTCAGGAAGTGAGACGCCATTGAAGGCTTGGTATTTTGTGATAGAATGAGATTTCATCTCGTTGGGTGTCTTGTAAATGTAGATTTATCTCCTAAGTGCCCTTAGGTTACAATGCTGCCATAGCTGCATCGTAGTTTGGCTCGTTAGTGATTTCTGATACGAGCTCAGCGTATGCGATTTTATGTGACTCATCGAGCACGATGACTGCACGGGTGAGGAGGCCTTCGAGTGGGCCGTCCACAAGCTTGAGACCATAAGCTGCCGCGAATGACTGGCCACGGAAGTCAGAAGTAGTCACTGCATTCTCAATACCTTCTGCACCACAGAAGCGCTTGAATGCGAACGGGAGGTCGAGTGAGACGAAGAGGAGAGCTACGTCGTCTCTGCCGGCTACTTTTTCGTTAAATGCCTTTAGTTGAAGTGCGCAGACGCCAGTGTCCACACTAGGGAAGACGTTAATAACTACTTTCTTACCTGCGAAGTCAGCGAGAGAGACTGTGCTGAGGTCAGTGCTTACAACCTTGAAGTCTGGAGCTGCTGAGCCTACTTCTGGGAGTTCGCCTGCTGTGTTTACTGTATTTCCTTTGAATGATAATTGAGCCATATTAGTGAGTGGTAAATTTAGATTGATTGTGAGCATTTGCTGCACGGTTTCTTATGGAGATATTAGTGATAGAAGCCTGTGAAAAACAATCTTAAATGCAGAATATGGCTTAATCTTGTGAGAAAGATAGAATGCGAGCTACTAAAGGTTTCTCAATACCGTGAAAACGATAATCATAGTGAGCGCGAGACAAGCTGTTTTTAGGTTGATGGGGAGAGCTGTGTATTTACCAGTAAGTAGCTTCGAGAGCAGCGACCAGATGCTAAAGAGGATAATGGCGATGATGCCAGAGGTGATGAAGGCATTGAAATGTAATGCCATTTTCAGATCACCTTTAAGTAGATGCTGGGTAGCGCGAGTACCGCCACAGCCCGGACAGTCAATCCCAGTTTGACTTCTGATCGGGCAGGAGATTTGTGGGAAATAGTGCTGCACCAGAAGTACAGCACTGATCAATGCCAAGGTAGGGATGGCAATAATGAGAACCGAGGGTCTAGATGTCTCAGCTCTCATGAGTTGTGTTGGGGCTTTAGCTATTCTTGATCAGGAACGAGTTCTTCTGATCCGCGGGCTGATTCTTCCAGTTCTTCTTGTTGTTTCTTCATTTCAGCTTCAAAGCTTTCTTGGAATTCCTCACCAAATACAGAAAATGGACCATCATCAGAGTTAACCGCTAAAGCGAGTGCTACAACACAGAAAATGGTGACTGCGATACCTATGTATCCAGTAACAAGACCAGCAATTGCCATGCCTTTACCTCCAATGGTTTGTGGGTCTTTCTTAATTTTACCTAAAGAAAGATGACCAAAAATAACAGCAATGAGTCCAGGTATAGCACCGAAGTAACAAGAGACGACAGCAATGATGCCTAGTACCATGGACGTGATTGCAAATCCGTCAGTTCGAGGCCCCATAGGAAATCCTTGTTGTTGCTGTTGTGGTTGTTGTGGGTATGGATTAGCCGGATCATGAGGAGTAGATTGATACGGGCTAGGTTGAGCTTGGTTTCCTGTTGATGGTGTTTGTCTTTGTGGTGGTTGTGATGGATTCATAAATAGTAAAAGAACAGATTTTAGATGGGAGGGCAATAATTATTCCTCAAGCTCACCGCCGTGGCGGATGTCTTGTGCTGATTCCATGAAGATAACGTCTTCTGCGATGTTTATAGATAGGTTTCCGATGCGCTCAACCCAGCGGATGATGAATGTTAGGTTGAGGAAGCTTTTATAATTTTCACAAGGTTCTTCGAGCTTTTTGGTATAGGCTTTGGTTGCCATTTTATGGAATTTTCTAAGTTCATCGTCCATGGCTAGAACCGCTAGAGCTTGTTGTGTGCATTTTTCTGAGTAGCTTGCCATAGCTGAGTCTAACATCTTGAGTGCTTGATTATAGGATGGCTCTATTAGGGATATTTCCTCAAGATCACCATACTTGATGATCTTACGTGATCGTTTAGCGATGCTTACTGCGTGGTCAGAAATACGTTCTAAGTCATGGGTGATCTTCATGGATGTGATGACGAGACGTAAGTCAGAGGCGAAGGGCTGAAACTTTGCCATAAGCTGGAGGCTGTCGTTATCAATCTGAATTTCTAACTGATCTACTTCTTCATCATCTGCAATGACTTGGTTACAAATAGCGAGGTCGCGCTGAGTAAGACCGGTAAAGGCATTTTCCACGTTGCGCTTAGTAAGGACTCCCATTTCTAGCGTGTTGTTTTTAAGGTCGCTAAGTGCTTGGTCGAATTCTGTTAGGATGTGTATTTGATCTGGCATAATGGAGTGTGTAATTAAAATTTTATATCAAGCTGGTGTGTGTATCTGCTGAAGGCTGGGGCTTAGCCAAATCTTCCAGAGATGTAGTCTTCTGTGTGTTTTTGGCTCGGGTTTTGGAAGATAGTATTGGTTTTATCGTACTCGATGAGCTCCCCGAGGTAGAAGAATGCAGTACGGTCCGAGACTCGTGATGCTTGCTGCATGGAGTGGGTGACGATCACGATGGTGTACTGCTCGCGGAGTTCAGTGATGAGCTCTTCTACCTTAGCTGTGGCGATAGGGTCGAGTGCGGAGCATGGTTCGTCCATCAGGATGACTTTTGGCTGAACGGCTATGGTGCGGGCGATACATAGTCGCTGTTGCTGACCGCCAGAGAGCCCGAGTGCTGATGTCTTTAGTCTGTCTTTGACTTCATCCCAGAGTGCTGAGCCCTTGAGGCTGCGTTCGACAGCTTCGTCTAAAACATCTTTGTTTTTTATCCCTTGGATACGAAGTCCGTATGCTACATTTTCGTATATAGATTTAGGGAAAGGGTTGTACTTTTGAAATACCATGCCGACGTGCTTTCTGAGCTCGATGGCATCTACGTCTGAGGCGTGGATGTCTTGCCCAAGGATCTTGATAGAGCCGCGAGTGATCTTGGCTGTGTCGATGAGGTCGTTCATGCGGTTGAGGCAGCGTAGAAGCGTGGATTTACCACAGCCTGATGGGCCGATGAATGCGGTGACCTGCTTTTCCGGGATGTCTAGGCTGACGCCCTTGATCGTTTCGGTTTTACCTTGGTCATAGCTGAAGCCTAGGTCGTTGAGTTGGATGAGTTGAGAGTTCATGAGTTGAGAAATGTTAGATAATGAAGTTTACCACTTGAGCTTATTACGGAGTCTATTCCTGAGAATGACGGAGAGTAGGGCGAAGCTCATGACGAGGATGAGGAAGGCTGCGATGGAGCCGTACTGCATCGGCTTTACGTGTTCAGATTCTGGGAATTTAGCGAGAGTGTATATATGGAAGGGGAGTGCCTGCACGGACTGAGTGAGGAAGCTCCATGGACCTTCGACTTGCTCCCAAGGAAGGTTAGATTTTTCAGTCATCGTCGCTGTGAGCATGATGGGAGCCGTCTCGCCGGCCACTCTGGTGATACCGAGAACTGATGCTGTTAGAATACCTGGGACAGCGAAGGGCAGTACTGACTTACGAATGGTTTGCCACTGGGTAGCACCGAGAGCGAATGAGGCTTCGCGGAAGCCTTTTGGTACAGCTCGAAGACTTTCCTCACAGGCTGTGATGATCACAGGAAGCACCATGATAGCTAGTGTGCAGCTGCCGGCGAGAAGGGAAGTGCCCCAGCCCTGGAAGCTAAGGTAACTGTTAGTCCAGAACCATCTGCAGAAGAATGCGGCACTGTCTTTTGGAACGTCTGTAATGACGGGTGCGAGCCAACAGAAGACGCCTAACCCGAAGAGGGCAAACACGATAGAGGGAACGCCTGCTAGGTTAAGAATAGACAGCCGGATGGTGGACATGAGCTTGCCTTTACCGCAGTATTCACTGAGATAGATAGCTGCGGAAACTCCAATGAAGAGGGCGATGACCATACAGATGAAGACTAATAATGCCGTGCCTACAAGTGGACCTAAGATTCCACCACCACTGGCTGTTAGGTTATGTAGATCGACTATTTCTTTCTCCGGATGCGCCACGACCCATTGCTCGTAGTTCTTCTGAGACATGGAGTACTCCTGTCCGTTCTGATCATGCCATACACTGAGGATTTGTGGGCTTTCTGTGAAGAACTCTGTATTCACATAGGGTGCTTCACTTTTAAAGAATGTAGGGACACCTTTGATGAATATGTCACTAAAGATGAAGAGGGCTGCAGCGATGATAGTATAGGTGCAGAGGCGGAAGACCCAGAGGTAGATGCTCTCTTTTTTCTGCTTCCAGCCTAGTTGTTTTTGAAATGGATTATCCATGGTTAATAGAGAATTTGAGATTAGCTAGTCTTACGGCTAATGACGCGTTGGCAGATGCTGTTGATAGAAAGTGAAATGAGAAAGAGAACGAGGCCGACCATGAAGAGTGCTTTCCAATGCAGTACGCCAGGTTCTAGCTCACCGTATTCTTGAGCAATGATCCCAGTCATGGTGTGGACAGATTCCCCAAGTGCGCCTACGCCCTGTGATAGGTCTGGGATTCTAGCTTTATTACCTGCTACTAAAAGTACGACCATTGTTTCACCGATCACACGGCCGAAGCCTAGCATGACGGCTGCGATGATGCCGGAGAGTGATGCGGGGACGATGATCTTTAAGACTGTTTGTAGCTTGTTTGCCCCCATTGCGAGTGAGGCTTCAGAGTATGCTTTAGGTACGTTATTTAGCGCGTCTTCAGCAAGGGTGAAGATGGTAGGGCAGGCCATGAAGGCAAGAAGTATGCCAGCTAGTAGGACGTTGAGCCGGTCTTGGATAGGGAAGCCTGGTATCCAGGATAGCCATGAAACTTCACTCATTCCCTGAAGTAAACCTGCTACAACTAATACGCCGAAGAGCCCGAGTACTACTGAAGGGATGGTCTGAATAAATTCGATAGATGGCTTAAGTATGCGAGATTCTCGTTTATTTGCAAATTGGTTCACGTAGATAGCCGCACCTATGGCTAAGGGAACCGCGATCGCCATGGCTACCAGTGAGATGAGGAGTGAACCGCTGAAGAGCGGCATGAGACCGTAGAGGCTCTGACGGTCGCTACCCGTTTTCCAATCACTACCGAAGAAAAATGCAGTGATAGAGTTCCACATGGTTACAGGCTTATCATGCTTCCATTCCGCTAGCAGAGACTTGCGCTCGGTGACGATTTCTTTTAGTTCCTGAAAAAGGCGACTACTTTCATGGATGAGGATAGTAGATTTCTCTGTCGTGATCTCCGCGGTTTCTAGTAGGTTGATGCCTTTTTGAAATTGGTTCACCATGTTGTCAGCGGCTGGGTCGTGCTTAGCGATTATTTCATAGATCGGGAGGATGTTTTTCGCTGGATCTATTTCTATAATGTTAGGCTCCAGCTCTTTGATACGAGTCTGAATGGCCTGAGCTACTTGAGAGTCATTAGCATTGTCTTTAAGTTCATCTTTAAGTGATGTTATACTAGCTAAGTTTTTACGGTTGTCAGAAATAGTGATGTTCGTCTTGGTTGCGATCTTTTCAATTTCCTGATAAATTTCACGGAGTTCATCATCAGAGGTTTTGATCAAGTCCATGGCTTTATTAAACGCCCCCATCTGGTCATTGATTAATGCTGGGATCTCGTTTATCTCATCAGGCGTCTCGTAGTCATTGAGTGCGTACTTGTGGGCATATTGAAGCGCTTTCTGGTATGTGTTATCAGAAATTTCAGTGGTCTGTGGTAGCCGTGACTGAATAGTTTTTAGGAGTTCTTCTGTGGATACTTCACCGCAGGCCTTTGTGACTAAGGTCGTTAGCTTGATGGCTGCAGCTTGTTTTTCTTCGCTATCATCCATTTCAGTGTACTCGTCTACTTTGTCTTCGAGCTCGTCATCGATGATGCTTTCAAATTCCTCATAGATGGGAACGAGAGTGGCGAGATTACCAAATTTTGCGCGTTTCTCGTTGATGAATGCTTGGTTTACTTTCGTGTAGAGAGCATCATAGCCTACCAATTGATAGTTCATATGGTTAGCTGCTTCTATCCCTGATATTCTAGCTTCTGATAGCTCTGTGCGGAAGCCTGGGATGAAACCGATAGCTGACTTAAAAAGGAAAATACAAATGAATAAAAGGAAAAGGATAGCGAGGTAGGCGTTACCACCAAAGAAACCTCTTACGATACCGTCGGCATTGAAGTTAAGGCCCATCAGACGGAAGCCCCGTTTGCGCTTGAAGCATGCACCATCTGCTAAATCTGATTTCCTATTCATTTGTTGATCTTATTACTCGAATGAAAAGGATTTACAGAGTCTTCAAGTGTGACATCGTTGTCACAATGTTAATGAAAAAAGCTGCTTAACGTTGAAGTTAAGCAGCTTAAGTGTTTTTTTGAAATTTGGTGATAGTGACTATTCGGTGTCTTTCTTGATCGCTGCCTCTGCGATAGGAGTAGGTACGAATCCAATGTCTGAAACGATCTTGCTAGCCGCATCAGAAGTCGTCATCCACGTGAGGAGCTTAGCTGCTTCACCTTTAGGCTCACCGACTGTGTAGTAGTAGAGCTTTCTTGCTAGTGGGTACTTAGCGATCTTAGAAATCTTCGCTGAAACACCATCTACTTTTACTGTCTTATAGAGACTGCCTTCAGCGTAAGCGAGACCTACGTATCCGATGCCATTTACATTTTTAGAAACTTCAGTACAGATAGGCTGGTTGCCTTCGAGTTGCTGACATTTATCACCGTAGTCTTTCTTGGACATAGCGAGCTTACTGAATGACTTGTATGTTCCAGATGATGTATTTCTTGTGTATACTGAGATGGATCCAGCCTTGCCGCCTACTTCTGACCAGTCAGTGATAGACCCTGTGAAGATGCCTTCGATCTGAGCGAGAGTGAGTTTCTTTACTGGATTATTTTCATTCACGATGACCGCGATCATATCGTAAGCCGCGACGTGCTCAACGAGCTTTTGGCCTTTTTTAGCGAATGTGTCTTCCTCAGTAGATTTTACTTCTCGGCTAGACATACCGATGTCCGCTGTGTCGTTAGCTAGGTTAGAAAAGGCATGACCCGATCCTTGAGCCAGGATGTCTATAGTGACTTTTGGGTTAGACTTTAGATACTCAGCCTTGAGCTGAGGAACAAGTTTTGCTCCTAAGGTGTCAGAGCCTTTGATCTCGATCAGTTCAGCTGATACAGAGCTCATAAGAGCGAGGGATGCAGATATAGCTGATGCGACTGTTTTAAGTGACTTTAGTTTCATTTGAATAATGTGTTTTGGTTGATGTTCGTTATGTTTCGAACATGCACCTACATTTATGCAGTTCGTAGAGTTTTCCAAATTTTCTATGGTGAAAAATCTGTCACAGAAATGACTAGCTATCGAGTGGGCAAATAATGGTGAAAATAGTCTCTATGCCAGGTTTAGAAGTGACTGAAATTTTACCGCCGTGGGATTCGATAGCATGTTTCACTATGGAGAGACCTAGACCAGTACCTTTTATGATGTTGGTAGAATGATGCTTTTGGACGCGGAAGAAGCGGTTGAAAATATAAGGTAGATCGGCAGCGGGGATTCCCTTGCCATTATCTTTTATTTGAATGCGAAGTTGATTTTTATCTTGGTTTGCTTCGGCAGATACTTGAATGGTTAGACTAATGTTTGGGTTCTGCTTTAGAGCATTTTCAATGATGTTAAAGAGTGCTTGTTCCCAGTAGAAACTATCACCAATTATTTGGATATCATCGTTTTCGTATTGGGTGATGATCTCAGAGTTCTGCTTCTGGGTAAGTGGTACGAGTCTCTCGATGACGGTTTTTATTGTCCGTTGCAGTAGGAATGGTTCTTTATTTAAGGCATTAGTTTCACCTGACTCTAACTTTGAAATCATAAGCATTTCTTCAATGAGTCGCTCAAGTCTCTCGCTGTGTTTTCGCATGGTAGTGAGCATAGTGCGAGAGGTGGTAGGGTCTTCTAGATAGTCATCATCGATAAGGTTTTCTAAATAGCCAGTGATGATGGCGAGAGGTGTACGTAGCTCATGTGAGGCGTTGGCAACGAACTCGCGCTTGATCTGATCTGTGCGGTGTTCTTTCGTGATGTCTCTGAGGATAAATCTGTGATGCGGGACGTTATCTCCAGGTGGGTCTGATTCACGCGGGGGAATGGGCGCATAGTCTATGAGCCACGTAGATCCTTCTAATGTCTGTTGGCTGCCTATGTTCGAATTATTTAGTACGATAGTGCGCTTTTCTGGGGCGCTATTCAGCATTAGAGTCTTGATGTTAGATGAGATTTCACTGTTTCGTATGATCGAGTCAATCAATCTACCACGTAGGGTTTTTACTGTGGTGATGAGGCGTGTGGATTCATTCGCTACTTGGATATAGCCGTTTGGGTCAGTGATGATCAGAGAGTCGTCTGAGGCATTTAGCAGTAAGCTGAGTTCTCGTCTTTCAGCCTTGGTTTTTTCTAGGGTGACTAGGCTCTTGTTATTATGGTGTGTCTCAGTGATCTTTTGGTTACTCTGAGACTGGAGTTTTAGCCATAAGACGAGGCAGCAAATGATGCTTACTGAAGCAGTGATAGCAAGAATGAGTGTGCCAGTATTCATTGGTTTTACTGGCTTATAATTTGGTAACCAATTCCTCTCACTGTCTCAATGAGGTGTGCGTGATCTCCTACTTTCTGTCTTAGGCGCTTCATATGGGTGTCGAGGGTGCGAGAGTTTACTTCGTCATGGTATCCCCAGACTTCTTTGAGGATGGTGTATCTGTCTTGAGGAATGTTCACACGTTCGCAGAGGTAGAGCAGGAGTTTGAATTCAGTCGTGGTGAGTGTGATGAGTTCATTATCAGCAAAGAGCTGTAGGTTGCTTGTATTGAATTTGAATGGTGGGCATTCGAAAATAGATGAATGTTCAGATCTTGATTGGCGTTTCAATATAGCTTTTACCCTAAGGGTGAGTTCCTTAGGGCTGAATGGCTTAGTAAGGTAGTCATCCGCGCCTACTGCTAAGCCGGCGATACGGTCTTCGATCTGAGCTTTAGCGGTGAGCATCAGTACTGGGATGGAGCGGGTGCGGTCATCGTTGCTCAGTTCTTTAAAGACTTCCATGCCATCTTTTACTGGAAGCATGAGGTCTAGGATGATGAGGTCTGGGAGATGTTCCAAGGCCTTATTGATCCCAGTCTGTCCATCGTGTGCTAGTTCAGTGCTGAATTGATTACGCTCTAGATTAAGGCGGATGAGTTCAGCGATGTCTATTTCGTCTTCGATGATCAGGATGGTTTGCATGGTAATACTTAAGTTACTCATTTCCGGAGAGTATTTATGCTAATTAATGGTGACAATTTAGCCATAAAAAACGAGACTAAGCAGAGGGCAAAGTCTCGTTTGTAAATTTCTATTGAGATTAGATCCTTATGCGTTCATCTTGGCTGAAGCGTTCATCACGTGAGTGAGCTGGTCAGCGATGCCTCTAAGTTCGTTGTGGGTGTTGATGCTGAGCATCTCTACTTTCACATCACCGTCGCTCATTCTTGCCATTGCCTTCTTGTTGAAGTCATTTCTGAACTTTCCAGCCTGATCATTTAGGCTAGAGATGTCTGCTTCTGAAGGAGTCTTGAAGATATTCGCATGTGAGAACTCGAGGTAAGACTTGATGTGAGAGACGAATTTCTTGATGTCTGAAGAGTGCTCTGAGCTGAGGACGTGTCCTTTTTGGAATTTACGCTCAGCTATTTTTACAAGTCTGTAGATAGCATCTGAACATTCTTCTAGCTCAGAAGTGATGAGAAGCATCGCAGTGATTTCCTCTGCATTTTGATCACTCATGTCGTTTGCTGTGCAGCGTACGAGGTAGTTTGTGATGTCATGCATCATGAGGTCGGCATCGTCTTCCATCTTACGAAGTTTCTGCACGAGCTCTGACATGTCCTGGTCAGGATTATCTAGAACTGTAGTGTAGCCAGCGAACATATCGATATTATGCTTTGAGAATTTCTTAAGCGCATTGTCTACTTCCATGATGTTGAGTTCACCGAGGTCTACAAGTTGCTGAGAGATGTACTTAAGCTGTGATCTGTCTCCGCCTTCTGGCTTTTCTTTGACCCATTTCTCTACTATGCTTGCAATGGTCTTCGTGAAGGGAAGGAGCATGATGATGTTAAGAAGGTTGAAGGTCGTGTGGAAGATTGCCACTGCGAAAGCTACCTTTAGAAGCGATTCAGAAGCATCTGCACTCGCTTTCTTGGTTCTCATGTCGACCATCCACTCTGGGAAGAGGGGTAGTATTTTCCATACTAGGCTTGTAATGGCTCCGATGAGTAGAACGGCCCAGATAGTGCCAATTACGTTGAAGAGGAAGTGTGCCCTAGCTGCTCGTTTCGCATGTACATTCGCAGAGAAAGAGGCTAGCCAGGCGGTCACTGTAGTACCGATGTTTTCACCAAGCACGATCGCGGCACTGTAGATGAATACTTGTTGAGGATCTGATCCGAGCCATCCTGATGTAGCACAGGTAATGGTGATGGCCATTGCTGCAGAAGAGGACTGGACGACTACAGTGAGTACAATACCAGCAATGAGGAAGAAGATGATGGAGAGGTGACCATAACCTTGAATAAGATCGATCCAGTAGAGTACTGTATCTGCTGCGCCTCCAGTGATGTCGCTAGCATTTGGAACTTGTTCTTTTAGTAAGGAAAGACCGAAGAAGAGGAGACCAAAGCCGATGAGAGTTTCGCCCATAGATTTCCAGCGGTTCTTGCCTACGAAGAGTAGAGGTAGACCAATGCCGATCATTGGAAGGGCGACGGCAGCGATCTTGAATTTAGGGATGAACGCAACGAGCCAGGCAGTGATGGTGGTACCAAGGTTAGCCCCCATGATGACGCCTACAGACTCTACCAGAGTGAGGAGACCAGCATTTACAAAGCTAACTACGAGGACTGTAGTAGCAGAGGAAGACTGAACTAAGCAGGTGGTGAAGAAACCAGTGAAAACTGCACTGAAGCGGTTCTTGGTCATCGTAGCTAATGCCTTACGCATGCTATTGCCTGCTACTTTCTGGATGCCTTCTGACATCACTTTCATTCCATAAAGGAATACTCCAAGAGCGCCCAAGATGCTCAGTATTTTAACGATTGCGTCCCACATAATGTTATTAGTTTATTTTGATGAATTTGGTTTATCAACGCCTATTGATTTTACGACCATTAAAGAATAGTTGAATTTTCGGCAGTGGTTATCAATCTTTCTATTGTGAATAATTTGTCACAAAAATAACTCATTATGAGTTATTGGGTAAGGTGATACTGAAGGTGGTTTCTATGCCGGGAGATGAGGCGGCTGAAACACTTCCGCCGTGGGATTCAATAACGTGCTTCACGATGGATAGTCCTAGCCCCGTTCCTTTGACTTCATTTTGGGAGTGATCTTTCTGGACGCGGAAGAAGCGATTAAAAATGTAAGGCAGGTCAGCGGGTGGGATCCCTTTACCGTTGTCGGAGATATTGATCTCCAATTGCTTTTTAGCTAGATTTATATCTGCTGAGATCTTGATAGATAGAGCTGTTTGGGTGTTCTGTTTAAGTGCGTTTTCAATGATGTTGAAGAGAGCTTGTTCCCAATAGAATCTATCGCCAATTAGCTGGATATTATCATCACTATATAATGTGGTGATCTCAGAATTTTGCTTATGAGTCATTGGTGCGAGTCTATCGATGACTGTTTCTATGGCTTGCTTGAGCTGGAATGATTCTTGATTCAGTACTGCTATTTCACCTGACTCTAGTTTAGAAATAGTGAGCATTTCTTCGATCAGGCGTTCTAGCCTTTCACTTTGCTTACGCATTGTGGTGAGCATGTTGCGGGAGGTGGCAGGATCGTCAAGATCATCATCATCAATGAGGTTTTCTAAGTAGCCACTTATAATGGCGAGTGGGGTGCGTAGCTCATGAGATGCATTGGCTACGAACTCACGCTTGATCTGGTCTGTGCGGTGCTCCTTGGTGATATCTCTGAGAATGAACCGGTGATGGGGGATATTCTCTCCGGTGGTGGCTGCAGTATTGGCCGAGATGGGTGCGTAGTCTATTAACCAGGCAGATTTTTCTAAAGTTTGTTTATCGTCAAGGTTAGAGTTATTCAGGATGATGGTGCGTGTTTCTGGCACGCTATTTTGCATTAGTTCCTTGATGTTTTGGGAAATTTTTCCATTACGAATGATGGTGTCTATCTGCCGACCACGTAGGGTTTTCACTATGGTAATAGTCCGTGTAGACTCATTGGCAACTTGGACAACGCCTTTTGGATCTGTAATGATGAGGGAGTCGTCAGAGGCATTGAGTAGGAGACGGAGTTCACGTCGCTCAGCCTTGGTTTTACTCAGTGCTGCTTGGCTCTCGTTATTGTGGCGTGTCTCTGTCTCCTGTTGGCTACTCTGGTACTTGAGCCGTTGCCACAAGCTGAGGCTACAGGTTATAGCTAGAGTAGAAATGATTGCGAGAGTGAGTGTGCCGGGGTCCATGATATTTACTGACTGATAATTTGGTAGCCGATTCCTCTCACAGTTTCAATGAGGTGTGAGTGGTCGCCTGCTTTTTGGCGTAGTCGCTTCATGTGGGTGTCTAGAGTACGAGAGTTTACCTCATCATGATACCCCCAGACCTCCTTAAGTAGTGTGTGTCTATTTTGAGGTGTGTCTACGCGTTCACAAAGGTAGAGTAGTAGTTTGAACTCGGTAGCGGTAAGTTCGATGAGTTCGTTCTCAGCATATAGTTGCATTGTGCTTGTGTTGAACTTAAATGGGGGACAATCGAAGAGAGAGGAATGTTCAGATTTTGTATGCCGCTTTAGCAGTGATTTGATCCGTAGTGTAAGTTCTTTCGGGCTGAATGGCTTAGTGAGATAGTCATCAGCTCCTTCTTCTAGTCCTGCTATACGGTCTTCGACTTGTGCCTTGGCAGTGAGCATTAGCACTGGAATGCTACGAGTGCGGTTATCATTTCTCAGTTCTTTAAAGACCGCAATGCCGTCTTTTATCGGAAGCATGAGATCTAAAATGATTAGGTCGGGAAGGTGTTCAAAGGCTTTATTGATCCCAGTTTGTCCATCGTGTGCGAGTTCCGTATGAAGTTGATTACGCTCTAAATTGAGACGAATGAGTTCAGCGATGTCTATTTCGTCTTCAATGATGAGGATGGTGTGCATAGAAATAATTATTAGAGATTTTCATACTAAATAATGGTGACGATTTAGCCATAAAAAAAATCTAACTTAAACATGCGAACAGTCTCTATTCTATCAGCTTGTTAGAAGGATAGTCTTCTTGCTAAGAGAACAAGTATTGTTCTTTTAGCACGTGTTCAGAGATTTAACACGTTGACAAATATTTGGGTGCTAACTAATTGTTAGAGATTATAATTATTTAGACTTTGTTTGAATTTAACCTATGTAAGCCTTCTTTTGAGCCTAAACCGAATAGAGTATAAATACTTAATCTCTCTGGAGACTATGCGAGAGATTCAGGATGATCTGAGTGATCGTCTGGTAGTCGATAGCGTAGCTTCCGAAAATGGTTGTTATCCAATCGTGACTGAGTACTTCGAGACTCCAGATAGGGAATGCTTCTGGGAAAAGGATCGTAGTCTTGCTAGTAGGCGTAAAATAAGGGTTCGTATTTATGGGTCTGAGGATGGAAGAACTCCACCGACTGGTTTTATAGAAGTAAAGTATAAGCACTTTGGAGTGGGCGCGAAAAGACGTCTCTTTCTGCCTGTAGAGCATGCTGTTGAGTTCACTCAGGGTAATTACGACATTCTCAATTCAGCAGGTCGTGAGTATTCGCGATCTGAGAGAATGATAGTGAAAGAGTTGTTCGACCTTATCGAGCGTCGTAAGTTTGGCTACGCTATTCAGCTTCGATATGACCGTAAGGCACTGATGACTCCTGATGGACAGTTTCGTATTACTTTTGACACACGGCTGATGTGCAGATCTGAGCTTCTTACTCTAGAGCCAGATGATCAGCGTTTTGAGCATCACATCATACCTCCTGATAAATGCATTTTTGAAGTCAAATCTATTGGACCCGTGCCGTCTTGGTTTCGTGAATACGCAGGTAAAAAAATCTAGTTCGTCGCAGTTTCAGTAAATTCTGCACTGCGATGAAGGTCATAGACCCTGTTTTACGAGAGCAACTGGGACTTATTAAGTCTCCAGATAGCGAGATTAAAATGGAGTCAGCTTAAAATTCTCCCACGATATTTAACCTTATTTTAAAACAAACACAACTATGTGGAGCCAATCTTAGCTAACCTTATCGAAGGACTATTCGATTCACTTAATTCAACTCGCGCACAATCAGTCGAGCCTATTGAAGTCATTGCCGCCATGGCATTTAGTTTTATTTTAAACATGTTCATCGGCCTGCTCTATAAGAAGACATACAAGGGAACGAGGTATTCTCAAGATTTTGTACACACCTTAGTGATCATCGGTACGGTGACTACCATCCTCATTATGGTGGTAAACGGGAACAGCTCAGTGGCGTTTGGTATGTTCGCAGCCTTCTCGATGATTCGCTTCAGGAGAAACCTTGGTCAATCTAGAGATCTGGGATTTGTTTTCTTTGCTATGGCAACAGGAATGTGTGTAGGTGCTCGTCAATATGAGATCGTGTTTGTCACAACTATCGTCGTAGGACTAGCTATTTTGTTTATTTCGAAGCAGGACGCCTTTGCTCCTGTGCGGGCTTCTCATCAGCTTAGAATCTGAGTGAACAATGATGTAGACTATACAGAGGTGTTTTCTGTTATCTTTGACAGGTTCAACGAGGTTACTGAGATGATCAGTGTTGAGTCAGTGTAAGCGGGGATGATGACTGAGCTTCGTTATGGGATCGTTCTGAAAGACCGAGTGAAAGTCTCAGATTTCATGGAAGAAGTTCAAGTGGCTTGTGGTAACAACCGAGTCATCCTCACTAACACAATGCGTGATCTTAACTCGTAAGATCAACTAGCTTTTAATCAAAAAACCGCTGAACTATCGTTAGTTTAGCGGTTTTTTTATTTGTTGATTTAGTTTAGAAGTAGAAACCAGCAGAAGCCCAGAGGGTAGTAGCATTGCTATCTTGATCAGCAAACTCTAGCTTTTCATACTCCATACCTGTCATGATCTTAGCTCTGTCTGCGCAGAGATAGTAGTTTAGACCGGCATAAATACTCTGATGGAGGTCTCCGCGGCCATTGCTTCCAATAGCGGATATTCTAGAGTACCTACGATTAATTCTGATTCCTTCAGAATTATCAGAAGCTTGAAAGTAGTAGCGCCCCGCGACTTCCAGTTTGTCATCGATGATGAATTTGGATGCCTGTATCATCGCTCCGTAGAATAATCCTGAGCGTTCATCTGAGACATCTTCAGTCTCACCACTGATGGCATTGAAGCTCCATTCCCAGTTCAGTAAATCTGCTTTATAAGCGATAGAGGCAACCCAGGCATTATTGTAGTCGATGGATGTTTCTGCATCTGGATTTACAATGAGGTCTATGGTCATTCCTTCTATTGCATTAGATGGTCGAGCATTTCTCGATAGGGCAGAGCGCTCTACCGTTTTAATTTTCTTTGAAGATAGATGGCCTTCAGCACCGATACTTATTTTTTGTCGGCCATAATGGAGTGTGAGGCTATCTAGCGAATCTATGCCTAATGCTTCACCTGCTTTAAATGATAGAGCGGCTCTATCATAACCATCAAAGCCGAAACTATGGTCATCTACATCACCTTGTTCCATATTAGCACGTACTTTAACATTGAAGTACTTAGCAAATCCAATTTTAGCGCCGATGCGAACTCTACGAAATTCGTCATAGTTATCTGACTCATTAGAACCATCTACATAAGCATACTGATACTGAACTCGGCCAAATACTTCTACCTCGTTGATGGACGAATTTTCGTTATTGTCATATAACGAGCCAATGTCCTTCAGGAAATCATAAGGTTGGAACTCAGAAGAGGCTTTTACTTGGCTTATATCTAAATTTTCTGATACAAGAGGGCTTGCTAATGCGATACCTGATAGGCTAGCTAAATTAGCTATGGAAATTATCTTTTTTGTCATAGGCTAATTTAGTTTTTTGGTCAAAAACCTAGGGGAATCTTAATAGAGTGTTTTACGAACTTCTGGTTCAGTAGGAGTCTGCACGTCTTTCTCAAGATCCATGAGTTCAAAGTCTCCTTCCTCACAGCAGCGTACGAATCCCTCGCCGTAACCTTTTAGCTTATCCCAGCTGACGCGGATGTCCTCGGCTTCATCATTGGTGATGGAGTTATCGAGTGCGGCTCCTGAAATACGCATTAGGAGAGTAGAAAATTGAGAGACAATCTCGTTGGTAGCGGGGAGTACCTGAAATCCTTTTTCACAGTGACTGACAGGATTTCTTACAAAGTAACCGTCACATTGCTCACAGATGTATTCTATGATGCGGGAGTCTCCTGTTAATTTGAAAAGCTCGATCACACGGTCTAATGGGTTTCTGCTGCCGGAACCTGTATCAGACTGCTCTTGTGCCCATTTATAAACCAGTGAGAGTGAGATGCCTAGGTCTGAAGCGACCTGTTTAGGTGATGACTTTTCAAACGCATTTTTTAACACTTCGTGAGATTCCATGAAGTGAGATTAGGCAAGAGTGAAGATCTTGGCAAGTTGTTTACAGATTCTACTTAGAAGCTTCTGTCTGCTGTTTCTTTTTCCACTTTCCGAACCACACAGCAAAGCCAACGGTGGTAATGAAGATGAATGTCAGAAGAGCGAAGAGCTGTATACCTGTGTCTGCTTGCTTGCTCACATCCATGTCGATGATGGGAGTCTCAGTACTCTCAGGGTCACTCGTGATATAAAGTGAATTGTTCTTTAGTTCTACTGCCGTGATCTTGTGGAACACGTCTTGGATCTCTTCATCATTTCGGTATTCAACAAACATGAGCACTGGAAGTGCATTAAGTATCTTAGGCGGAACTTTAGCGCCAGTGTCCGGAATAGCTTCATCTACGACTGGAAAAATAGAGCCCTGTGCGATGACTGGCTTTAGCTTGAGGACTCCATTAAAATGCCGCTCGCCGTCGAAGCCAGCATTCACCTTGAATGAGGAGCGAGCCTCGATGTGTATATCAGTGATCGCTGTTATATAAAAAGTTTTTTTGAATTCAGCAAGCTTCTCGAAGTGGGCGATCGCGAGATTGATCTCATCGATGCTAAGTTCCATAGTAGCGAGTTTCTTGGCTTTTACGAGGGTGTTGAATGTTGTGAATTTCTCATCCAGCGCAGAAGTCGTTGTAGTGTCTGTAATGGCTATTTTGGTCGGGACAGAAGTTTCCTGACTCATGGCAACGAATGCTTTTTTATAATCAAAATAACTATAAACAGCGACAGAGACTAGGAAGATAACTGTACAGAGAATAACGAGGAAAATACCGCATCCTGCAATGTGGTTAGAGTTCTTTTTCTCTTCGCCTTCGTTTAGTGGCTCAGTGTTCTCGTTAGCTGTCTCAGACATAGCTGACTTTTAGGGTGAAAAGGTGACGAGAATCAAGAAGTTTACGTCAGCGGGAAAAATAAAGTTCGTAGAAGTGGTGAGGATGATTTAGCACTCATGTATGGCAAAGATCTTGGTAGGACTATCTGGCGGAGTGGATTCCAGCGTGGCGGCAGCCTTGCTCATCGAGCAGGGGCATGAAGTCACAGGCGCTTACATGAAGAACTGGATCAATACCGACAACGTCCCTGGTGACTGTCCATGGCAGGATGATGTGGATGATGCGCACGCAGTGGCGAAAAAGCTAGGGATAGAATTCCGCGTGGTGGACCTCATTGATCAATACCAAGAACGCATTGTGGATTACCTGTTAGATGGCTACCGTAGCGGGATCACGCCGAACCCTGATGTGTACTGTAACCGTGAAATGAAGTTTGGCGTATTTCTAGATTATGCTCTAGAGCAAGGGTTTGAGGCTGTTGCGACGGGGCACTATGCCAGAAAGCGAGTACGCGAGGACGGGACACATGACATCCTACGTGGAGCGGATACGAATAAAGACCAGAGCTATTTCCTCGCACTCATGGAGCAGCATCAGGCTAAGTACGCACTGTTCCCATGTGGAGAGATGCAGAAGCCAGAGGTACGAGAGATAGCTGCCAAGCTAGATTTACCAACAGCTACTAAGAAAGACAGCCAGGGGATTTGTTTCATTGGTAATGTCAAAATGACGGACTTCCTCAGACACTATGTTCCAGATAGGCCAGGAAATATTGTTGATCACGAAGGCCAAAAATTAGGCCGTCACAAGGGTTTACATTTATACACTCTAGGCCAGCGTAAGGGGCATGGAGTCGCTTCACCGCGTGATGGTATTGCTTATGTTGTGGTTGGAAAAAATGCTGAGCGCAATGAACTCATCGTAGGTTATGACGAGTCACACACCGAAGGGCTCTATACCAGTAAGTGCGTGGTCGGAACCGTCTCATGGGTGAATAAGAAGCTCACTCTAAAACGTAAAATAGAAGCACAGCCAAGATACCGAGCTAAGAGCGAGCCAGCCAATGTCACGCCACTAGTAGGTGACGATACTGGTAAGTATCTTGTAGAGTTCATCATGCCACAACGTGCCATTACTCCTGGCCAGATCTGCGGGTTTTATGAAAATGGCACCCTGTTAGGTGGTGGAGTTTTCGAGAGCGTGGAGAAGAGTTAGTGATGGAATCACTAGTTTTAAAGCTCCAGAGGAGCGGAGTGACAACAGTCCAGTCAGTAGCGAGCTGAAAGCGAGTGCAGGGCTGGGTAGTGATAATCTACTAAAAAAGAAGGTCTGAAAGACCGATGTGATAGGATCCTATACAGTGATGGTTCCCCTCGGAGTTAAGGTTTTACTTTGCATCTCTCGTTCTCGGGCTAGGTTATCCTCATCATGCAAGAGGAGATCGAGAATACGCGAAAATTTAAATATGCCAGACTACTGCTAGAGGTCGGAGTAAATCTCCAATCGGGGCAAAAGCTTATTATCACTGCGGAACCCTACCATTGGGATTTTCTGAATCTAGTGGCAGAAGAAGCCTACAAGATGGGCGCCAGCTATGTTCTCGTGGAAGCCAATCACCCAAAGCTACTCAAAGCTCGTGTCGATCACGGCGCGGAGGATGACCTTTACGATGTCCTTAGCTGGATAGAGAAAAAGCACCAAACCGTCATCGATGAAGGTTGGGCGCGGCTAAATCTCTTCGGCCCTACAGATCCAGACCTCATGGGGTTGCTTGACTCTAAGCGACTAGGTATCATCCAGAAGACTCAGAGTAAATCCGCTAAGCCAGTCAGTGATGCCTGCGGTACTGGTCAGGTGACATGGTGTGTGGCAGCACTGCCGACTCTAGACTGGGCAGCTAAAGTTTATGACCTAGAGCCGTCTGCTGAAATAGAGCGCAGACTCTGGCTAGCGATGGTAAAGATTCTTAACTTGGATGTTGCTGACCCAAGCGCACACTGGCGTGAAAAAGAGCAGGTGCTAAAGCAACGTTGTCAAAAACTAAGTGATTTAAATCTGGCAGAGGTAAGGTTCAGAGGGCCAGGAACAGAGCTAACTGTTAAATGCATTTCGGGTGCACGCTGGATAGGTGGAGGTGTTCCAACGGCGATTGACCCTGAGCAGAGCTTCATCCCTAATATACCAACAGAGGAATGCTTCACAACACCAGATAGAGCTGGAACTAATGGTCGGATGCAGGTGGTGCGTCCAGTCACGGTATTAGGAAAATCTGTTAGTGGTGCTTGGCTTGAATTTGAGGAAGGAAAGGTGGTTAATTACGGAGCGAAGTCGGGTAAACCCGTACTCGATGACTATTTCGCCATGTGCCCTAATGCCAGCTATCTCGGTGAGCTGGCATTAGTAGATGGCTCATCACCTATTTTCCAGAATGGCCATGTTTTCCACTGTATTTTATATGATGAAAATGCGAGCTGCCACGTAGCACTAGGGAGCGGCTACCCGATGCCAGTTGATGGAGCCTTGAGTATGAGTGACGAAGAGAAGATAGCTTCTGGAATCAATGTTAGCAACCTTCACACAGATTTCATGATAGGTGGTCCAGAAGTAGATGTCACAGGTTACGATGGAGAGGGGAAAGAGATCCCACTCATCAGGCAGGGGGACTTTGTTATTTAGCTATAATTTTATGAAATTTCTAAAAATATGGTTCCTCTGTATCTACTCTCTGACCCTGAGCACACATGCTGCTGAGCGTTATCTATTCTTATGATTTCAGGCAAGCCATACTCTCTAAACATATTTCTAAAAGCCTTCTGCGTCCAGTGCCTCGATGCCTGCTTCAGTCCCTCAGCTTTCAGCAAATATCGACTATGTAAATCGCTCACCGTCAGCGGATCAAAGCGTTCTCCATCTTGAGTCATAAACCAACCTTTGAAATCCACGCCGAAGATATGATTGCTATGCTCAGGCGGTGTCAAAGCACCTCTTTCCTCTTTGAAAACACCAGCTTTCTTCACTAAACCGTGCCTCTTTAACACCTCACCAACCGTGCTAACAGCTGGAAGAGACTCTATTCCATGCTTGGTCTCGAGGATTCGTTGAAGCTTCTTAGGTCCCCACGTCATATGGAGACGCTTCTCTTTGATAATCAATCGCTCAAGATCTGCACTCGTCCTATTATGAAGATTTTTAGGGCTTCTACTCTGATCGGTCAATCCTGCCTTACCAAGCACAGCATAGCGTGAAAGCCATTTATGACCTGTCTTACGGGAAATCCCAAATTCCTCAAACAACTCGGTTATCGTATAGCGATCACTCATTGCAAGCATCGCAAATCTTTCTTTCTGTTCCTTAGATGATTCATTTTTCCAGGCCATAATTAGTCAGTAAAATGTAACCTATGTGCTCGGTCAATCTGTTACCTATGTGTTCGGTTCATACCTATCTAGAAGATGGGCGGCTAGACATGGATAACAACGGTATCGAAAACGCGATCCGCCCCTGTAAATTAGGTCTGAAGAACTGCATGTTCTTCGGAAGCTTGGAGGCAGGAGAAAACAACGCCATCCTCTATACCCTCATTGAGAACTACAAAGCTGCGAACCTCAATCCTCGAGATTACCTAGAATATGTTCTAGAGCACCTCAATAGTCAGTCAGCGCAAGAGCTAACACCAAATAAAGTAGCCCAAGCTTGGGAGAAAAAAGCTCAGATAGCTCAGGCTAGTTTTAAGACGCTTATTTACTAGTGTTACCTCTGCTTAGTTATGTTGGTATAGGCTATTCTTTTTCTAGGCGTGTGTGCTCTTAGCTTGGGCGTTATTCTGAGATATCTGAATACTGCTCTGCCGAATCTGTCGTAATGGCTGAATATCTTCTTGGTGAAGATAGGAGTACCACATTTGTAATGACCGCTTACGTATGAGCTGTTATGTCCGGGAGAGTATTTCTTTGCAGTAGCTGTGTTAGTTGAAATAAAGAGCCCTGCTGAAACGATGCTGATGTATGTTAGTATTTTTTTCATAATGATTTAATATTTGTTGTTCACTATGTTTGACTTGAGCTAGGCTGAATCTATTCATATTTTCTTTTAAAATATTATTGAGGGAACCTCTCGTAGCACCCTTTTTTCAAAAACACTTTGGTTTTAGGAAGATCTAACAGATTTTGCTTACATTATTTCACTACTTTCAAGTGGCTCTATTGTCTACAGAAAAAAAGCGACTAACTTTTTAAAGTCGGTCGCTTAGTAGATCTTAGATAGATTTATGGAAGTGCTTAAATCACTGTTTTTACTGTGAGATTCCTGGTCCCATTGAGCCTGATGAAGGAGTTTCTTCAGTCTCTTCTGCTGCTGGGGTGTTGGATGCGGCATCAGCGCCTTCCAGTGCAATCCCTTGCTCGGCTGCGAATTCAGCAAGAGCCATGTCTTGGAGTGCCTCTTGTTCAGATTCTTTCATGTTAATTTCTGAGAGGTCCATACTGTCTCTGGCTACGCGGCTACGTCCGGCTGCACGAGTGCGCTCTTCGTCTACGATTTCTTCCAGTCTATTGAGTGAGTCTCCTGATCCACCTAGGTTGGTAACCATTCCTGATGCCATCTCGTTGAGTTCTGCAGTAGCTTGCTGGACTTCGATGTCATCGAGTCCACGGCGCAGCTCGTCAATCTTAGATCTTGCCTCTTTGACTGAGACGTCTCTAGCCTTGATGAGTTCTTTGTAGCGGGCTTCAGAGTCTTGTAGCTGCTCAGCTACTTCATCGTGTTCGGTCTCTACTTTCTTAAGCTTAAGAGCGTATTCACCAGCGAGAGCTCGGTTACCAGCCTTGAGGTTAGCTGCCGTTTTAGCTCTAAAGTTATCTTCTTCTTTTTTGAGCTTTTTAACATTACTGATGAGCTTCTCTACGAGGCCAGCATGTGATGCTAGTCCTTGATTGAACTTAGAGATTTGCTTGCGAAGATTTTCTTTCTCTACTTCGAGCAGCGCTTTCGGATTTTTCTTTTCTAGTCCTCCGATGAAGAGGCCGAAGAATCCTTTAATGAGGTTTCCTAGTCTTTTGAACATTGATTTGTTTATGGTTGTATTAAAATTTCAACGTATACTTGCTGATTAAAAATCATTCGGCAAGTATAAGTGTCAGATGATTTTGCAATCACTTTAAAAGTTATTTGCCGAGGTGAGCGGATAGCTTTATGAGGTCAGGATCGATCTTGTATTTAGAGCCTGCTACTTCATGCACTGGCATACCTGTAAATTCACCTTCTTTGTAGATCATTATCTCGTTTGTGTTTCCTGCAGCAAGTGAGTCCACTGCTGCTACGGCAAATTTATACGCCATAATACGGTCTCTAACAGTAGGGGAACCACCACGCTGGACATGCCCTAGTACAGTAAGTCTAGTGTCCATATCGAGATTCATCTGGATCCAGCGAGTGAGGTACTCAGCCATGTTTGTGCCCTCTGCAGCAATGGCAATGATGTATTCTCTACCATTAGCACAGTCTTCTTTGAGACGCTTGCAGATAGAGTCTAGGTCGTATTCTAGTTCTGGCGCGATGCAGATCTCTGCCCCACTTGATAGGGCGCTTGTCATTGCGAGGTACCCACAGTGTCTGCCCATGGTCTCGATTACGAACGCACGGTTAAAGGAAGTGGCTGTATCGCGGATGGAATCTACTGATTCACGGATGACATTCAGAGCTGTGTCTACACCGAGACAGTAATCAGTTCCAGGAATGTCATTATCAATCGTGGCTGGGATCCCAGCAAACGGGACTTTAAAGTCTTCATAAAATTGGTTGAGTGCGTTAAATGACCCGTCACCACCGATAATGATGAGTTTGTTGATGTTACGTTTCTGGAGGTTTTCATAGGCAGTTTTACGGTGCTCATATTCAAAGAATCGAGTAGATCTAGATGAGCGTAAGACAGTTCCACCACGATGGAGGATGCCGGAGACATCTGCTCTAGTGGCTTCTGATATTTTATCATCAATGAGGCCACGGAGCCCATTTCTTACGAGGTAGGGCTTGAAGCCTTTCTTAATTGTGTATTCTACTGCGCATTTTACCGCTGGATTCATTCCTGCTGCGTCACCGCCTGACGTCATGATTGCTATGCCTTCCATTTGTTTATAAGATTAGTGTTTATTGAAGTATTATTTAATGAGGTCTATTTAGTGTGATAGAATGTTTTTTGCAAGCATTGGCTAGGTTATATTCAGTAGGGTGTTTATTAGTGAATAAAAAAATGTATTTCTATGTTTTTTCTTCTTGCGGTTTTCAGAAAAAAATGTATTTTCCGTTTCGCCGAGCGAGATGAAAATCAAGTTAGGTGTAAGTCAGATAAAAGCAAGGTTAGCTCAGTTGGTAGAGCGGTTCGTTTACACCGAATTGGTCGGGGGTTCAAGTCCCTCACCTTGTACCATTTGGTTAGAAAAAAGCTCAGAATGTTGCTGAGCTTTTTTGTGCTTTGAAGTCTGCCATTAAGTCGTATTTCTGCATTTAAGTATCGTTGCCTATATGAACATCAATAGATTAGATGTGACTATTTTGAGAGCTTTTTTGGCATAAATATAGATGAGATTGTTGTCTGAAATCAAAGATAACAGGTAAGCGTCTTTAAATTGGCCACCTAGTCAGGTTCTGAGATCAGAATAGGCTTTGCGGTCTATGATTAATTTATCTTCATCTGCATTAAAAATCCCGGGCACGATGATCACCCCAGCTCTGGCTACCGCTTTGATTACCGATAAACACTGTGACCACCTACCTCATCACTGGCCCTCAAACAGCTGTGGTAAGGCAATCAGCTACGCCCTCAACCAATGGTCGAAATTTATCCTCTATCTAGAAGACGGGCGGCTAGACATCGATAACAATGGTATCGAAAACGCGATCCGCCCCTGTGAATTAGGTCTGAAGAACTACATGTTCTTCGGAAGCTTAGAGGCAGGAGAAAACAACGCCATCCTCTACACCCTCATTGAGAACTGCAAAGCAGCGAACCTCAATCCCCGAGATTACCTAGAATATGTTCTAGAGCACCTCAATAGCCAGTCAGCGCAAGAGCTAACACCAAATAAAGTAGCCCAAGCTTGGGAGAAAAAGCTCAGATAGCCCAGATAGCTTAGGCCAGTTTTAAGACGCTTAGGATAACACTAATCACTATAATTATGTAAAGATACTTAGCGGAATTCTATCTCGCTTACTCTTAAGATGCTGAGTAGCTTTCTCACTACGATCTTTCACAATTACTGGGAAAGTGATGAAAGCGGAGTGAGCTATAGCACTAATAGAGAAAAAAACCTCAGCAGGTGAACTGCGGAGGTTTTTTGTTAGAATAGATGAAGCGAAGAGAAAATCTAGCTGATTTCCTCAGCACCAAAGTAAGGCACTAGGGCAGCTGGGATCTTGATGCTGCCGTCAGCTTGTTGGTATTGCTCGATGAGCGCTACGTAGAGTCTTGGTAGGGCCGTGCCAGATCCATTGATGGTGTGGAGGAACTGGTTTTTGCCGTCAGCGTCCTTATAGCGGAGCTTCATTCTACGGGCTTGGTAGTCGCCGAAGTTTGAGCAACTTGATACTTCAAGGTACTTGCCGTGTCCTGGCGCCCAGACCTCTATGTCATAGGTTTTGAGTGAGCTGAAGCCAATGTCGCCTGTGCAGAGCTCAATGGTTCTGTAGTGGATGCCTAGTTTCTGAAGCGCAGCTTCTGCATGGCCTGTGAGTTCTTCTAGGGCTTGCATAGAGTTTTCTGGCGTCACTGCCTGAACTAGCTCTACTTTATCAAATTGGTGGGTACGGATGATTCCTTTGTTGTCACGTCCGGCACTACCAGCTTCACGGCGGAAGCATGGAGTGTGGGTGGTGAGCTTGATCGGGAGATCTGCTTCTTTCTGAATGGTCTCACGAAGTAAGTTAGTGACTGGTACTTCAGCGGTAGGTGCGAGGAACATCTCACCATCTTCGATGCCGTACATGTCGTCTTCAAACTTAGGAAGCTGACCTGTGCCTTCCATGCATTGACGTTTGATTACATGAGGTACGTTTACTTCTGTGTAGCCGTGTTCTTCAGTCTGAAGATCTAGTAAGAAGCTTATGAGCGCTCGCTCCAGACGTGCTCCTTTGCCTCTGTATACAGCAAAGCCTGCACCTGATATTTTAGCCGCGAGTTCAAAGTCAATCAAGCCGAGCTTCTCAGCAAGCTGTACGTGATCAAGTGGCTTCGTGATCTCTGGCTTGTCTCCCCAGACTCTGATCTCAGGATTATCATTTTCATCTTTACCTACTGGGCAGTCAGCATGGGGGATGTTAGGGATGCTCATGAGAAGGAAGGTAAGCTTGGTAGAGACTTCCTCGCTCTGAGATTCTAGCTCTTTGATCTTTTCGCCTATTTCCTTCACTGCAGACTTAGCAGCTTCCGCAGCATCTTTTTCACCTTTTGCCATCAGGGCTCCGATGTTCTTGGACGCGGTATTACGCTCGGATTGGAAAATTTGTTTATCTGTTTCAAATTTTCTACGAGATTCATCGAGCGTGATTACCTCGTCGATGAGTGTATGTGCGTGCCCGCCACGAGTGGCGAGCTTAGTTTTGATGTCTTCCGCGTTGTCGCGAATGTCTTTGATATCGAGCATGGCTAGTTGTTTTAGTAAAAGTTACCTGACCAGATCCATAGCCTAAAGAGGCTAAATTACCAGTATAGAGAGTGAAAATTTATAGATGTGGTGATTTTTAAGGATTCACCTTTTTGACGAATTGGGCTTTGAGATTGATAGAGATACCATTCATTTTACAGGAGATTTCGTGGTCGCCTTCTTGGATGCTGATCGGCTTGGACTTGTCCCCACTTTTCAGAACGGTAGATGTTCCCTTGAGTTTCTTGTCCTTGATCATCTGCACGATGTCACCTTGTTGGAGAATGTTCCCGTAGGCATCTTTGACCACGAGTTCAGCAGGTGCATCTTCGTCTGGTACATCTGTACGTGCCCATTCGTGGCCGCAGGTGACGCATTCGTAGATTTTTTCGCTAGTGAGCACATCATTGAGTGTGCAGAGTGGGCATGAAATTTCTGTCATGCGAAGATCTAAGCGTACTAGCTACTATAAAACAAGGGAAAGTCAGCCCAGTGTATTGAGCTAACTTTCCCCTGATGATAAAATACTATTTTGTAGAAATGCTATGAGATTTCTTACTCAGTGTCAGTACGGGTGATTGTGATAGTAGCCACATTTGCACCTTCTGGATTGATCGTAGAGACATCGAAGTCACCTGCATTTAAGTACTCGTTGTAGAAGTCTGGCTCACTTAGTGTGATCGATGCGTTTTCATCCACTCCGTCTGTATCTACTCCAGTAGGAGCTCCGACGAGAGGACCACCAGGTGATGTGAGGAAGTCATTCACCTCAGTACCTGCATCATAGAGGCGGCTTACATCGATAGTTACGGTGCCGTCTGCTGAGTCTTCGAGTAGCTGATAGAGGTCGAATGCAGTAGGGCTGTTGTTACCGATGAATGTGTCACTAGTAGGGAGAACCATGCTACCGTAGGTGAAATATCTATTTTCCTCAGAAACCATGAGTGTGACAGTAGTGGTGGCGCTTCCTGGTGCGATCGGGCCACTGGTGAAGGTACTGTATGAGTCAGTGCTGACTGATGCTACGATGTCAGAAACATCTCCTAACTCCGCCATCGGCTCAAGAGCAGCTGATGCTACGCTTCCGGTGTCGAAGAAGTCAAAGCTGCCGTCATGGGTGACGAAAAATGATGGAGCGAAGGCAACTGGACCATTAGCTTGCATCGTGATTGTTATTGGGATAGCTGCTGCTTCAGCATCTGTAGTTGAGACATTATTGTTGTCGCTATCGCATGATGCTGAGAAGAGAGAAGCTGCTGCTAGGCTACCGATAGTGAGTGATTTTGATAGTGTTTTCATAGTGTGTATTTGATTAGTGTTGAAGGCTACTTTTTTTAAGCAGACTGTTCTAATGAGATACAGAATGAATACTTTTATTTCAAAATACTGAGTTTTGTTTTTTGGTGAGGTTTTATTCTATATGTACCAATGGTTTTATGGTTTATTTTAGATTGTTGGACTGGGTGATCTAAGTTTTAGCTATTGGGTCAGGACATAGTGATCTGCGCTGACATTGGTGACAATGGTCGCCAAGGTAGAGATCATCTATCCATTCGATGAGTGGGGCGATGTGCTGTTTTTCATTGGTGAGCATGCCTACTTCGAAGTTCCGCTTGTGCTTAGATTTTGCTCCTAGTCCAGCACCTGTTAGATTCGCTGAGGTTATAAATGCTTGCTTGCCGTCTATGAGGATTGCCTTTGTGTGGACACGTGGACAGAGGATTCGCTCGAACAGATCACTCTCAATAAGAGCTGGGTACTTATCAAAGTCTCGGCGGAATCTAGGTCCAGGTTCCTTGGCGTGGATGAGACGGATGGCGACTCCTTGCAGCACGAGGTCACTGAGGATTTCTAGGAAAGGTACGAAGCGCTGACGTTTCCCCTTGAGACCTTTTCCTACATGTAGGTCTTTGATGTCAGCCGTGACTATCCAGAGGAATTTCTCAGCCTTAGGTACAATATCAGCAATGATGCGCTCATAGATTTGTTCATTGAGTAGGAGTTCAGTCACGGCATGAGTGTGGGAGATGCTCGCTCACGATGCGAGACTAAAGGAGCAGACTTGTCGCTTAGTATCAGTTGAGCCTATACTCGGGGCATGGAAAGTGAGCAACAGAGTGTCACTCAGCTAACAGCGATCAGCTTGCGCGTTATCATTGGTGCGGTCTTCATCTGGGCTGGAAGCATGAAGTTGTTAGATCTCGATAGCTTCATAAGGAGTATTGGGGATTTTAAACTTTCCCCCTTCGATGAGGCTCCTTGGGATATGTGGCTAGGCTATATGTTACCAGCCTTTGAGGTGATAGCTGGGAGCGCGTTGATCTTAGGTTTTTTACTGAGAGGAGCTATGCTTAGTTTACTGGCTTTGAGTGTGAGCTTTCTTGTAGTGGTGATGACGGCTCATTCACGTGGTTTGAACTATGAATGTGGGTGCTTCGGTAAAGCACTGTCTTTTCAAAATGTAACTCTACACATCAGTATTCTCTCGCTGATGGTCCTGATGTCTATTGCTCTGATTATGTTAGAGATTTCTAATCAAAGAAAAGTGAGAAGTAGAGTGTCTCTTAAAACAGACTAGCGTAGCGTTCCTTTAGCTGGGCTTGCCATTTCTCTAAGAATGCGAGATCGCGGGCGAAGTTCTCTAACAGAAGATTTTTTTCGTTAGCTTCGGTCGCATGTGAAAGTGATCTAGTTTGTTCTGTTTCGATAGTTTCTATCTGCTCGGCAAGCTGTTCTTGGATGATCTGAGAATCACCTTCTAGTAATGCTAATGCGAGGGCTGAGGTAGTGGTAGATTTTTTTCGAAGAAATGCATCTGTATCTTGAAGAAGCTGAGCAGTGGACATGAAGAGGTCTAATAAGTGGTCACTCACGGTGCCGCGTTTATTGTAGCTGATTCCTGAAGTTTCCATCAAGTGCATCAGGCGCTTAGCAGGGGACTTGAGGGTTTTAAATGCAGTGTTGATCAGCTTGTACTGAGTGTCATCACTTGAGCTGTTCTCTAGATTGTCCGGGTGATGTAGCGCGGCTAGTTTCTTATGCTGATTCGAGAGCAGATTTAGATCTATGTTCACTTCTGGGGAGATGTCTAGCAGCTTGAAATAATTATCCATGATGAGAGTTATGCATTAGTAGCGAGCTTCTTCAGAACGCGTGAAGCCGCGAAGAGTCCCTGGGTCGCAGTCATGTGGGTCACACTGCCGAAGCCACTGGCACAGTTTAGCCTCATGCTCGTTGACTCATCAGTAGCACACTCTTGGGCCTCTGGGAAGACTGCATGCTCATCGTAATAGATCGCTTCTACGCCGAACTTGGGCGCTTTATAGTTCACCGCTTTCGGGAAGCCAAATTTTGTCCTGAGTCTGGTGCGGACTTTATGAATGAGGGCATCATTGGAGACGTTGGCGATGTCAGAAACTTTGATCGTGCTCGGATCTATTTTTCCACCAGCTCCACCACAGCTGACTACTGGGATGCTACGTTGTGTGCACTCTGCGATAAGAATGGTCTTCTGCATCATTAGATCTATTGCATCGATGACGTAGTCGTAGCCCTGAGAGAGTAAGCGGTCAGCGGTCTTTTCGTTAAAGAACGTTTGCTCACAGGTGACGATGCACTCTGGATTAATGAGGCGGATGCGCTCTGCCATGGCATCTGTCTTTTGCTTGCCTATTTCGCCATCCATCGAGTGGAGTTGACGGTTGATGTTAGTCACGCAGATCTCATCAAGATCTACCATCGTTATTTTACCTATCCCTGATCGAGCAAGTGCTTCTGCAGCCCATGAACCCACCCCGCCGATGCCGATGATGGCGACATGTGACTGGGTGAATGTTTCTAGAGCATGTGTGCCATAGAGCCGAGCTATCCCGCCAAAGCGGTTGACCGTGGATTCCGATAGTGGGTTGCTAGACATGGGGATCTAGAGGTAAGGATTGATCGTTTAGAAACTAGCTTCTTCTACGGCGAGTAGAGGATCTTCTTCTGCTCGCTGGTGAGTCAGTTTTGCTGTTAGGCTTTCCGCCACCGCCGCCACCGCCACCGCCTCGACCATTATTACTTGGGCGTCTTGGTCCACGTTGCTGTCTAGCTTCCTGCTTGCGGCGTGCATCTGCCTTAGTGACCTCTGCTGCTGAAGGCATGCGGTCTGGCCAGAGATCTGGCTCATAGCCTTCTTCTGTGTGCATTGGAATTTTCTGACTGATGAGCTTTTCGATCTGTACTAGGAATGCACGTTCGTTGTTACAAACAAGTGAAAGCGCTTCACCACTCTGACCAGCACGGCCAGTACGGCCGATGCGGTGAACGTAGTCAGCAGGAACATTTGGTAGCTCATAGTTGATCACGTGCGGTAAGTGGGCGATGTCAATACCACGAGCAGCGATGTCAGTAGCGCAGAGTACTCTTACAGTCTTGTCCTTGAAGCCTTGCAGCGCACGCTCACGTGCACCTTGAGATTTGTTTCCGTGGATGGCACTGGATGTGATGCCAGCCTTTTGGAGACGGTCGCTGAGTCTATTTGCACCGTGCTTTGTCTTGGTGAAGATAAGAACCTGATCCCAGTTCCCTTGCTGGATGAGATGGATAGCGAGTTCTGGCTTGCTTGCCTGGTCGCACTTGTATGCACGCTGTTCCACGCGCTCTGCGGTGGTGTTCTGCGCTGCTACTTCTACGAGTACTGGATTATTAAGGAACTGCTTAGCGATGGTCTTGATTTCATTAGAAAACGTAGCGGAGAAGAGCAGAGTCTGGCGCTTCTGTGGCACGTACTTCATGATCTTCTTAATGTCATTAATGAAGCCCATATCTAGCATGCGGTCGGCTTCATCAAGAACGAGAATTTCTAACTGGCTGAGATCACAAGCGCGCTGCTGGCAAAGGTCTAATAGACGTCCAGGAGTAGCTACGAGAATGTCTACGCCTTGCTTGAGCTTGCTGATCTGAGGGTTGATTTTTACACCACCGAAGACCACGAGACTGGTCATATCGAGATGGACGCTGTAGTCCTCGATGTTCTTTTTGATCTGGGATGCTAGCTCGCGCGTGGGTGTGAGGATGAGAGTTCGTACTGCTCTGCGGTCTACGCGTTTGGTCTTCTCAGTGAGTCTGTGTAATATAGGGAGAGTGAATCCGGCAGTTTTACCAGTTCCTGTTTGAGCTGCTGCGAGTACGTCCTTGCCCTCCATTACAGAAGGGATTGCCTTCTCCTGAATAGGAGATGGATTCGTGTATCCTTTGTCGGTTACGGCTTTAAGAATTGGATCAGAAAGGCCTAAGTCTGCGAAAGTTGTCATGTGTCAAAAGTAGTTAAAAATGAGTCGCTCAGGTGTGGCTTGAATATTGAATCTGTTGAGCGTGGGCGCACACTAGTAGCTTTTTACTGAAATGATAGCAGAAAGTTACTTTTGCATCACTCTGCGGCGAGTCAGATTCCCTGTATGCCATGCGTCTATCACGCTTTCGAGCTCTTTTACGAGGGTTGGAACCTTCTCTGCTAGGTTGATTTTCTCATGTGGATCTGTTTTTAAATGATAGAGTCTGTATGCTTCTTTATCCCAGGAATGAAGTTTCCTGTATCTAGTTTTATCTAGCCCATCCTTTCTAACGAGAAGCTTCCAGTCACCGGCTACTACCCATAGGTATTGCAGTGTTTCTTCCGGCTTACCTAGTGTCATGTTATGTGATGCGTGGTAGACTCCGAAGACGAGTTTACGGTTCTCGCGAGCATCTGTGTCAGTGAGATTTATGCCCTCCACAGCTTCTGGTGTATCGAGTCCAGCCAGCGCACTGACTGTGCTAAAAATATCTACGGAGTGAGCGAGGTCAGGTGAGTCTAGTGGCTCTATCGTTCCTGGCCAGCTGACCATGATAGGTGTACGGATACCATTTTCAAATGGCGAACCTTTAGAACGAAGGGCGTAAATCTTCCAGCCTTTCTGATCTGGGTCATCCGCACGGGTGCTGGCAGGAGACCAGCCATTGTCACAGGCGTATATGATGACGGTCTCTTGGGTGAGGTCTTTCTTATCAATAATGTCGATTAGTTCACCACATGTCTCATCGAACCATTCACACATAGCGTAGTACTTTGCCACGTCATGAGGATGACCTGCGGCTGTGTATTTATTTAGCAAGCGCGCTGGTGGGTTATGTGGGGTATGCGGTAAAAACGGAGCGTACCATACGAGGAAAGGCTTATCTTCCGCCTGAGCGTGATCGATAAATTCTGTGATAGGGGCTAGCCCTGTTCTTCCTATGACTAGGCCTTTGTCACCGTGGCGACCTTTGCGCTTAGGGTCTGCATGGGTCATGCCGTGAGTGAAGCCTCCGTCTTGGAATGTACCTTCCCACCATTTACCAGATTGGAAGGTGAGGTAGCCGGCTTCAGTAAGTAACTTTACCCAGTTAGGGTACTTATGGAAAATATCACGGAATGGTGGATCTTTCTCTGCGCGTGGCCCTTCTTTGTCAGGGTCATTACCAGTAATGCCGTGTACGGTAGGAGACACACCGGTGATGATAGAAGCTAGTGATGGACGGCAAATGGGAGCTGCTACATAGCCCTTTTTAAAAGTAAGTCCCTGCTTAGCGAGCTTATCTAGATTTGGTGTCGCCACCTTATCATTCCCCATGAAGCCGTAGTCACTCCACGCCTGATCATCACTGAGGATGAATATAAAGTTCGGCTTTTTAGGCTCAGCAGTTTCTTCAGCGTTAGTAGCTGTTGAAGCTATGAAAAGTAAGCCAATAGCTATTTTCAAATAACGGGAGGAGGTAGTGATGGTGCCGAACATGGACTGAGCCTAATGATCTACTCGCGGGGTAGTAAAGGTTTATAGGAAGGCAATCCTTACTTAGCTTCAGTTGGTAGACTATAACGATATGCTTAGTAGACAAAAAAAGGGCGGGGTGCTCCGTAGAGCATTGCCCGCTAAATCTGATTATTGCTACGAAAAGAACAACAAGCAGTGATCAATTACCGTTGACACCATCCAATGACCGCATGCTATTGTCAAATCAATAATATATGAAAAATCCGATAAATTATACACTAGGGGTAGATATGGGCGTAGCTTCAATAGGCTGGGCTGTTGTTTCAGTTGAGGATAAATTTATTGATAGTGGCGTTAGGATTTTTCCTGCGGGCTTGGATAATTTTAATTCATCTAAAGAGAAACATCCTAATCAGGATAGGCGTATTTCTAGGGGAGCGAGAAGACGTATTCGACGTAAATCTGATAGGAAGAAGCTAATCACTGGTATTCTAAAAGAACTCAACTGGATGCCCGAGGGTGATAAAGAGATACAAGAATGGTATAATCTGAATGTGTATGAGCTGAGGTCTCGAGCTATTAGTGAAAAGATCAGCCTTAAAGAATTAGGCAGAATCATTTTGCATTTTAATCAACGGAGGGGATTTCTCTCTCTGCGAAAGACAGAAGAATCTGGAGCTGATAAGGAAACCCAAGGGATGCTAGGTGAAATATCAGCACTTCAAAAATCCATTGATGAGTCTGGTCATAAGACATTGGGAAATTACCTCTATCACCTATATAAAGAAAAAGAGCATCTAGTTCGTATTAGAAATAAGCATACTAGACGTAGCATGTATTATGATGAATTTGCCTTAATTTGGAAAATCCAAAGTAAGTATCAATCTGAGCTTAGTGATGAGATGCGCTATGGGGCTATGGGGAAGTTAGAAAAACCTACTAAAGTTGTGAAACCTGTCCCGCGTGATAAATCTCTAACTATGCTGCAGCAATTTGGAATTGAGAACCTAACCTTCTTCCAGCGTAGAGTCTATTGGTCGACATCTTCAATAGGTCAATGTGAACTTGAAGAGGGTGAGCAACGTGCACCTATCGCTGACCGTAGATTTCAAGAGTTTAGAATGCTACAAGAGGTGAATAATTTAAAAATACTGGATAATTCAGCTAATGGTAAACCAGAGGAACGTAGGCTTACTGAGGAAGAGAGAATGGCAGCAATCGCTTATCTGACAGGTAAGAAGGATGCGAAGCTAGAGGCTCTGAAAAAACATCTGTGTAAGAAGATTCTGACTCTTCCACCACATACTCAAATTTCATTTAATCTAGAATCTGGTGGACGTACTATGATTTCAGCAACTCCAACAGACGCTCTTATTTCTACTGCGAAGGCTTATGGTAAGACTTGGTATAAGTTATCTGTAGAAGTGCGGAATAGAGTTGTGGAAGCTCTGACTCTCCCCGCGGCTATTGATGAAGACATACGTGAGGAATTAGTGAAAATATCTGAAATTGATGAAGCTTCGCATGACGCCTTGCTGAGAGTGAATCTCCCTTCTAACTACGGTCATCTCTCCACTACAGCACTAGAGAAACTCCTACCACATATGCGTGAAGGAAAGCTTTATATGGCTAAAGATGCTAGTGATTCTGCTCTTCATGCAGCAGACCCCAACTATAAGAGACGTGACGAGCTCACTCACACTATTTCAGATCTGTTACCTAGCTTTGATTCTCTGCTAGACTCAGCTAGTCCTCACTATGATAAGAACCAAGTAGAAATCAATAACCCAGTAGTGAAACGTGCCCTGACTGAATTACGAAAAATAGTCAATGGACTCATCCGTAAATATGGGAAACCTGAGAGAATCCATGTTGAAATGGCGAGGTCTCTTAAAATGTCACCTAAGCAGAGAGCTGAGCATGAAAAAAAGACGAGTAAAAATGAGAAAGAAAGGTCAGATGCCAGTAATGCAATCGAGGCAATAGGCGTTATCCCTAACCATACCTCCATAGAAATGTATCGGCTCTGGAAGGATCAGAAAGAGGTCTGTGTCTATTCTGGTGAGAGTATTGGAATCAGTCAGTTATACGGTGGGGAAGTAGATATCGATCACATCTTTCCGTTTTCCAAGAGTGCGGATAATTCTTATCTAAACAAAGTCGTCTGCTTCAGAGACTCAAATGCAGCAAAAGGAAATCAAACACCTTATGATTGGTTAGCTCATATGAATCCTGATCAATATGCTGAGGTCATCCAACGCGCTAAATCATTACCAAGAGGGAAGTATAAGAAATTCATCGCAGAAGAGATTCCAGAGGGTTTCGCTAATCGAGATCTTAATGATACCTCATGGATGGCAAAGGCGGCGAGACAATACCTCAGCCGTATTGTTGATAAACCTCACCACGTAATAGGGACAAAAGGTCAGCATACATCGACATTGAGAAATCAATGGGAACTGCACTCATTACTCAGAAACGATGGCTTAGATATAAAAAATAGAGATGACCATAGGCATCATGCTTTGGACGCAATCGTCATAGCTCTATGTGATCAATCAGCGATTCAGAAGATTACCCAAAAGCTTAAATTCGGGCTTCTAGAACGAGACGCCAAAGAGGAAGGTAAAAAGCTCTATAGACTAAAACTATCTGGTGATAAATTAGCCATACCTTGGCAAAATTTTCGGTTAGATGCAGCCGATTCTCTGAATAGCATATGGGTTTCACATAGACCAAAGCGTAAAGTCTCTGGTGCTCTCCATAAGGAAACTAACTATGGTAAAACTAGTGATGGAAAGCTTGTAGTCAGAAAAGCTATACAAAGCCTTTCCAAAAAAGAAATAGAAGGAATCATAGATCCTGAAATCCACCGTATAGTGAAAGAATACATCAGGGAGCATGGTGATGACTATAAAGCTGTGAAGGCAATACCAGAAGACGAACCTCTCACCATGCTTTCTGGAATCCCTATTCGTAAGATCAGAACAGCTATTCCATATGCTCATATTACGATCAGGAAAGGCACTGAACATGAAGCTCATGTGCAGTCTGCTAATACCCATCACCTCGCTATTTTCTCACTAGGTGATGATAAATTCCACTTCGAGCCTGTTACTCTCTATGAAGCAAGCAGAAGGTTAAGAGCGAAAGAAGAGGTCATTCA
>CALJOJ010000010.1 GCA_937981665.1 uncultured Rubritalea sp.
GGATATAATCAAGGACGGAATATGTAATATAGCATACGATAATATGGATGCATTAGAAACAGCATTAATTAGAGAATTAAAACGGTTCTGGGAGGATGGAAGAAAAGCTTTTACACTTATAGGTGACGGCTACCTTCTCACGAAACTAAACGTTATTTGAAAATATTTAATTACTCGAAATTAACCCGTTAAGTCGTATGATACCTTGCATTATCTTGGTAGTAATACTGTATGCATCTATATCCGCTGCCTTTATTCTTCTAAATTGATTGACTACTACTGTAAGGACTTGCCGGCGTTCGATTTTAAAATCTGCTTTCAGCAGCTGAAGAGCATTTTCAGAAATAGGCTGAGCGTTCTGCAGGTCAGTTTTGATGCGATTGAACTTAAACCCCGTCTCAGTGAGTGATGGGATAGCTGCCTGTGCGGATTTGACATCAGTAATATCACCTAAAACGGCTCCGAGTTCCTCGTAAGTGGTAATCTCGTCTTGCATGATTTCTTTATAGGATTTCACTACAGGTTTTTCTTTGCTGATTGAAGTATTGGTGGAGCTAGAGATGTCAGGTTTTTTATCTTCACTACATGAGTTTGATGAGAGTATAAGAGCTGATGATGTGAGTGCGAGAGTGAGTTTGTTAAGAAATTTCATAGGTTGTGATGAATGGTGCTGTATCTCTGTTATTGGAATTTGAAGCTATCTTTGAAATCTACTAAATCTTGATAGAGAGTGTGGAAGTAATTTTCAAATACAGCGTAATGTGACTTGAAGTCAATATCTGTGCTTGAGATGGGGGCTGTGAATTTACCACGAGTGGCTACTCTTCTAAATGTCTCTTGAATACCAGAAATAGTGCGGTAGCGGCTGAGCCAGTTCTCTGACTGCATCATAGGGAAGACGTCTTTCAGAGTACCTAGTTGCCATTCTTGGTTATCATCAATGAGTGTATAGACGTTAGTGATGAATTCGTCTAACGGCTGATCGTGATAGGTGGACCAGTGGAGCGAAAGGAAATGGTCATAAATAATATCTAACACAATACCTGCGTAACGCTTACGCTCAGGGCTAAGTAGGGCTTTAGAAGCGAGGAAAGCAGGGTGAGTGTCTGTGAATTTATCTATCCCACGATGCAGCATAATACCATCTACAAGATCCGCGGGTAGCTGGAGACGGAGTGAAGACTCGGTGCCTTTCACGAAGTCTCCGAGTAGATTCCCTACCCGTAAAGCATTTTGGCGCAAAGCATCATCCACTGTTGGAGTGAGTGCTAAGTGCGCCAAATAATTCATATTGAAAATTTAGGTCGCTGATTCTCCTCTGGCAATCACGACTTTCCCTGTGCGGACAGTTTCTACTATCTTGAAAACCGCGAGCATGTTCACAGCTGCGTCGATTTTTCCTGGGTCACCAGTGATAATAGCAGTCATTGCCTTTGGTGCTAGGTCGAGTGTCTTCCCTCCGAAGTGCTCAATAATCTGAAGTGCTTCTGTGCGCTCCTTCGCGTCTGCCAAGAATTTAACAAGAAGCATTTCCTTAACAATAGCGTCTTTGGTGTTATGCTCTTGGCAGTGCATCACATCTATAAGTTTGGTGACTTGCTTAATGATTTGTTCTAGTCCATTTGATGAACCTGTGATGCCGATGGTCATTCTAGAATAACGGCTATCACGTGACTGGGAAACAACGAGTGAGTCGATGTTAAATCCTCGTCTAGCAAATACTTGAGTGATGCGCATGAGCACACCAGCCTTGTTATTTACATAAACTGAGAGTGTGTGATGCGCGTTGTCTACATCTGTATTGTCTACAGGAGTATCAGTGGTGATGATTTTTGACATGTTACGGAGATTGGTAATGTTAGAAATATTAGGTTGAGTCGCTATAATGTATCAGGGGCTATGTTGATCCTGTAGGTTTAGCTAATTTATGCTTGGGTGGCTCAATGAGCATCTCCTCAAGTGATGCTCCAGCTGGGATCATCGGGAACACGTTGTCCATCTTGATACACTCTGCGTGAATGAGCACAGGACCTTCATTATACTCAAGCGCTTGCTGGACCATTCGGGACACATCAGCAGGGCGCTTGATGTTGATTCCCTTGATTCCGTATGAGGCGGCGAGCTTGATGAAATCTGGATTTCCTTCTAGATCTACTCCAGACTTACGGTCATCGAAGAAGAGCTCTTGCCACTGCCGCACCATTCCAAGGTAGTGGTTATTTAGAACCAAGATCTTGATAGGGAGTTTATGAATAGCTGCTGTAGCTAGCTCACAAAGTGTCATCTGGAAACCTCCATCACCTGAGATAGAGATCACCGTGCGGTCTGGCTTAGCGAATGCTGCACCGATCGCCGCAGGAAAACCAAAGCCCATCGTTCCTGCTCCGCCTGAGCTTAGCCATGAGTGAGTGTTTACATTTTTATAAAACTGAGCAGCCCACATCTGGTGCTGGCCCACGTCTGTAGCAACGATAGCCTCGCCTTTAGTCTGGATAAAGAACTCGTCGATAACTTGCTGCATTCTGAGTCCACCTTGTTTCTTGTAGTTAAGTGGGTATTTCTTCTTATAGCCGTCGAGTTTAGCATTCCACTCCTTGTGTTTCTTGGCAGAAATTTTAGCATTGAAGAGGTCCAGCGCTGCCTTAGCATCACCTACGATCTCTACATCCGGTGAGATCATCTTATTCATCTCAGATGGATCGATGTCTACATGGATGATTTTAGCTCCAGCGCAGAACTTGTCTGCTTGACCGATGATGCGGTCATCAAACCTTGATCCGATGTTGATAAGTAGGTCACATTCACAGATCGCTTTATTAGCGTATGCTGTTCCGTGCATTCCGAGCATGCCTAGTGCTAGATCATGGGTCTCAGGGATGACGCCTTTTGCTAATAGGGTGTTAGTAAGAGGGCAGTCTAGAGTGATAGCGAACTCTAGAAGCTCCTTATGAGCGCCAGAAATCATAGCACCTTGACCAGCGAGGATCAGTGGACGTTCTGCCTTAGCCATGAGGGCTACAGCTTCATCTACTTTAGCTTCATCGATGTTATACGCTAGTTCTGGCTGGTACCCAGGGAGGTCGAATTCTTCTGTATCATCTAGGTCACCAGTGAATGGTCCCTGACTGAGATCCTTAGGGATATCGATAAGAACTGGTCCTGGGCGGCCAGTGGTAGCGATGTGATATGCTTCACGAGTGATGCGTGGAATGCTGTTCGTCTCTCTCACTAAGTAGTTATGCTTCACACAGGGAAGTGTGATGCCGAAAATATCTGCTTCTTGGAATGCATCTTTACCGAGCATCCAAGTGACTTGCTGGCCACTAATAAGGATCATCGGAACAGAATCCATCTGCGCGGTCATGAGTCCAGTGACAGTATTTCCTGCACCTGGTCCAGAAGTAACTAGCACTACAGCGGGCTTACCAGTAGCTCTTCCATATCCGTCAGCCATGTGACATGCACCTTGCTCGTGTCGGCTAAGGACGAATTTAATGTTGGACTCGACAGTCTCTAATGCATCGAAAATAGGTAAAGCCGCTCCGCCAGAGTAGCCGAAGATAATTTCAATCCCGAGGTCAGCGAGAGTTTTTATCAGTGCTTGTGCACCGTCTAGTGATTCAGTAGTCATTTCGTTTGAAAATGTTGATTTCTGAGTTAAATGTAGCGTCATTATTTAAAAAGTAAACCAAAAACAGCTTGATTTTGCGCAAGATTCATTTTCTCGGGCTGATGAGGTAGTGAAAATAGGTTTTTTGCGGCTAATATTTAGGTGTTGGTGAATATTTAACCTCAAAAACAAGACTTGTGGGGCTATGGTTGAATATTGATGATTGTTAGGAAATTTAAACTGACATCGTATAGCGTGTATGTATTATTTGCCTATTGATAGTAAGGTCTATGATGCGATGTACGTACATAGATTTGACAGTGATAAAGACTACTTCAAAAAAATATAATTTATGAAACTAAGAGAAATTAAAATCAGCCTCTGTGCACTAGGTGTATACGCTTGTGGAATAAGTGCCTCTGCTGCTCAGAATGACCACTTAATCTTCAAGGCTGAAGGTGAGGCGAATGGTAAGCACATAGTACTCCTAGCAGGTGATGAAGAATACCGTTCCGAGGAATCCATGCCAATGATGGCACAGATTTTATCAAAACAAGGCTTCGACTGCACGGTCTTATTCTCGATGGACAAGAAGAATGAATTTGTGGATCCTAAGAACCAGAAGAGCCTCTCTCACTCAGTAGCTCTTGACTCCGCAGACGCCATCGTAATGTGTTTACGCTTCAGAAACTGGAATGACAAAGATTTTGGTAAATTCAATGCTGCGTTCGAACGTGGAGTTCCTGTGATAGCATTAAGAACATCTACTCACGCGTTCAAGACTAACGTTGATAGCAAGTTCGCTAAATACTCATTCAGAGCGAAGGCTGATACTGGCTGGGAAGGAGGCTTCGGTCGTCAGGTCCTCGGTGAGAGCTGGGTAAATCATCACGGCAGGCATAAGGTACAGGCTACTCGTACATATATTGAAAAGGGTGCTGAGGAAAACCCGATTCTTAATGGTGTCGGTGAAATTTTCTGCACAACAGACACCTATGGAGCTAATCCACTAGCTCCATCTAGTATCTTACTGCGCGGTGAGGTTACCGAGTCATTTGATCCCACGTCTAAGGCAGTAGAAGGCAAGAATGATCCCATGCAGCCAGTCGCGTGGACACGTGAGTACAAGCATGCATCAGGTAAGGTGAATAAGATACTCACCACAACAATGGGAGCAGCAACTGATCTAGCAGATGAAAATTTACGTCGTCTTGTAGTCAACGGTGTCTACTGGGGACTCGATATGAAAATACCAGCAAAAGCCGACGTCACGATCAAAGGTGAGTTCAAGCCAACATTCTACGGCTTGGGTAAATTTAAAAGTAAAGCGACAGCTCAAGATTTCCTTATAAAGGCCGCGGGCACGAAAAAAATCAAAAATTAAAGCCGACAGAATAAAATTTATTACAGTAGCTAATCAGAATGCTACTGTAGGAAAGCCGCTAGCATATCTTAATGTCGCCAAGAATAGCTGTATTGCTTTCTTCGTTGGTGGAAGTCATCAGCAGGTCTAAGGATCATTTCTGTCTTTTGATAAAAAGCCAGTCGATGAATGGTCAAAAGATGCACTGAATTACGGTAAAGCAATTCATAGAGATAAAAGCTTCAAGGAGCCTAAGGTAGTTGTTAACGTTACCAAATTCCTGAAAAACCTACTTCACTAATGTAAATGACACTTAGAATTTTTTTCTAAGATGGCTAGGAAGGATATTTAGCTGATCACGGTATTTAGCGATGGTTCTTCGTGCTACTTTCAGTCCTTTTTCATTGAGCAAATCTTCAATCGCTTTGTCCGAAAAGGGTTTTGATGGAGGCTCTTCATTGACGATGTCTTGAATGGTTTCCTTGATACTGGTGTTAGAAACCTGAGCACCGTCTTTTGATTGAAAGCCTGATGTGAAAAATGTTCTTAGCTCAATGATGCCGTGTGGAGTTAGAGCAAACTTTCCAGCGACTGCGCGAGAAATCGTGGCTGGGTGTGCTTCAATCGTCGCAGCTAGATCATTCATGGTGAGTGGTTTTAGCGCTGACAGACCTGACACGAGGAAGGCTGCTTGCTGCTTTATGATCTGCTCTGAGATTCTGAGTAACGTATGCTGGCGTTGTGAGATAGCCGTGATAATCTCTTTGCCGTCTTTGATCTGTTGTCTTAGATAGGAGCGAGTTTTATTCTCTTCAGAACTAGCTAACATTTCTTTGTACACATGACTAATAGTAATAGAAGGGATGTGTTCATTCGTAAGAACAGCTTGCCAGTTTCCCTCATCATCGAGGATGAATTTCACATCTGGTATGATATAAGGATTAGAAGTCGGGTCATACTTAGCTCCTGGATCTGGGGTGAGGGTGGTAATGACAGTGGCAGCTTCTACGACACTCTCGACCGATAGTCTTAAAATCCTAGCTATCTGCGGGAGCTTCTTCTGAGCTAGTTCAGGAAGGTGGTCTTCCACTATTTTGTACTCGGTAGAGCCGAGTAGATCCCGATGCTTTAGCTGGATGAGCAAGCTTTCTCTAAGGTCGTGAGCTCCGACTCCTGCTGGCTCTAAATGCTGAATTTTTACCAATGCTTTCTCTAATAGCTTAAGTGAGTACTTACTAGTTATCGAGATCTCATCGATCGGCTGATCAAGAAAGCCTCGATCATTTATATTAGAAATAATTTCATAGCAAGCGAGTCTGAGCTCTTCACTGATGTCCTCATACTTTACTTGCTCGGTTAGATGCTGCTGAAGTGAGTGTGGAGCAACGATGGAATCATAGATATAATCTAGCGTTTCCTGACTAGGTCCAGGTGTAGAGCTCTTGGTCGTGATATATTCGTCTCGGGCGTGATCGTCTAGATCTGAGATTGTTTCACTATCATGCTCAGCATCTTCAGGTTTGACATCAGCCAGCTCCTCCTCATTGGTTGTGATTTCGATCGCTGGATTAGTGAGCGCGATTTGCTGGATGAGCTGGGAAAGCTCTAGTGAGTTAGACTGCAAAATCTCTAAGCTCTGCCGCATCTTAGGCGACAGTGTCTGCTGCTGGGATAAATTCTGAACAAGTCCTACATCTGGCATATACTAGAGGTTAATAGACTCGGAAACTTATTAAGTCTAGCAATATTTGTGCCATGTTCGATCCTTTGTTTTAGTTTAGGATAAATGAAGTAAAATGAGTTGCATCTTATAGATTGCCGTCTAAGTTGCAGATCCATCGCTCTCCGGGTGATCGCTACATGGCTGTTTTCAGTGCATGTAGAGGAAAGTCCGGACACCGTAGGGAAACGTGCCTCGTGAAGAACGAGGGATATTAGATCATTAAGATCTAGTAGACGGACAGTGCAGCAGAAATTAAACCGCCAGGTTTTTCGGAATCAGGTAAGGGTGAAATGGTGAGGTAAGAGCTCACCGGCTGAAGGGTAACTAACAGTGCTAATGTAAACCCCACGTGGTGCAAGACATAACAGAGGAAGGGTTCCCGCCCGACTAGAATCCTCGGGTATTAGTCGCATGATTATCTTCGGATAACACCTACTCTCACGAGCGGGAAGACAAATGGTCACCTATCTTTGGTTAATAGCCAGAGTGGACAGAATCCGGCTTACAGGAGAGCGCTGGGCTTTTCCTATTACGGGGAATTATAGTTGTTAGGTTTCCTATCGCGATAGGGTTTTAAATCAACAAAAAAGACATCGCAATCAAGTGCGATGTCTTTTGTTAGATTAGATCTTTAGATGTGGTTATCTCTTATGGCTCAATGATGGCATAGTCTCCGTCTGAGCGTCTGTAGAGGATCTGGAGTACACCACGGCGTTCGTTAGTGTAAACCATGAATGGTCTATCTGATAGCTCGAGTTCTAAGATGGCCTCCTCTTTTTTTAGGGTCTTCATTGTCTGGCTCTCACGGTGGATGATGAGCGGTTCTGGATCTACCTCAGCATCTTCCGGGTGAGTATCTAGGATATTGGAAGAAAAGACTTTTTCATCGAGATGCTTGATGCTTTGTTCAGGCTTTATTTTGTTACGCTTGAGTATGCGCGTCTTATGCTTACGCATTCTGCGAGCTATCTTTGAGATTGTTTCATCGATAGCTGCGTACATATCTTTCCCTTCGGTTGAGGCATCGATTACGATATGATTTGCGCAGAACAGAATGATTTCAGCGATATGACGGTTTTTCTGCACGTCTAGGACGGCTCTGGCTTCGATGATTTTGGGGAAATCTAGGTGAAGTGTACTTATTTTCTTTTGTACGAACTCTCGGATAGAGTCTGTGACTTTTTCGTGACGAACTATGATGGTTACTTCTGGATTTGCATTACTTGTTTGCATTATTTACCTTTCGTTTGTTGTTACGTTGCTCTCACCGGCTCTTCCAGTGAAGCGGAAATCTGTCTGAACATGTCTACTCCTTATAGGACAAAATCTTCTCCGAGATAGTGTTTCTTGGCTAATGGGTCATTAGCTACATCATGAGCTGAACCATCAAGGATTACCTTACCATCGTCCATTACGTATGCATGGTCAACAATTTTCAACGTTTCTCTGACATGATGATCAGTGATAAGGATGGAAAGACCGTCTTCATCTCTGAGTTCTCTAACAATAGTGTGGATGTCTTCGACAGCTTTTGGGTCCACACCAGCGAAAGGCTCATCGAGCATGAGTAACTTAGGGTTAGTGCATAAACAGCGAGCGATGCTGAGACGTCGCTTCTCACCACCAGATAGCTGAAGAGCGTCTGAGTCTCGTAGCTTTGTGATTCGGAAGCGCTCCATAAGTTTATCCGCCTTTTCGATGCGTTGTTTTTTATTGATGCTTTTTTGTGTCTCTAACACCGCGAGAAGGTTGTCTTTAACGGTGAGTTTACGGAAAATAGATTCTTCCTGAGGTAGGTAACCCATACCTAGGCGTGCCCGCTTATGCATGGGTAGTTGGGTAATATCATTTCCTTTGAAATTCACAACACCTGCATTCGGTGGTACTAGACCAGCTATCATGTAGAATGTAGTGGTCTTTCCTGCACCATTAGGTCCAAGTAGACCAACGATCTCTCCATCACCTACGGTGATACTGACACCACCAACTACGTCTCTACCACCGTAGGTTTTTACTAATCCGTTAGAGTCTAGCAAGGTATTAGCAGTTAGTGTTCTAGGAGACGGACTTTGTTCAGCTATTGTATTGTCTGCTGATTCTGAAGTTGGTGTGTTATGAGTGCTTGCCGTTGGCATCTGTTGTATTAAAAATGGATAAGGTTATTTAGGCTTTTTAGCGCCCTCAGGTAGTATAAATTCGGTGGTAGTACTTACTCCAGAAGCATTCATATCTTGATCTAGCCTGATGTAGCCGTTTTTCTTGATGACTTTGAGCTGAGCTTGAGTGGTGGTCACTCGTGACATCATTCCTCTAAGAATGATGTCACCAGTAGCTTTATTGAAGGTAAGATTTTGAGTGGTTGCAGTTACGGGATTACCTTTGTTGTCTTTAGCCTGAACGAGGACATTTTTTGTAGCGATGATATATTTCAGATCATCGAAGAGGTCATTTGGCTTGAGTTTTGCCTTTTCTTCAGCGGATAATTTCTTAGTGTTGACTGTTTCATTGAGAACGATCTTTAGTTCTCCGTCACAGGTAAAAGAATACTTAGGATGGGTGATTTTGACATCACCTGAGTAGACAAAGAGGCCTTGCTTAGCATCGAAGAGTAGTTGATCACTGGTGATCTTAATAAAGTCTTTACCAGTAATGGGGAATAGTTCAGCAGGCACCGGTTGATCGGCTGGGATCTTAGCTGGTTTACCTAGTAGGTCATTAAGATTTTTGCGAATGGTTTCTATTTTTGCTTCGGCAATAGCAGTGGCTTTTAGCCTCTCTTTAGTCTGATCTAACTGCTGAATAAATTTTTCTGTAGATGGCTGTGAGAGTTCATCTATCTTAGCCGTATCTTGCGCACTGAGCAGAGCAGGGAATGTAGCTAGAGTTGCTGCTGCTTTCACTGTTACAATAGCGGCATTTTTCTTGATAGAAGTGGGGGCGGGTTCTAATGGAGCCTGAGAATTAATCATTGGATTGGATTCTTTAATATAGATGATGGTTTGATTTTTGCCTAGTAAAAAACCGCAGTGTTTCTCCCAGTCGAGAACGATGCCCTGACTTGATGCTGAGAATGTATCAGCATGGAAGGTTAGGTTTTCTCGGCTAGTGATGAGGCCAGTTACTTGATTGAGGTTGACCGCATTCAGCGTGGTCTGAGTTTTGCTTTTTCCTGTTTTGTCGTAGAGTGAAATACTGACATTAGTGCCTTGGATTTCATTGTTACTGATTACTTTTAGCTGCTCGGCTGTGATGAGCGAGGCATTGGTGTAGTCAGTATTGTAACGTGGAAGTCGGATGTTTTTTAGAATGCTCCCTTCGGGTAAAATTTCCAGAGCAGGGAGACGACTGTGCTTTTTTTTGATCGTTAAATTTTTCTCTACTATTCCGGCTTCATCTGCAGAGATCAGACCAGTGATTAGAAGAGATATGGTGAGATGACGATACATTCTGAATGTCAGTATGGTATGGGCTGTATTGTGATGTGCGGTATGGTTTCTCTATTCACCGTGAGCTGCATGATGGACAGCGATGAGTTTCTTGAGGACGGCTTCTATCTCTGTTAGTGGGATCTGGTTTGGTCCGTCTGATAGCGCTTTAGATGGATCTGAGTGAGTCTCCATAAACACTCCGTCTACACCTGTAGCTACTGCTGCACGGGCTAGAACAGGAGCGAGAATGCCGTCACCACCTGTAGAACCGCCAAGTCCGCCAGGACGCTGGACTGAATGGGTAGCATCAAAGATGACTTTGATGCCCTCATCGCGCATCCAGTAGAGTGAACGCATGTCGGTAACGAGGTTATTGTATCCGAAGCTAGTTCCACGTTCTGTGATGTAGAATTCGTCACAGTTAAATGACTGGAGTTTTTTAGCAATGTTTACCACATCCCAAGGTGCTAGGAATTGACCTTTTTTTACGTTCACTGTGCGACCAGTGACGGCGCATGCTTCAATGAGATCAGTCTGGCGGCAAAGAAATGCTGGAATCTGAAGCAGATCGATGTGTCCGGCTGCGATCTTTGCTTCATGAGGGTGGTGGATATCAGTAGTGACTGGGATTCCTAGTTCATTGGATATTTCACCAAGTATACGGCATCCTTCTTGTACTCCAGGTCCACGGAATGCATCACCTGAGGTACGGTTTGCTTTGTCGTATGACGCCTTGAAGTACCACTTAATGCCGAGTTTGTCAGCAATTGGCTTAATAGCGCGAGCCATTTCCCATGCGAAGTCTTCGCTCTCGAGGCCACAGGGACCGAGTATAAAGAATGGTTGATTCATGATAATGATTAAAAATATATGTTAGATAGGTAGTGAGTATGTGGGCACTGAAGACGGTTACCCGAGGTCTTCTGCTTCTTTGTAGAGGTTCTTGAGGTTCTCGATTGCTTTTTTAAGAAGCGCGTCTTCTGAAGCTGAAAGATTGTCTTTTGTTTTGTCAACAAGCATTTCTAGTGAGTCGATGACGCTTTGTGCAGCAATGAGGTTTACGGATTTTTCACCAGTGGCTGGGTGAGGGAGCTGACCTAAAAAGAGGCCTGCATTTTGAGCTTGGAGTAGAACAAAATTATTGAATCTAGTATCTTCTGGTGGTGTTGATGACATGTTACAGCGATTGTAGCGAGAAATCTGTAATGAGCAAACTCGAAGTTCTAGAATAGTGACATGTCTTTTAAGACAAAGTTACCTCTTGGCTATTTGTTAATTTTAGTGAATGCTATGCCCATCTATGAGTAATCCATTTAGAGAAGATTTAGTATCCCGCGCAAGGCCTGAAGCCTGTTCAGTTGTTATCTTTGGAGCTACCGGTGATTTAACGCACAGAAAACTGATTCCAGCACTTTATAATTTAGCCATTGATGGTGAACTGCCTACAGGTGTAAAGATTATTGGTTTTGCTAGGCGAGAGAAGTCTGATGATGTCTATAGAGAAGGATTAAGAGAGCTGAACGAAGAAGTTTCTCGCAATGGTCATGATCCTGAAATCTGGAAGGATTTCGAGAACTCGATTGAATACCATCAAAGTGAATTTCAAGATGAAGACGGATATAAAAGACTCGCAGAGCGCTTAGAGGCGATTGACGCTGAGCGTGGAGGCAAGGGGAATCGTTTGTTCTACGTGGCAAGTGCGCCAGAATATTTTGATGATATTTTAATCAACCTTAAGAAGGCTGGGCTCAATGAGTCAGTCGATGGCTGCTGGTCACGTGTTATCGTGGAGAAGCCATTCGGTACTGATCTTGCGAGTGCTCAGCATTTAAACCAAGTGGTGAATCAGACTTTTGAGGAAAAAGATACGTATCGAATAGATCACTATCTTGGTAAAGAGACAGCGCAGAATATCATGGTGTTGAGATTTGCGAATGCTATTTTTGAGCCACTTTGGAACAACCGTTATATCGAGCAGATTCAGATCACATGTTCAGAGCACCTAGGTATGGAAGGTGGTCGTGGAGGATACTATGATAATGCTGGAGCTCTAAGAGATATGGTGCAGAACCACTTGTTACAGCTACTCAGTCTTGTAGCAATGGAGCCACCAACTGATCTCAGTGCTGATGGTGTGAGAGATGAGAAAGTAAAGGTGATACGTTCACTACGTCAGTGGGATACGCCAGAGCTTGTCTCGGAGAACGTCGTGCGTGGTCAGTACACAGCTGGTCATGTACACGGTAAGAGTGTGGTAGGATATACTGAAGAAGACAGAGTAGACCCAGAGTCAATGACTGAAACTTATGTGGCACTTCGCTGCATGGTAGATACTTGGCGCTGGAGCGGTGTTCCTTTCTACATCAGAATGGGTAAGCGACTTCCTAAGAAAGCTACTGAAATCTCTGTGCATTTCAAAGCACCGCCTAACGTACTATTCAACGCTTCACATAGCGAGGCTGATGAGGGGAATGTCCTAGTAATAAGAATACAGCCTGACGAGGGCATCTCTTTACGAATGGTTTCTAAGCTTCCTGGCACATCATTAAGGTTAGAGCCTGTGAAAATGGATTTCCAATACTCTACGAGCTTCGGAAAAGGAAGCCCAGAAGCATACGAGCGACTTTTACTAGATGCTATGGCAGGCGATGCTACTCTCTTTGCACGTCGTGACGAGGTGGAGGAAGCTTGGAAATTTATTGATCACATCCACAATGGCTGGAAACACAATAATGAGAGCGCCACTCCAGAAATGGCTGAGTTTGTAGCCGGATCATGGGGTCCTGAAGAAGCTGATAATCTATTGGTAAAAGATGGAAACACTTGGCGCAGACTGTAATCTACTCCTATAATAAATAGATAATCATGGTAGAAGATAAAGAGCTAATGTTAGGCAAGAGAGTTCCTGTTGAGAAGATCGAGTCTGAGCTTCATCTCTTATGGGCCGCTGATGAAGCGCGTACCAATGCGTCATTGATGAACTTAGCAGTTTATTCAGAATGTGAAAGCGCCTTGGTAGATAACGCGGCAATAGTCAGAGAGATCACGCGTGAGCATGCATGCCGTGCTTTACTTATCGCTCTAGATAAGAAATCTGAAGAGCCTTCTGTTAGTTCATGGGTTACCGCGAATTGTCACCTTGCTCATGGTCAGAAGTCCGTCTGCTGTGAGCAGATAGCGTTTTCTCTAACTGGACATTCTCGTGGTAGATTTAGAAATACTATTTTTGCACATGTTCAGAGTGACTTACCACTTATCTTCTGGTGGCAAGGGAACTTGAGCCCGATATTCAATGAGAGCCTTTACCGTCGTATTGATCGGTTTGTGATCGATAGCTCTAGCTGGGATAATCCTGTAGAGCAGTTTGATCAGGCATGTGAAGCAGTAGACAAAGTGAATCTTGTAGTCCAGGATTTATCATGGACCAGAACGTATCATTTTAGGTTAGCAGTTGCGGCATTATTTGATGATCCTACATTATTAAAATTCCAAGACAAGGTGGAGCAGGTGAAGCTGGTTGTTCATCCAGATAACTTAATTTCTGGTCTGCAGCTTATTGCATGGTTTGCGACGATGGCAGGTTGGGAACGCTCGCAAGATTTGATTTCTGATAAGGATGATGTGGGGAGTTATAGATTTTCTAGCAAGTCAGGAAACTTAGTGGATGTAGAAATCACTACTGATGAGCAAAGTGCGGCGATTGGCACATTAGAAGTTAAGTCTGGAGAGACGGTTGTTAGTATCACTCGAGAAGCTGGTGGTAAGTACCTTCGCCAGCAACTCAAGAATGGTGCACATGAAATCGATGTCCACGGTCTTGCTGATAGTGACTCTATGGCTGATCTTGTGACTGATCAACTATCTCGTGGCGGTAAAAATTCCCTTTTTAAGAGAGTGTTACCAATGTTTATGGAATTACTGAAAAGTAAGTAGCAGGGGTTTCTTAGTCTCTTTGCTGGAGTAGCACTTTGAACGCAGTGCCTGCTCCGGCGGGATGGATCAAGAACTGATCTTCTGGGCTATCGCTCGCATGTTGCTTCAGAAACTCAGCTTGGTTCGTAAGTGAGACTTTAGTGAGGTTTTCATGTTCTCCCCATTTAATGAGGTCGCTGAAATTCACATCCGTCGTGATATCCTGTTTTCCCGGATATTGATAGACTGCATTACCTATTATACGTTGATGATGCGCGTATGCTCTCAGTGTCCCAGAGGGCATTCTGTAGTAGATATCTGGATGAATATCACCGTAATCGATGGTTAACATCTGTCCGTTTTTCCAATGAGGCAACCAGCTGGTGAGCCATTCCCGATATGACTGGTGGATTTCTATACGTTGATCTTGCCAAGAGTTGATCGTCTTGAATCCGGTTGACTCGGGTAGCGTATGTTCAATTGTTTTAAATATTTCTATACCATCTTGAATATAAAGTTCCTGCCAATCAAACACACCTTTTGAACTCTTTAATTGTCTAAAGACACGAACAGGAAATGCATCAACGAGTTCATTAGAGAAAATGAAGGCAACGCCATTACAGCTATTTAATGCTGATTTCATCTCAGTGTGCCAAGTGACTTTTTTACTGAGATAGGGGAGTCCTTGCTGTTTCTTAGTGAGCGGAGCAGAGCTGTCAACGAGATGATAGCTGAGCTTCCAGCGCTTAAGAACGGGAAATGACTTGATCACTGAACTAGCTAACGATCCATCACCGCCGCCTATTTCAATTAGATTGAGCGGGGTGTTATGTTTTTTTTGCCAATCTAATGCCGTGTGAGCTATGGCTTTTCCGAGTACGTCACTTAAGGTAGCTGTAGTAGAAAAGTCTCCAGTAGCACCAACAGTATTTATAGTACGAGCGTAGTAGCCTGTCTCGGGATCATGCAAGGCACGCTGCATGAAGTCATCAAAGCGACATACAGGCTGATCCTCTTTTGGCATGGATTTTCGAAACTTATTAGATGATGCTTGAAACGAGTTCCTGACAGCCTCTGATGTCTAATTTACCAGAGGCTAAAATAGGTATAGAATCTACAGGGAGGATTTCTTTCGGGCACCAGAGTGATGGGATCTTGGCGTCGAGCAACTTATATCTGAGGTCGATAACTGCTTGTGAAGTTGTCTGAGGATCCGTAACACAAGAGAGCAAAAGAATAGCTTCGCCTTTCTTGTCATCAGGCACACCAACTACTGCTACTTTACGTTCTGATTCATCGTCTAGGTCGAGCACTTCAATGATTGTAGCTTCGAGTAATTCATGAGGAACCATTTCACCACCAATTTTAGAAAATCTTGATGTTCTTCCTTCGATATGTAGGAAACCTTCGCTGTCAACTCTGCCTACATCACCAGTATTAAACCACTTACCGTTGAAGACTTCATCAGTCTTCTCTTCGTTATTAAGATAGCCTGGAAAGATGTTAGCACCTTTAAGCCAAATGATTCCCTGTTGATCGATATCACAGTCTTCGTTATTTGCCGCATTGGTGATTTTTACTGCAACACCAGGAACAAACTGCCCAACTGATCCCGACTTATCCGCTACGATATCTGGCTCAGGTGCCTGATTTACTTTATTGACTATGTTAAAGTTTGTAGCCGGAGATGTCTCTGTTAGACCATATCCTTCAAGTGGGGTAATGCCAAATTTCTTACTAAATGACTCAGCAAGTGAGTTAGGGAGTTTTTCAGCCCCTGTTACTACAAGCTTCACTGATCTGAGTTGCTCAGGATTTACTCTGCGCATATAACCTCTGAGGAATGTGGGCGTAGAGAGAAGGAATTTTACTTCATTTTTCTCAATGAGCTCAGCGAGGCGCTTGGTGTCAAGTGGGCTCGGGTAGGATACAATTTTAATCCCCTGAATGATAGGGAACCATAGTGTAGCTGTGCACCCGAATGAGTGGAAAAGTGGCAGGCATCCGAGTAGTGATGAATCATTATCATTAAGCCCAAGTCTTGCGCTGAACTGGCAGACATTTGCTAATAAATTACGGTGGGTGAGAGGGACACCTTTTGGATCACCGGATGATCCTGAAGTAAATAGAAGAACTGCTTCTTTGTCACCGCCTTCCTTTTCGATATTAGCCAACTTGGCGATCACGTCAACGGGAAGGAACTTAGCCCCAATAACCCAACGTTTTATCTGCTTCTTCAATGTAGGTAGAATACGCTCTATGTGGATGAGATCTCTAACTGGAGGCCATGGGAAATCTGCCATTTTACGAACAAATGGATCAGCGGTGATAAATTTATCTAGGTCTGCTTGCTTGATCGATGATTTGATAGCGGAGTGACTCGCTGTGAAATTAATATTTACCGGAATCTTACCAGCGAAGATAACGGCTAGATTAGCAATGAGCCCACCAGTTCCAGGTGGCAGGAGAATTCCTATACGTTTTTTTCTAGTCTGTTCTTTTAGGTGCTTAGCGAGAGCTAGTGAGATGCCGAGAATGACACCATACTTTCGCTCTTGGTCATTTGTACCATCTACGATTTTAACATTCGAGTTTAGCTTGAGGCCCTTAAGGAGGTTGAAACCGAGTGATTCTTCTAAGAATGGTCGTTGATTAAAGGCTTCTGAAATTCCGTGAAGATTTGCTTGCTGCCATTTGGCTAGATTCATCTCAGCTACTGGTAGAAGTGGCATGAAATTAAAGTACGAGCCGTTTATTGCAGGTGCTGTTTTTAGGCAGGTTTCCTCTGGGTTGTGAACTGCAAGAGGTGTTACTGGAATCCCGAGAGAGAAAAGGGCTTGGAGAGTATTTGTAGCAATGTGTGACGCTGATCCCTGAAGAGCATTAACTTTTCCCGGTAGAAAAATAGTAACGCCATTATTTCCCATATCTTGGAGTAATTGACGTCCAACTCTCTCCAAATCTCTGTCATTCACAGAAAATGAAATTGCCTCTGCATCTTTCTCTGCCAGGTAGTTTTCAGTCGCATTAGGAAGAACAGCTGATTCTTCGCACAGCCAGATGATCTCTTTGTGTGAAAGTTTCTGATGCAGGGCGACGAGTTCTTGGTGATTAAGTCTACCTGGGATAATGATAGCAGGCTTATCAGGCATGTTCTCGGCACCTAGAAAGATGAAGTTTTTACTCATGGTTTAATTTGGCTTAGCGGGGGGGATAAAGCAATAGAATTAGCTTTTTGTTTTAGCTATTTTATCAAGGATTCCGTTGATGAATTTAGAAGAGTCCGTAGACCCGAATTTCTGAGACATCTCAATGGCTTCGTTGATAGAGACTGGAGCGGGTATTTCCTGATCAAATAAGATCTCAGCAATACCTAATCTGAGTATTGCTCTGTCCACTGGGTCAATTCGCTCAGGGACGTAGTTCTCTACTACAGCTTTGATAGTCTTGTCTATTTTCTCCTTATTGTTGATCACTAGGTCGACTTTTTGGTCTACAGAGATACGCATATTTTGCATTTTTTCTGCGGTGGAAATGAGGTGAGCCACATCTGAGCGTTCAGGGAAGAGTGTAGGGTTTTTCACCATGTTGATACGATCAGAGACACGCTGAAGCGCATTAATACTGGCGCTGACAGACTCGGCTTTCTTTTTCAACTGAGGGTAGTCTGCAAGCTGAGTATTCCAGAGAATACGTTGTTCAGTTAGTGTGTTATTAAGTAGATAAAGCTGATTAAGGCCATCTGTTAAGTCTGACTGTATTTCCTCAACCTGTGGCTTAAAGATCCGAGCTAAGCTATCGATGAGTGATTGCCATTTGTTCTCGCTTTTGACGATGGCAGCTAAGGCTCTGCCTAATTTCTTGGCGTCAGGGTCAGCTGTGATAAGGGCTTCAAGGGCAGGAGCTTGTTCTACAAGTTTTACGTAGCGCTTCTGTCTACCTTGGTTGAGGTGGAGGACGGATTTAACAGAAGCCTTTGTAAGCTTCGAAAAGTCTGATTCAAGAAGTAGTTCCCAAAATGCATCAGCTGCTTGATCTGCTGGTGCTCCTGATTCTAGATCATTACAATAGAGGAACTGCACTGTGGCTTCTCGGATTTCTCTGCGGCTAGACATGATTATTTCTTTATGAACCCCATGTGTTTTTTAGTCTTTTTCTGAGTCATTGCTTGGAAAAGCTCTATCATTGAGTGTGCAGCGCGAGCTGCTTCTACACCGCGATTCAGTTTAGCTGCCATGCATCGAGCGTATGCCTGCTTTTCGTTATCTACTAAGAGTACTTCATGGATGATTGGCTTTTTATGTCGGATCGCCATTTCCTGAAGGCTAGCTGTGACTGATTCAGCGACCATTCCACCGTGATTGGTTTGACCTTGGATGATGACTCCTAGAGTGATCACTGCGTCTGGTGGTGTCTCACTCCCTAGTAGTAATTCACATGCTACCGGTATTTCAAATGCACCTGGTACTCTTGCTACGTCTAACTTCGTGTTCGGAAGAATTACTGCCAGTTCTTTTTGGGCATTATCAACAAGAGCTTGCGTGTATTGCTCGTTGTATAGTGAAGCGACTATAGCAATACGCATTTTCTGCATAGGCGCTGATCTCGGTCTGGCTGGTAGTGCTGATGACATGTTATTTATATGTGTGGATTTATATAAAAAGTCAATCATGCATCAGTGATCTGCGTAAAAAAGATAGGCGCGAGAGCTCCTCTCTATTTGAGGATAAACTACCCTTAGTTTTGTTCCATACTCAAGAGGGATCTATTGTTGCCTTCCATCATGACTAAGGATAGATATCTAGTATGATGAGTGGAGAATATATCTTGGTGGAGATTAGAATTTCATCCTTATAAGTGTGTGAGTGAAATTCATTAATTATGATGGATGACTTGGCTAGAAAGTAAAAATCCCAGGAAATCCTGGGATTTAAAAAAACGATAACTTATTTAGGTTTTATAATGGCTGACTTAAGCGAGTGCTTCTTTAGCGGCTGCTAGGGCGAAGTCTCTATTCAACTTAGCGATGTTATCTGCGCTAATTTCCTTAGGGCAGACAGCCTCACATTCATAGTGATTAGTACAGTTACCAAAGCCTTCTGCATCCATCTGTCTGACTAGAGCAAGTGTTCGCTTATTTTTCTCAGGCTGACCTTGTGGGAGTTTATTAAGATGAGCTGCCTTAGCTGACACGAAGAGCATAGAGCTTCCATTTTTACAAGCTGCCACACAGGCACCGCAACCAATACAAGCGGCTGCATCGAATGCTTCGTCAGCAAGCTTCTTGTTGATAGGCATAGAGTTAGCATCTGGGGCTGATCCAGTACGAACATCGATGTAACCACCAGCCTGCATGATGCGATCAAATGCGCTACGATCTACAATAAGGTCTTTGACGACAGGGAATGCCTTAGCTCTGAACGGCTCGATCCAGATAGTTTCACCATCATTAAATTTACGCATGTGGAGTTGGCAAGTTGTAATGCCAGTCTCCTTACTGTGAGGCACACCATTAATAGTGAGAGAGCACATTCCACAGATTCCTTCACGACAATCGTGGTCAAAATGAATAGGATCATCTCCGTCATTAATGATTCTCTCATTAACGATGTCTAGCATCTCAAGAAATGAGGCCTCCTGTGGGATGCCATTTGCTTCGTATGTTACGATGGTACCTTTGTCATTCTCGTTGGATTGACGCCAGACTTTAAGAGTTAAATTGAGATTAGCCATATAATGTATATTTGATAGCGTTATCTAGCACGGATGAGAGTCTCTGAAAAGATGAATTGTGCTTTTTTATTTGGTGATTCATCTATGAGTGATTTTCATGCATCTTAGTAAAATCAGACTTGCATATATTGTCTTCCTGACTATGAATTTTGGTCGTGCGTAATTTCATATTAAACCCTGCTTATACTGAAGATGACTTGGGCATTCCTGTCCCTAATGATAAACATGCCGTTACGATGTGTCTGCCAACATGGGCTTCCGTGATTGGCTATGAAGAAGCAAGAGACAAGGTAATGTCTAAACTTCAGTCTGGTTACCCTCGCTTCGTTTTAAATCCTGCCGTCCAGAGATTGTTCAGGAAATCTGAAAAGGCTGTAGCTAATGAAGGTGAAAAGGTGATTGTTTTTCCATCTAGGGATGTAGCCCAGAGAGCATTACGCTATATAGAAAGTAAAACGGGGGTAGCTCTCAGAATTGCTAGTTATGATGGGCTTCAGGTTCTCATCATGCCGGAAGAGCTATACGCGATAGGGATGGAGTACTGGAGATTCTCTGGTGAAGTTGTTTCTAGTAGACAGGCTCTTGATGTTTTAGATGAAGGCGGACTATGGGAATATAATAATGATGACCTGTTACGCAGATTAGAGTGTTTTGGTGGCTACGATGAAGGGGATGTCTACCTCTATGAGAGCGGGATGTCTGCAGCATTTGCTGTGCACAGAAAGTTACGTGAGTTGACACCTAGTAAGAAGTCACTTCAGCTAGACTTTCCATACGTAGATATTCTTAAAATTCAAAACCACTTCGGTGCTGGCGCAGTATTTTTACCTGTCTCAGAAGGTGAGTTATTCGATGAAGCTCTGAAGCGGATAAGAGATGGTGAATTCTCATCTGTCTTCTGTGAGGCTCCTAGTAATCCACTAATGCGAGTGACAGATCTTGCAAAAATCCGAGCTGCTTGTGATGATGGGAATGTCCCACTAGTGATCGACGACACGGTTTGTAGTAATTTTAATGTAGATGTGAAACCGTATGCTGATGTGGTGACTTCTAGCCTAACAAAATGGGTAGCGGGGAATGGCAAGGTGATGGCTGGAGCAGTCCAGCTGGTGAAGTCATCTAAGTTCTACGGCGAGTTAAAGGATTTTTTTGATAATGAATGTGGTGAGAGCCATTCTCGACTATATGCTCAAGATGCCGCGATTCTAGACGAAGGCTCTAAGGACTTTTTGGAGCGCATGGGGCAGATCAATATTACTTCAGCTGGAGTTGTTAGTTACTTACTGACTCATGAGGTCGTGGATGAGGTTTGGTATCCATCGCTTAATACGAAAGAGCTTTATGATAAGGTGATGACTGAGCGGGGTGGCTATGGTGGACTCATTTCTTTCACCCTGAAAAATGAAAAGAAGTCAGCTAAGTTCTTTGATTCCTTAAGAATAACTAAAGGTCCAAGCTTCGGGATGAATTTCTCATTGGCATGTCCATATACGCTGTTAGCGCATTATGATGAGCTAGAATGGGCTAAAAACTGTGGTGTCTCAAACAATCTAATCAGGCTATCAGTAGGCAATGAGAGTCTTAGTGATCTGATTAATCGTTTTGATGAGGCATTTGCTGCACTTTAAATGAATTCTGGTACTAAGCCAATATCTGTTCTTGATATTCGGGGCTGTAGCTGGCTAGATAAAATCATTAATAATTAAACTATGGGAAGAGCATTTGAAATAAGAAGAGGCGCGAAGGAAAAACGGTGGGATAAGATGTCAAAGCTGTTTCCAAAGTTAGCAACAGCCATCACAATGGCAGCAAAAGAAGGAGGAGATGATCCAGAGTCTAATGCTAAATTACGTGGTGCTATTGCTACTGCTAAAAACGAGAATATGCCTAAGGATAATATTTCTAAGGCTATAGAACGTGCTACAGCGAAAGACATCGCGAGCTTTGCTGAGATTAACTATGAGGGTAAAGGTCCGCATGGTGTTCTTCTCTGGGTAGAGTGCGCTACCGATAACAATACTCGTACATTCTCAAACATTAGAACTATTTTCAATAAATCTGGTGGTAGTCTCATGAATAGTGGGGGGCTAGAATTTATGTTCACACGTAAGTCAGTCATTGCATTTAAAAAGACTGAGAGCTTAGACCTTGATGATGTTGAGCTATCACTTATCGATCATGGTCTTGAGGAACTCGATGCAGATGGTGATGAAGTAGTAGCCTACGGTGAGTTCACCAGCTTTGGAACTCTCTCAAAGGCTTGTGATGACATGGGCTTGGAGGTAACAAAGTCAGGCCTAGAACGTATCCCTAATAACACTGCAGAATTTACAGATACACAGATCGACGAGATCGTAGAAATGATCGATAAACTGGAAGATGATGCTGACGTGCTGTCAGTATACACAAACATCAGCTAGTTGATGTGAACAGATAAAATGAAAACCACTTCAAGTAAAGTCACAGAATCAACTTCAAAGCCTAGACAGTCTGCAGAAGGGTCAAAGATCATTTTGATCCTTGCCTCACTCGTGATTGTCATTGGTGGCATGAAGTATGCTGCTGACTTTATCTTGCCTATTCTCTTAGCATTCTTCATCGCTACCATCAGTTTCCCTATCACAAGTTGGCTTAGAGAGCATAAAGTCCCTAGAGTGCTCGCTGTTCTTATCACGGTAATTGTGGACTTCGCATTCCTCACAGGTGTGGTATTTCTTGGTATCGTTTTGATTACAGAGTTCCAAAGTAAGTGGGAGTCCAAATACAAACTTCTCACTGAACAGCGCACTGACCAACTTATTGAGTTCACCTCAGAATATTACGATAAGTGGGGCCTGCTAACTGGTGAAGCTGCATCTGAACCTGTGGAAACAGACCCTGAAGCGCCAGAACCAGATGATGTAAATACGAATGATTCTACAGCTCCAAATAATGCTAGTAATGGTGAATCAATAGCCAGCGCTGCTACTGCGATGACTGACGCATCTCTAGCTGGCGCAGAAGAAGAAGTCAACAACTCGGAAGTGATCAGCTCAATAGAAAGCTCACCTGTAATCGAATCCGGAGAGGGACTTAAAGCTCTTGGCGAAGTCTTTAAAGACACACTAAGTAGTGAAAATATTTTGGATTGGATTCGAAATGCATTGAATCAATTACTTGCAATTATTGCTAGATCGTTTGTCGTTATATTGCTCACTGTCTTTATGCTGAGTGAGGCGCGTATGTTCGGCAGAAGATTCAATGCTATCTGTGATGCTCAGGGACCGAACTTGCAGAGAATGCTAAGTGCAACACGCGATATCCAAAAGTACCTTGGTATCAAGACGCTTATTAGCATGGCGACTGGTTTACTAGCTGGTATTCTTTGTTGGCAAATGGGTCTAGAATTTGCCCTGCTGTGGGGAATATTAGCCTTCGCTTTAAATTTTATCCCAGCTGTTGGTTCAGTAATAGCTGGAATTCCACCTGTGCTATTATCGCTTTTAAATAATGGAAGTATTCCCGATGCTGCGATTATCGGTGGCGGATATTTACTTATTAATGGCGTCCTTGGGAACTTTCTTGAGCCTACTCTACTCGGGAGACGTTTTGGTATATCCACAGTGGTTGTCCTGCTCTCCGTTATCTTTTGGGGATGGGTTTGGGGACCAATCGGGATGTTGATGGCTGTCCCTCTTACTATGCTTCTTAAGGTAGCTATGGATAATAGCTCTGACTTCCGCTGGGTTGCTGTCGCCATCAGTAAGGAAACCAAAGATACAGAGGCTGAAAATGAAATTATCCTTAAAAAGGCTGTGGAAGCTAAAGTTCAAGCTCTTAATGAAGAGAGAAACTAATCATCCTTCTTTTACTAAATTTTAAGCCTCATTGAAAATATAATTATGAATACTCTTGAAGAAATAGCGAATACTATCAAGCAATATGACCGTTTCATTATCCTCAGTCACATCAGACCAGATGGAGATGCTATTGGCTCCACTATTGCTATCGGCTCCACATTGGAAGCGATGGGGAAGACAGTCACTTATGTGAATGAAGATGGCGTTCCTGATAACTTAGCGTTTTTACCTGGTTCAGATAAAGTTTCCCAAGCTACTGGCGAAGTGTTAGATATAGAGGTAGCGATCGCAGTTGACTGTGCTAACAAGCCTAGATTAGGTGATAAATCTCTCGCTATGGCTGGGAAAGCTAGCTTGTGGATCAATATCGATCACCACAAGTCAAACCCATCATACGGGGACTTAAATCATGTGGATTCTACTTCACCAGCAACGGGTCAGATTTTATATAATCTAATCACTGAGAATGATCTACCATTTACAGACGAAGCAAGAGATTCAATTTATGTTGCAGTATCTACTGACACGGGTTCATTCCAGTACTCAGGCACTACGGCTGCTACTTATGAAATGGCTGCAGATCTTGTTAGGCGCGGAGTTGATACAGGTAAAATCAATGAGCTCACTTATGATAGTTTTCCATATAGAAGAATAGCACTCACTCGTGAACTTCTCAATACTCTTGAGCTCTCTGCTGAAGGCGCGGTTGCAGATTGGCAGCTACTTAAATCAGTAAAAAGTGAACTTAATCTTAAGGCTGAAGATAGTGAAGATCTTATCGATATGATTCGCAGTATTGAGGGAGTATGTGTCGCTCTCTTCTTCGAAGAGCTCGTTGAGACTGATGCGATCCGTGTGAGCATCCGCTCTAAGGTTGGCTCAATAGACGCTTGTGAAGTCGCTCAGATCTTTGGTGGCGGTGGCCACGCTAAGGCAGCTGGCATTAGAATGGATGGCCCTATAGAGAGAGCTCGTGAAGCAGTGATTGCCGAGGTAATCAAGCATCTTTAATAATCTCATTATGCAGTCAAAACATCCACACCCAGATACTTTACCCAGTGGTGTCCTCGTGATTGATAAAGCGCAGAATATGACATCTCATGATGTTGTAGCGATTGCTCGCGGGGCTTTGAAGATTAAAAAAATTGGTCATTGTGGTACATTAGATCCCATGGCGACTGGTGTTCTTATGCTTCTTATTAATAGAGCTACGAAACTACAAGATAAGCTAATGGCTGAGAATAAGGTGTATGAGGGCACACTAACTCTAGGAGTGACCACTGACTCTCAGGACGCCGATGGTGATGTAGTGGAAGAGAAAATAGTACCTGATTTTAGTGATGCAGATATCAAACAAGCATTCGATAGTTTTCTTGGTGATTTTGAGCAGATTCCACCTATGGTCTCCGCGATTAAGAAGGATGGAGTTCGCCTCTACAAGCTTGCTAGACAAGGCAAAGTAGTTGAGCGAGCACCACGGGCAGTAACAGTTAGCGCAAATGAAATCCACTCAGTAGATCTACCTTGTGTTAATTTCACAGTATACTGTACTAAAGGTTTTTACGTGAGAACTTACGCTTATGATATAGGTGATCAACTTGGTTGTGGAGCGCACCTTTCAGAACTCAGAAGGACTCAATCAGGTAATTTTGACCTTCGTAATGCTATCCCAGCAATGGACTTAAAGACGATGGGTAGAGACGCTATTCTCGAAAGATTAATTCCACTCGAAAAGCTTCCTGAGATTATTAACGGCTCAAATAGTTAGCCTGTTAACATAAAACTAGAACAGGTGTCCTACAAGAAGACTGGCTTTGAATCGGGGAGGTGTACTTCACTTGGAGGACCCGGGAAGTTTTCTTCGTAGAATTTATTTTTTACATCTCTGGTATGATCTGACATGTTTTCAGCGATGACCTCTTGGCAGTCTTCACAGATCATGATTGGCAGAGGTCCTGGTATAAGGTGCGTGCCTACAAAAAGGCCAGAATATGTATAGCTTTTGCAGTCACACATTTTTTTACTACACGTGAAGCATTCTTTGATTTGCAACATCGCATCAGCTTGAGTCTGATGCTCTTTTTGCTCGTTGATATCTGTGTTATCAAAAAGGAAATCATAGATCGCTTCCTTGGATTCAGAGGAGATTTGACCATCAAGAACTTCTTTGCATTTATCACAGAGAGCAAACTCCATAACGCACTCACCATTAGAAAAGCATTTTTGAATCATGTACATTTGTGCGGAGTCGAGTAACTCGCATCCACAATCACAACAGTTTTTGAATGTTTCACTTGTCTCTAATGAATGAAACTCTTCTGGGATATTAGCCATGTTAAAATACTTTAATGATTATAGCTCTATTGCTACCGGGCAATGATCAGATCCTAGCACTTCCGGAAGTATCCAAGCGTTCTTGAGTGACTCAGTAAGTGAATTAGAAACACAGAAGTAGTCAATACGCCACCCTACGTTTCTAGCTCGTGCGCCAGCTCGGTAACTCCACCAGCTGTATGCTTCGGTTGTTTCTGGCTGAAAATGTCTAAACGTGTCAGTGAAGTTAGCAGCGATGATATTGTCGAATGATTCGCGCTCTTGTGGCGAAAACCCTGGATTCTTATGATTTCCCTTGGGGCGGGCTAGATCTATTTCTTGATGAGCTACGTTAAGGTCACCACAGAAAATCACTGGTTTAGAATCCTCAAGGTTTTTTACATAAGCAAGAAAATCACGATCCCATCTCAGACGATAATCTAATCTAGCTAATCCATTCTGTGCATTCGGCGTATAAACGGTGACCAGGAAATAATCTGGGTATTCCGCGGTGATGACGCGACCTTCTTTATCGTGCTCCTCGATGTTAATACCATTTACAACGTTGATAGGCTTTTCCTTAGTAAGGATTAGAGTGCCTGAATAACCTGGCTTCTCAGCAGAGTTCCAGTACTGATGGTAACCAGCAAATTCTAAGGGGAGTTCCACTTGTTCAGGTTTAGCCTTAGTTTCCTGAAGGCAGAGGATATCTGGTCTCTCTGTAGCGAACCATTCAGCGAAGTCTTTTTTAAGAACAGCTCTAATGCCATTCACATTCCATGAAATAAGTTTCATTATCGTTTTTATCTAGAGTTTGAAAGTTGGTAATGGTGCACTCATATTGAGTTTTTTTGGGGCCTTGAAATTGAATTTTTCTGCATCTCTTGGCGGTGTCCACGGGGACTCGTAAACAAGCGGAATCACAGTGAAGCTCATGATATGATCATTATCATCACGAAGAATCCTCTGAACGAAGAGGACTGATGAGAAAAACGGATTTTTATTAATCTCTAATAAGTCTCCTTTAATAATATCGTCCGCAGCACTCGCTGGCGCGTTAGGCAGAATGATCTCTATCCACACAGGAAATGGCTGAGGATCAGTATATTCACTAGCTCTATGCATGGCTTCAGCTTTAATCACTATCCCGTTTTGAAACCGATCATCCTCATTGAGTACACGTGTTTTAATCACACGGAAATCTCCGCAGATATATGTATTCAGTGTTTGTTGCTTGTAGTTAGTGACGTAGTTCTTGAGTAGTTGCTTGTTGAGCAGGTCAAGTTCTTGAGAACTAAGTGAACCAAACTTGGAATATAAATTTTCAATATTAGCAATGTCGCCACCTGGAGGTGCAAGCGCACTAAATTCTTTAATTGGTTCCAAGCGCTTGATACTATCGAGCATCTTGTAGTTTAGTGCTTCATGGGGGTTAGCAAAAATGGGCGGGATTTTCATCCAACTAAATGCAACAAGGCAAAAGCACATCAGTAAAGTAAGCGTCCACCAAAAGTAGGAGGGCTTGCGCTCCACTATACGGGTGACCCAGGTTTCCTGTTTCTTCTTTTTCAAAATTAGGAATTAGAGATAAATAAAAAAATCAGTTCAGAGCATTAGCAGATTACTTACACTCATTTGCAGGATCGTAAGTACCTTCTTCGCCTTTAGCCTCAAATGAAGTACCGCACCCGCATGACCTTGTTGCATTCGGATTACGTATCTTAAAGCCTGAATCAGTGAGTCCATATTCGTAATAAACTTCACAGCCTCTGAGGTAATCGAAACTATCTGGAGAAAGATAGACTTTTGCTCCATTTTTCTCGATAACTTGATCGTCGACTTGCGCGGCTTCTACCTGCATCACATACTGCATCCCAGCACAACCGCCTTTGGAGACTGAGAGTCTGAGCCCCATTCCACTCCCATCAGCTTTATTGAGAATGATGTTATTGAGTTCCTTTGCTGCGTTATCTGTAAGTGTTACCATTGAGTTATCCTTTGTTATGAGTAATCTAATGTCTAAATCAGTGATGCGCTAGTTTAAATGATACCACTTTAAAAAAAGATTCTCTATGAGAAAATAGTCGCCAGATTGCCCGTCGTGCTTTACCTAATGATTTGTACCCATGATTGAGCATTATTTATACATTTTAGCTGGCTTCGTAGCATTATTTTATGGTGCAGAATTTCTAGTAAAAGGCGCGTCAGAGATCTCACTGAAGTTCGGAGTCTCGCCACTCGTAGTCGGCCTAACAGTGGTAGCCTTTGGCACCAGTGCTCCAGAACTGTTAGTTTGCCTAGATGCGAATGCGAATGGAAGCCCAGATCAAGCATTCGGAACTATCATCGGATCCAATATCTGTAACATAGCGCTCATCTTGGGTGTGGGGGCATTGATCCGACCTATTAAAATCCATCGTCAGATCATCCGCCGTGAGGTTCCTATTTTATTAGTCGCTAGTATTGTTTTTGTTCTTATGTTGATCGATAGAGAGATAGCTCTCTGGGAGGGTAGCGCACTATTCGCAGGAGTGATGATTTATGTGATTTCTAGCCTTCGTATGTCTAAAGGAGAGATCACCGTAGATGATGCCCTTGAAATGACTCCAGAAGAGATTGAAAAAGCAAAAAACTCAGGAGCATCTGCCATGCTAATGAGTGTTGTGGCTATTATAGCGGGCTTAGCGATGCTTAAATACGGTTCAGGTTGGTTGGTCGAGCACGGATCGGTTGTTGCTTCATCATTAGGTGTTTCAGAGGCTATTATCGGTCTCATTTTGTTAGCCTTTGGTACATCATTGCCAGAGCTCGCGACATCTATTGTCGCATCTAGAAAAGGAGAAGGAGATATCATCACGGGGAATGCAGTTGGCTCATGTATTTTCAATATACTCGCGGTAATTGGTATCACCGCTATGGTGATGCCTCTGGCTGCTGAAAATATCAACTGGATGGATATGGGAGTGATGTTAGCTATTATTGCGATGGTTCTCCCAATGATGTGGAGCAGGGGAAGACTCAGCAAGATAGAGGGAGTAGTCCTACTCACGTTCTACTTTGGGTATACCATCACGCGCTTTATGATAGATAAAGATATGCTTTCACTATAACTCGTGTTGCCTCATTGAAGCGGACGCCAAAAAAAATCTAGTCTTGCCGAGAATAGCTCCCGTTGCCTCATAAATCAGGACATTCTACGCCCACCATGGCTATGAGTGAAACAAGCATAGAAGAACATACTGAAAAAATGTGTGAGCGATGTTACTAGCTTGAAGCTTGATCAAGTCTCTAATACTCAGAAGAACTCTAAATGATTAGATCTAGAGTTCTGTATATAAAATGATTTTAGATGTTATTTAAGAACTATGCGTTTTTAAGGAGTTTCTTGGCTTTGTTTTGAGTAGTCTGACTGAGTTTACCGTTTACTCTTCTTGAATTGTCTAACAGTTCAGCTAGGTCTACTCTTGCTGTTTCAGCCGCTTTGAGAGCTTTACGTTCACCACCATACTCCTTATCTGAAAAATATTTTGTGAATGTAGTACCGCTACGACTGAGGCATAATCTCCATCCCTGAAAAGCTGTAGTCTCGTATGTAAAACGTGTTAGATTTTTTTTAGATTTCATAATATAAGTGAATGTTATTAACGATTAATAACTTAATCACAATCTATCGTCAACAGAAACCTATTAGTATTTTTATTAATAATAAAAGTTTTAATAGTTTAGAAACATTAAACCTCTTCTAACTGCTGAGCCACCTGAAGGATAACTTCTTCACCGAGCTCTGGCCCTAGTATCTGAAGCCCCACTGGGAGTTTCTCCTCAGAATGTTCATCGGCAGAAACTTTGCCCACGGAAACGGAGATTCCAGGTATGCCTGCTAGGTTAGCAGCGATGGTGCAGATGTCTTCAAGGTACTCCTTAAGCGGGTCATCACTATTCTCCCCATGCTTCGGTGCAGCATGGGGGCAGACTGGTGTAAGAATAGCATCCACATGCTCAAATGCATCAGTGAAGTCTTTGCGGATAAGAGTACGAACCTTTTGCGCTTTATTGTAATACTTGTGATCGTATCCAGAAGATAGGGCGTATGTACCTAGAATGATTCTACGCTTCACCTCTGAGCCGAAGCCTGCTGAGCGCGAGTCTTTGTAGAGATCAATGAGATTACCATTCTGTTCAGCACGGTTTCCGTAACGAATCCCATCAAAACGTGATAAATTAGATGATGCTTCTGCTGGAGCAATAATGTAATAAGTAGCTACTGCATACTCAGTGTGTGGGAGTGAAATATCTACTATCTCTGCACCCGCAGCTTTGAGTTGATCGATGGCTGCTTTGACTTTTTCACGGACATTTGCATCCATTCCATCAGTAAAATATTCTTTCGGGATACCTAGCTTGAGTCCAGCTACACCTTTATTTAGATTTGCTGTGAAATCAATTGGTTCGACATCTAGTGATGTACTGTCCATCTCATCCACACCACTGATCGCATTGAGAAGTAGAGCTGCATCAGCTACTGACTTCGTGCATGGTCCGATCTGATCTAATGAAGAAGCAAATGCTACGAGTCCGTATCGTGAAACACGTCCGTAGGATGGCTTGAGCCCAACAATACCACAGTGAGAAGCAGGTTGCCTGATAGAGCCACCAGTGTCAGAACCTAGTGTAGCGATCGCCATATTAGCCGCTACTGCTGCAGCAGAACCACCAGATGAACCACCTGGTACGCGGTCCAGGTCGTGTGGATTATTAGTACGCTTAATAGAGGAATTTCCAGTGGTAGACCCCATGGCGAATTCATCCATATTAAGTCTTCCTAACGGTATCGCTCCAGCTGCCTTGAGCTTTGTGATCACCGTAGCATCATATGGCGCAATGTAGGAATCTGCTAGGAACTGAGATGCACAGGTGAGTGGCTCACCGAGAGTATTTATGTTATCTTTAATACCGATTGGGATTCCACCCAGCGGGAGAGAGAGGTCAGCATTAGCTGCCATTTCTCTGGCTTTATCAAAGTCGTAACTCAGGTACGCATTAATCTCAGAATCATTCGCGAGAATGGCTTTCTCGATATCGTCAATGATCTGAACAGGAGTGATCTCGCCAGCGGTAAGCTGTGTACGGAGTGCTGTAATAGAAAGTGAAGCTAGGCTCATAGTAGTTGGAAATGGTTGATGCTAGAAAAATTAGAGTTCTTCGATGACTTTAGGAACCTTGAGCTGATCATTACTCACACTAGGTGCGATGTTTAGGAAAGCATCGCGTTCTAAACTTGGCTTAGTGACATCCTCGCGGACACGGTCAAATACCGGTGAAGCGTGTGCTGTTGGCTCGATGCCATCAATATCCAGTTCCTCCAGCTTATTAATATAGCCAAGGATATCTTCGATTTGTCTCTGGAAGGTTATGGATTCTTCTTCAGTGAGATTTAGACGGGCTAAGTTTGCCAGATAATTTACATCGATATGATCTTTAGACATGATGTGTGCAGTGAAATATCATTTACCCAACTAGGGAAGTGTAAAACACTAAAATATGGAGAAAAATGATTTATAGAACTTGGATTGATTTGATTTTTCTACTGAGAACCATCAATGCCAGTTAGAATTTAAACACGAAATGCATTTAGGGAACTTCTGAAAACTCCCGATATTGCTAATTTTGTTATTAGATTTGAAAGTTTGCTAGCAAAGCTTGTATCTTGAAAATACGACCCTTCGGGCAAAAGCATAAACCTACGTATAGCTGTGTTCCATATTTGAAAGAGATACTTATCCCTTTCAAATATGCGTCTTGCTCTACTTGTTTTATTCTTTTGCTTTAAGATCGCTAGCTTCCAGAAGTCCCCTTTACTTAGGGTGGAGACTTTTCTTAAATGCCTCTTGAATTTTTAGTACATCGACCTCAAGATACGGTTTCTTTTCCTTGCAGCCCCAGACTACACCTGGCCATGCTAGGTCGTTTTCGAATCGAGCTATGATGTGAATATGGAGCTGGCGTACAATGTTACCAATAGCTCCTACATTGACTTTATCTGGCTGGGAATACTGATCCACGAACCCCGAAACCTGGCGGATAGTGGTGGATACTGATACGTAATCCTCATCACTGAGTTGATGAATCTCAGTGATAGTTTCATCCACCTCTGGGATAATAACGAACCATGGAAAAATAGCATTATCTTTTAACAAGATCCTACAGATTCCCAGCATGCCAAAGTCATGACCTCCTTTGGCGAGACGTTCGTTGAGCTTGAATGACATAAAAAGTATATAGTTTAAGGTGTTCTTAGAGTCTCCAGTCATGCAACCGCAATAGGGGAAATAATTAAGGACTTACGAATTATCGTAAGCCCTTAATATTGGAAAATGATGGTGCAAGATACTGGACTTGAACCAGTGACCTTTACCATGTCAAGGTACTGCTCTACCAACTGAGCTAATCCTGCACTTATATTGATGACAGTGTTACCTGTCAGCGGTTGGAAGCTAGTATTCATTATGTATTGTTGCAATCTTTTTTTACTAGTTTTAGCCATTCATTGAATAAGCTCTGATGAGTTTCATCTATCAAAGCTCTATGAGTGATTGACATAGATAGAGTTCTTTTAGATGTAGGACTCCAGAATTTCCAACGTAAAAAAAGCGCAGGCGAATCGATCACCTGCGCTTAGTTATAAAATTGAATACTGTCTATAGCTCTAGACTTCGATTACTTTCACATCGATGATTCCTGTGAATCCTGCGAGTTCACCCATTACATTTTCACATGGTGTGGAGTCGAGTTCGATCACTGTGAGAGCATTACCTTCTGACTTGTTACGAGCGAGTGAGAGGTTAGCGATGTTTATATCATGCTTGCCTAGGATTGAACCTACGTGACCTACAACTCCTGGAGAGTCGTCGTTCTTTACGATGAGGAACTTACCTTTGATGTTGATATCAACAAAGAGCTTATCGATCTCTACAATGCGCGCTGACTTACCAATGATTGTTCCTGCAAGGCGGTACTTTTCGTCACCCTTGATGAGTTCCACGATGATGAGTTCAGAGTATTCTGTAGAAGCATTGATAGTGGACTCAGATAGATTGAGTCCTAGTTCTTTAGCTACTGCTGTAGAGTTAACAATGTTTACCTGACCGTCAGGACGAGCTGCCTCTAGGTAGCCGGTGAGAGCTGTGCGTGAGATGAGTGCCGTATCCTTCTCAGCGATACCGCCATGGTATGAAATGCGAAGTTGATCTGGGTTCACTGGTCCTAGTTTAGCAAGGAACTTACCTAGTGAAGATGATAGGTCAAGATAGTGACCTACTTCTTCAAGAGCAGCTGCATCGAGTGATGGCATATTGATCGCATTAATGATCTCACCAGTAGTGAGAAAATCTCTTACTTGCTCAGCTACCTGGATTCCTACATTTTCCTGAGCTTCATTCGTAGAAGCTCCGAGGTGTGGAGTGAAAGCGGTGTGCTTACCAAGTGAGAAGAGGGGGTGATCTGCAGCTGGTGGCTCTACTTCGTATACGTCTAGTCCACAACCAGCGATGTGACCAGCGTCGATCGCTGCTTTAAGAGCTACTTCGTCGATAAGTCCACCACGCGCACAGTTCACTACGATAGCTCCTTTATTCATTAGAGCAAGGCGCTCAGCATTGAGAATGTGTTTGGTGTCATCAGTGAGAGGCACATGAAGCGTGACAACATCTGCACCTGTAAGGGCTGCTGCTGGTGTTTCAGCTAGTTCCACCTTAAGCTGCTCAGCGCGAGCAGGGGTGAGGAATGGGTCAAATGCAACAACAGTCATGTTGAAAGCTTGTGCACGCTTAGCGAACTCAGAACCAATGCGGCCCATACCGATCACAGCAAGACGCTTCTCATTGATTTCGATCCCTTTGAAGGCTTTTCTTGCAGCAGGGAAGTCACCAGTGATTACACCGTTATGACCGTGAGCGATGTTACGCGCTGTTGAGAGCATGAGTGTGAACGCTAGCTCAGCAGTAGAAATAGTGTTACCAGTAGGAGTGTTCATTACGATCACGCCGTGGTCAGTAGCTGCATCGCGGTCGATGTTGTCGACGCCCACGCCAGCTCTGCCGATGACTTTGAGATTTGTAGCAGCAGCAAGAACTTCACGAGTTACTTTAGTTTGAGAACGGACAACAAGGCCGTCATATTCTCCAATGATGGCGATGAGTTCTTCAGGGCTAAGGCCTGTTTTGAAATCGGCTGTTAGATCAGGATGCGCGTTTATTGCGTCTACTCCTTTTTCGGAGATTGGATCGGATACGAGGATGCGTTTTGCAGTCATGCTGTGCGTATAAGCTTATATATAGATTATGTCAAAGCCATCATGTGAAATTTTTCACAAGCTCATCTACTATTTTATTTACAATATCAATCTTTCAGTATTTACTGAAAGTATAGATTCAAATCATGAAAATAAAATTAATTAAAACATGTTGGCAGGATCTGATAATGGCCACCTATGAGATTGACGCAGAAGCTATACAGGAATACGTTCCCGCTGGATTTGAGATAGATCTATTTCAAGGTAAAGCATTAGCTACTGTAGTAGCTTTTCGCTTTAAAGACACGAGATTGATCGGAGTGAAAATGCCATTTTATCGTGATTTCCCAGAGATAAATATACGAATTTATGTGAAGGGAGTACACGACGGCGAGATGCGCAGAGGAGTGGTTTTTATCAAGGAAATCACCCCTAATCGTATTCCTGCATTAATAGCCAGAACACTGTTCCGTGAAAACTTCCATGTTCAGCCCGTAGAAGTCACTCGTTATGGGGAGTCTGCCTGCCTAAAGATTAATTACCAATGGGGTGACGGGAATAATCTTGGAGGAGAGATCAAAGAACAATTAAGAGATTGGCAAGATGGTACAGAAGAAGCATTCATTGGCGATAATTTTTGGGCTTTTAAGAAAGTGGGAGATAAAGCTTATGCGTTCCGGGTAGATCATCAGCCTTGGAAAACAGCACCGCTAGAGAACACCAACATCAAGATAGACTTAAAGACTCTCAATGGTGATGAAATAGCCAATGCAATCTATCGCCACGGAAATCAACCTAGAAACGTCACCTTTATAGATGGTAACACTGTTGAGCTAGGTTTACCTCAGAGAATTCATGCTTGATAAGATCATTTCACTACTTTTTCACCTGCTAGTTGCTGGAGGTTGCCTTAAGTTTTATTACACAAGCTTCCTCATTCATTTGAGGTCACCTTTTTTGCCTCCTTAAGAAAACTTAGCCAAGGCTAAGTTTTCTGTTGACACTTTACCAATCCAGCGCTATGTGCATGACATGAAGAGTTTTATATTCCGTATAACAACAATATTTTTAGCTGTGTTTCTCCTCACAAACTGTAGTGAAAAAACCGTCTGGAGATCTACTGAGCCATTTGAGACTGGCGGCAAGCTACGTGTGACTGCTACTACTACGATGATTCAAGATCTCGTGCACATCATCGGTGGTGAAGATGTAGAAATTTACGGGATGATGGCTGACGGTATTGACCCGCATAGCTATACACAGCGCGCTTCTGATGTCACAGCGATGACTACTGCTGACCTCATTTTCTATAATGGTCTCCACCTTGAGGCTACTCTTCAGAGGAAATTAGAAAACCTCGAAAATGCGCATGCTGTCACGAAGAAACTCAATCAAGATGCGCTCATCCAGCCGTCTGAAGAGAATACGAAGTATGCAGATCCTCACGTATGGGGCGACCCTCTACTATGGGCTAAAACAATTACAGTGGTAGTTGATGTTCTTAGTAAGAAAGACCCAGCTAACGAATCCAGATACAGCTCTCGTGGGGCAGCCTATCGTGAAGAGCTAGCAGCTCTGAATACCTGGGTGAAATCTCGTATTGGAGAGATCCCTGCGGAGCAACGTTATTTAGTCACGAGTCATGATGCATTTATGTACTTTTCTAAAGCATTCGACATTGAGGTGCGCGCCATCAATGGTCTAGCTCCTGGTGATAAGGGTGGGCCTAAGAAAGTAGCTGAACTAGTAGATTTTATTAAAGAAAAGGAAATCAAAATGATCTTCCCTGAAAGCGCGGCTAATCGTAAAGGAGTCAAAGCAATCGCGCAAGATGCAGGCACTACTGTTTCGGAGCACGAGCTTTTTGCGGATGCTTGTGGTAAACGTGGTGACATGGAGACTGCTCATGGTGAAACTTACGATATAGGGACTTATATTGGCATGATTAAGCACAACGTAAATCTGGTAGTTGATGGACTTAAATAACCTAAATGACACCCACAGTAATCTGCTATGATCGCTCTAGAAACTCATGACCTAACTGTTACTTATCATAAGCGACCTGTTCTTTATGGAGTAGATGTCGAAGTAGAAGAGGGTAGTCTTGTGGGGATTATCGGTCCTAACGGAGCTGGGAAATCTTCGCTCATTAAGTCTATTATGGGAGTAATCCCAACTTCAGGCGGCTGGACGAAAGTTTTTGGCAAGCCTATCCAAGAGAATCTTCATCGTGTCGGTTATGTACCCCAGCGAGAGAGTGTTGACTGGGACTTCCCGGTTACCGTGATGGATGTAGCACTCATGGGCACCTATGGTAAACTTGGGCTATTCCGCAGAGCTGGTAAAAAGGAGAAATTCATCGCCTCCGAGGCTCTCGATAAAGTAGGTATGCTTCCTTATGCAAAACGTCAGATAGGAAATTTATCTGGCGGTCAGCAGCAACGCGTTTTTTTAGCTCGTGCAATAGCGCAGGATAGCGATTTATATTTCATGGATGAGCCTTTCACTGGTGTGGATGCTGCTACCGAGGCTACTATCATCACTCTTTTAAAAGAAATGCGTGAGAAGGGGAAGACTGTTCTCGTAGTGCATCATGATCTTCAAACTGCGCGAGATTACTTTGACCATCTGCTGTTATTGAATATGCGCCTTGTTGCCTATGGAAAGACAGAAGACACGTACACGACTGAGCTCCTGCAGAAGACGTATGGAGGTAGACTTACTATTCTCGATGAAGTGGCTGGTCAGGCTGCTAATCTCCCTGAAGCTAGTCATTATCAATAACCCGTAATGAGCCTAGATCTATTTCACTACCTCGCATTGACGCTCGGGCAGAAGGCTCCGATTGCAGCTATTTGTGTAGGTTTCTGCTGTGGATTGTTAGGTTGTTTTGTAGTTGTCAGACGTGTAGCACTCGTTGGCGATGCTATTTCTCACGCGGTATTTCCCGGAGTAGTAGCAGGCTTTATCTGGTCACCAGATCGTAACCCGTGGATGATTTTTCTCTGTGCTTTAGTAGCTGGGTTATTTGGCGTCGTTGTTGTTCGAGCTATTGTTAGTAGTACACGGCTGAAGTCAGATGCTGCGCTAGGTATTGTTTTAGCATCATTCTTTGCCTTTGGGGTGTTTTGGAATTCGACTCAACAGCTAGCTGGAGTAAAGGGCTATTTATTTGGTGATTTGACTACTATTGCTGATGGTGATCTATGGATGATGACAGGAGCTACAGCTGCTGTAACGACGTTGATTTTTATTTTCCTAAGACCATTCCGTGTGCTTAGTTTTGATGAGGGGTTCGCGATCGGTTTAGGGTATCCTGTTAGATTTTTAAATGCGCTATTCTTTGGTCTATTAGCCTTCGCTGTTGTCGTGGCGATGCAGGCAGTAGGGGTGATTCTTGTATCCGCGATGCTTATCACTCCAGCAGCCACAGCGTACTTACTCACGGATAGAATCCAGAAGATGATGGGGCTATCTGTCTTGATTGGAGTGTTTGCAGCAGTCGGTGGCTGGTGGATTTCAGGCCTTGATAATAGACTTCAAACGGGTCCGGTAATTACTTTACTCGCTTCATTTATCTTTGCTCTTATTTACCTATTCGCACCTAGGCACGGTGTGCTAGCTAAGTTTCTCCGCCACGCAGGAAGAAAATCCAGGGTGCATCGTGAGAACACATTGAAGTCGATTTACCGTATTCTCGAAGGTGAAGGGTTTAAAGTGGCTGGAGTTGGCGTCGAGCAGCTCGCAGAAGTACGCAAGCTATCTATAGAAGATGTCCTCAAGGATGGCAAAGATCTGGTAGATAATGATGAGGCGACATGGGAGGAAGGGAAGACTGCTATTTACCTTACTTCCCCTGGCTGGAGAAGAGCGACTGAAATTGTCAGAAACCACCGACTTTGGGAATTATATCTAACAGATCAGGCGGACTACGCCGCTGATCATGTGCATGATGATGCAGAAAAAATAGAGCACGTACTTGGTGCAGATACGGTTCGTAAGCTAGAGCGTGATCTTAACTTCCCTGAATTCGACCCACACGGAAAACCAATCCCAAGTCTAGAGGCTACTCTGACGATGGAAAAAACCATAGGAAAGCAGGAGGGCACTGGCTACTAATATGGAACTTGCAATGCTTAGCTGGAACCCTTGGGGGTGGATGATGATGATGTGCTTTTTTGTGGCGCTTCCTTGTGCGCTTCTGGGTGTTTACCTCATCCTGCGTAGAATGTCGCTAGTGGGTGATGCTATTTCACACAGTGCCTTGCCTGGTATTGTGGTTGCATTTGCCTTTGTGGGAGATCTTTCTTCACCATGGCTACTCGTTGGGGCTGCTGTTGCAGGTGTCTTAGTCACAGTCTTGATTGAACAGATTCATCGGCGGACTAGAATCAAGCAAGACTCAGCAATTGGTATCGCCTTCACTTCATTATTTGCTCTCGGCTTGGTGCTCATTCGTTTCCTTGTTGGAGATAAAGTTCACCTTGACCAAGACTGCGTTTTAGAAGGGGATGTTTCACATGTCGCGTATGCGAAGATCGTTTCCATGTTCGGTGCTGATGTTCCCGATGCACTGATTCCCGCTGGTATTGTGGCTATTGCTACCGTCATTTTAATCACTGTGTTTTATCGGACACTTACCTTGAGTTCCTTTGATTCTGGATTAGCCGCATCATTTGGTTATAAGCCAGGTGTAGTACATTACGCATTAATGGCGGTCTTGTCTGTTGTGGTGGTGGCTGCGTTTGAGGCAGTGGGAGCTATTCTGGTGATCGCTCTTTTGATCTTACCTGGAGCAACAGCGTATCTCTGTACTCATCGACTGAAACTAATGCTGGTCTTATCTGCAGTTCACGCACTGATTTCATCGATCGCGGGGATTTACATCAGTGTTTATTTCAATGGCAAGGAATCCGCTGGTGTAGTGATCGCCGGTACGCTATTATTCCTTTTGGCATGGCTCGTCGGACCTGTTGATGGAGTCATGGTGAAGGCTGTCCAGCGAAGAAAAAACACGCTCGATAAATCCGAGCTTGAATAGGAGGTGAGTAAATATGAATTTAGAACAAGTAATCAAGTTGTGCATGACCTATCCGGAAGTGGAAGAGACCACTCCGTTCACTCCTGATGTTCTCGTCTATAAAGTCTGTGGTAAAATGTTCGCCGCTACGAATCCCGATGATTTCCCTGCAAGGGTAAACCTCAAGTGTGATCCAGAATGGGCAGAAGAGCTACGAGGTGAGCACGCAGCCGTCCTACCAGGTTATCACATGAATAAGAAACACTGGAATACCATTACCCTTGATGACTCATTAGCAAGTGAGCTGATAGAACAGCTCGTCCATCATTCATTAAGACTAGTCGTTCAAAGTCTCAAAAAAGCGGATCGTGAACGACTGTTAAATCTGCTAGATAAATAGCAAAAGTGGTAATAAGGAGGAATTCAAAAAAACTATGTTGGCAACGTTCACTTATCACCTAAATATAAGGGCTCTGATAAATAGCCATATTTTCTCCTATCCTACATTGTTTGGCGTTTGACTATTTAGCACGAGCATGGCATAGGAATTGCACAGATTATGAGTGACTCAACATTACGTGTAGCATTAGGTGCCGACCATGGCGGCGTTCAACTTAAAGATAAGATTGCTAAATATCTAGCAGAGTTAGGTCACGAAGTGACTGACTACGGAACCAATAGCACGGATTCTGTGGATTACGCAGATTATGCTAATGCCGTTTCTGAGGAAGTAGCGAATGGTTCATTCTGCAAAGGGATTCTCGTCTGCACTTCTGGTGTTGGCGTATGTATGTCAGCGAATCGCTTCGTGGGTGTACGCGCAGTAAATGTGCGTACAGCATGTGAAGCTAAGACTTCCCGTGAGCATAATGATTCTAATATTCTTTGCCTCGGCGAGAAGAATGTAGTTGATGCTGATGTGAAAGAAATCGTTGATGCTTTTCTTACTACAGAATTTGAAGGTGGTAGACACGAGGCTAGACTACTTAAGTCCTCAGGTAGCGCGCTTGCTCAGGCTGACCCTGAAATTTTTGCAGCTGTGAGCGCTGAAGGTAAAAGACAGCGCAGCCACATTGAGCTGATTGCTTCAGAGAATTTCACGAGTCCGGCTGTGATGGAAGCTCAGGGAAGTCTACTTACTAATAAGTATGCTGAAGGCTATCCTGGTCGCCGTTGGTACGGTGGTTGTGAGCATGTGGATGTTGCTGAGCAGATCGCTATCGACAGGCTAAAAGAACTTTTCGGCGCTGATCACGCCAACGTTCAAGCACACTCAGGATCACAGGCAAATACGGCTGTATATTTCTCAGTGTTGAAGCCGGGTGATAAAATTTTGACAATGGATCTAGCTCACGGTGGTCACTTGACTCACGGTCATAAGGCAAACTTCTCAGGTAAGTTTTACGAAGTGACTCACTACGGTGTGGCTGAAGAAGACATGCGTATTGATTACGATGCTCTTGAGAAGGTAGCTATCGAGCTCAAGCCAGCGCTTATCACTACAGGAGCAAGTGCTTATCCACGTGAGATTGATTTCGAGCGAATGGGACAGATTGCTAGAAAAGTGGGTGCGTATCTCTTTGTGGACATGGCACACATCGCAGGTCTTGTAGCAGCTGGCGTTCATCCCACACCAGTGCCGCACGCAGATTTCGTGACTTCCACAACACATAAGTCTCTGCGCGGGCCACGTGGTGGAATTATTCTTTGTAAGGCTGAGCACGCTAAGAAGATAGATTCTACAGTGTTTCCAGGGATCCAAGGTGGACCACTTATGCACGTAATTGCAGCTAAGGCAGTTTGCTTCGGTGAGGCGCTCAAGCCTAGCTTTAAAGAATACTCACTTCAGGTGGTGAAGAATGCGCAAGCTATGGCCGCGCGTCTCGCTAAGCATGGATATAGCATTGTTTCCGGTGGTACTGATAACCATCTCATGCTTGTAGATCTCAGACCAAATGGCATGGATGGTGCAATAGCATCTGACGCACTCGATAAGGTAGGAATCACAATCAATAAAAATTCAATCCCATTCGATACAGCTGGGCCATTCAAGCCAAGTGGAATTCGTCTAGGAACTCCAGCAGTAACAACTCGCGGAATGAAAGAAGCCGATGTGGAGAGAGTTGCTGATCTGATTCACGCAGCACTTGAGAACCGTGAAGACGATGCAAAGCTCGCAGAAATCCAATCGGAAGTATTCTCATTCAATAGAGCATTTCCGTTACCTAAGTAATCGGTAGAGAACTCTAGAAATTTTTTATAAACCATGAGCATGCTGAATAAGTGGCTAATGGTTTTTTTCAATAAAACGGATTGAGAAGAAATCATACAATCATCGGAGGATAGGGAAGCACTTCATACGCACTCCATACGCACTCATTACTTGAAACGACGCATTACATATATTGTGCGAACTTATTGGAAGGTTGAATATATGAGACATCTGAACGTATCTGCCTGTATAATAGCTGAATCTCTATGGTTTTATCAATAGCAGCTAAATACATGGCGTATTTAAGAATCATCAAGCTTGCATTGTGAACCGTGGAAATTTAATGTGACCGCGATATGGATTTACCAGCAATCATTGAAGCCGTCCTCGTGGCATCTGAAGAACCTTTACCAAGTGCGGAACTTGCACGACTTATTAGAGCTCGCGTGGCTGAAGCTGAAGAAGCTCTTCAAGTCGAACTCGAAGAATCTGTGGCTAAGGCTAAGGATAAGAAAAACAAACCCCAAGATGCTCCAGAAACCTCTCAGCAATCTGAATCTCCAAAGACTTTACCCGTATGGCTGTCTGAGCTGGCTTCGACTTCTACCAATCAAGTGATCACAGCCATTGCTGAGCTTAATCAGAGCTATCTATCAAATGGGCGCTCATTTTCTATCATTGAGCGTGCTAAAGGTTGGAAAATATTCACCAACCCTGAATACGCTGATTTTGTACGTCAATTATTCCCAGGTCAAAAACCTCAACGTTTAAGTGGCCCAGCAATGGAAACTCTAGCAATTATTGCGTATCGTCAGCCTATTACTAAGGCAGCTATGGAGGCCGTCCGTGGAGTCTCTTGTGACGGGATGTTACAGAAACTTTTAGATCGTGAGCTCATCTGCATTGGTGGTCGCGCCGAGTTACCTGGACGCCCATTATTATACGAAACTACAGGATTGTTCTTCGAGTATTTCGGCATAAAAAATATCAATGATTTGCCAAATTCAGCCGAGCTGAGAGCAGCTAAACTACCTGAACCTGAGCCAGAGACCACCACAGAATCAGACGATAAAGGCAATGATTCTGATGAAGGCACTCCGCCTCAGAATGAGTTTGAAAACCTGGGGAAATAACACAATAATAAAAACTTTATTCATTTATTTTAAATAACTTATATACATATTTACGTAATGCCACTAAACGATATACGCAAGCAGATCGATGCGATTGACAAGCAACTTTTAGACCTTTTATCACAACGTGTTGACTGTGTACACACGGTTGGTGAAATTAAGAAAAAGGAGGGGCTTCAGATCTATGCTCCAGAACGAGAAGAGTTACTTCTTCAGAAAGCCGTGGCTATGGCTGAGGGTAAGATACCAGAGAAGTCTGTGCGTGCTATTTATCGGGAGATTATGTCCTGCGCATTAGCGCTCGAGGACGATCTTAAGATTGCATATCTCGGGCCAGCTGGCACGTGGACGCATCAAGCCGCAATTAAGAAATTTGGGCACTCTGTAGAATATTCCTCTCAGGCGAACTTTGCTGAAGTATTTGACCAAGTAGCTCGCCGCAAAGCTGACTACGGAGTCGTTCCTATTGAGAATTCCACTGAAGGTGCGGTTTCACACACACTTGATCTATTTGTGGATTCTTCACTCAAGATTTGCGCCCAGATTTTATTACGTATTGAAAATGGTCTTATGGCATGCATTCCACGCGAAGAGATCAAGACGCTTTATTCACACCCGCAGGTATTTGGCCAGTGTCGTAACTGGATACTCAAGCATTTCCCTGAAGCCGACCTCGTGGAGGTTTCATCCACAACAAAAGCAGCATCACTGGCTAAGAAATATGCGGCCGATGGCGCGGCGGCTATGGGCGGACCACTTGCAGCAGAAATGCACGGTCTGACTATGCTTGATGAATGCATCCAAGACCGAGCTACAAACACTACTCGATTCTTAGTGATTGGCGAGAAACCTTGCCCACCAACTGGCAAGGATCGGACCTCTATTCTATTCAGCACTAAGGATCAACCCGGTTCACTGGTTAAAGTCTTACAGATTTTTGACTCCATCGGTGTCAACATGTCTAAAATTGAATCTCGTCCGTCAAAGCAACAGGACTGGGAGTATAATTTCTACGTGGATCTCTCCGGCCATAGTGAAGACGAAAAAATAGCGATCGGCATCGAAAAGCTAACTAAGTACTGCTCTATGGTGAAGATCCTTGGCAGCTATCCAGACATATCAGAATAGAGGAAAAAAGGGGGGGCTGATTTTGGTGCTACCCCCTGCTGTTTCAGGATTTACTCCCCCTCTTCTGACAGCTCTAAAATTCCGTCTTCTTTAAGCTCTTCATCTTTAAAGCTGATTAACTTTTTGATGATGGGCTTTACTTTTTGCCAATGGTCACTGCGGTTATGACGCATCATTAGGTTACTTAGTTGACCGTCAAAATAGAGGTCGCAATAACCACGATCAGCAGTGTCTAAGCTTTCGAAAAACTGATACTCCTTTTTTTCGATCTTAATTGCTTTGGTTCCACGGTACACACGATTAAAAAAACGACTAGAACGCTCATGAGTGATAATCCTTATCACCCCGTAACTATAGAGATTTTTTTGAATTGCTCCATTACCGATGATTGAAACATCATAACCAAGTGCTTCGACTAAGGGCACGTGCAGAAGACCTCGGTTTAGGTCTCCAGTGAATCTAACCGTGTCGAATTCTGCGCGTTTGTGAGTTTTCTGATCTTCAGAAATAGTCACACCATCGGCACTGGCTTGAATAATTCCGCGCCAGCTATAGGGAGCTTTTAGGCTTCCGCTGAGACTTATATTTGCTTGAGCTGAAAGAGCTTTTAAACTCCAGTGATAATTGGGCTGGTTGATCTTTGTATTGATCGCTTGCTTCGGAGCTGTTAAATTAAAGCTAAATGGAGTCCCCGGATTACTGATGCTGCAACGAACGTTCCATTGGTAACTAACTCCAAACTGCTTCCCTGATAGATTTTCAGCGCTGAGCTGCTTTCCATCCCAGTGAATCCTTTGAGAGTATTTATTTTCGTGGAATTGATAACTAACTTCTCCGTCGGTTGGTTTACCAGAAATAGGGAGCCGCAATTTAATTCCGTCTACTTGGTCAATAATCGTTTTACCATCACGAAGTGTGAACTTCAGGTCATCGACTAATATCCATTTGTTAGGTATCTCAACTACTACCTTAGGTTCGGCATCTTTAGGTGCTGAGTTATCCTTAGTTTGATTTTTAGTTTCAGCTTTTTGCTTTTTGTTCGTTTCTGACACAGGATTCTTAAGGGGCTCTGTGGATTTTTTTCCTAGTTCAACTTGCTTATTGTTGAGCGTAGCTGGAGGTTTATTTACGGGAGTACTCAACTTCGACTGCTGCTCTATGAGCCATTTTAAATCTAGATCTAAGTGAACTCCCTGAATCGTGATTTCTTCCAGTTCCACATCTCCTTTAAATAAGGTTGTCCATGATGGATCTGTCTTTATAGAAACAAGAGAGAGCCCCCCTTCTCCTAATTTAGTTTTGAGATCATAAGCATTCACCTTACCAAAGGGAATCCAAGAGATATTTCCTATCTCCCATTCGTTTTGAATTGGAAATCTCGACTGAAGTTGGCTTGTTATTTTATTTTTAAACCAACTGGTATTGATGATAATGAGTGAGATTAAGTAAGCGAGAAGGAACAACAAAACAAAAAACACCAAGATCTTCCGCCAGTTAAAGGGCGATTTAGGATTCTTGGTGTTCTTAAATTGGTTAGACTCGCTCACTGAGAGGTTTATGTCAGATACTATTTTTTCACTTTGTTAGGAACAAATCTGATGATGATGAGGTTATCAGCAAGTAGTGAACCGCGAGATGAGACCTCTTGTAGTGAATGAACTAGAATACCATATCGCTTGTCTCCAGTTCTTCCTAAAGCTAGGTTCTCCTTAGTCTTAACCATCGAGCCGTCTTTAAAATAACGCCACTCATGACCATTCCATTCACCATAAACGCTATTTTTAGGTGATTTAATATCATCGATTTTAACTAAAGTTCCATTCATTGACTTAAATGAATCGTCTTTAGCTATATATGAAAGAGCAGAAAATGGAGTGGTGACTCCTTTTCGCTTAGCGAAAACATTGATAGTCCACTCGCCATCAGAGTTCTCTGTGAGCATGAGGCTGACTTCCCCACCTTCCACACGCTTGAATTTTCTCTGGTCGTATAGCTTGCTGTATTTCTCATGATCTTCTTTTGAGAATCCGAGTTTAGCATCGTAAGGGAGAAGTAGTGTTTCCGCTCCTGCTTTTTCTTGATGTTTCTTAAACCACTCTGGATCTTTCGCTTCTGCTTTAGCGAGAAGCGCTCGGTACTCCATAAATTCACCAGGCATGTCTACCTTAACGATTTCACCACGCACCTCCTTATTAGCGTCAAAGAAATTAGTAAGCTTAGCAGGAGGCTCAGCAGCTGCGAGAAGTGTGGTCATACTGGCGAAAGCTAGGATAACTGACTTGAATGATTTCATGTGATAATAATAGGGATAAGTGATTTATAAAAAAGGTTCAATACTGATCGGCAAGTTAGCCTAGTCACATTGAACCTCATTGATATATATTTTAATTAACTGATGGCTTTATTCCAGTCAGCAATACGATCCGCCTGTGCTGCGAAGAGGTCATCAGTACTATCTAAGATGGTAATACTATCGATAGTGTCTCCACCGCTGATATTATTCACTACGTCCATACCTTCAGTGACTGCACCGAAAACTGTGTGCTTCCCATCAAGATGTGGAGTAGGTACGTGGGTAACGAAGAACTGTGAACCATTAGTATTCGGTCCTGCATTTGCCATAGACAGGATGCCTGATCTATCATGCTTGAGATGTGGCTTGCACTCACACTCAAACTTGTAACCTGGTCCACCCATACCTGAGCCAGTAGGGTCACCGCCCTGGATCATGAAGTCTGGAATTACGCGGTGAAACTTTAGCCCATCATAGAAACCTTTTGAAGCTAAGTTAAGGAAGCTTGCACATGTTACCTGTGTGTCATTTGCATACATTGTGATAGAAAGTTCACCCTTGGATGTCTGCATGTTGATTTTAATATCTGAAATATCGCTCATATGCCTGTAAAGAACACGTTTAAGGGCTAGTTCACAACTTAAATTTATGAAAAAATGATTAATCTCTATTTAATAACCATATTTTTCTTGATAATTAGTATTAAAGCTCTAGTTTCCGCCTTCGATGGCCAGAAAATCAGGTAAAGCCAAGACACGTAAGTCAGTAGCTAAACGTTTCAAAGTAACTGGTACTGGTAAACTACTCCGCCGCAAGCAAGGCAAACGCCACCTTCTCCAAAAGAAGAGTTCAAAGCGTAAGCGTTCCCTCGGGAAAGCATGTCTTGCTTCTAAAGCAGATACTCCAAGAATTAAGGAATCACTTCCTTTTCACTAGGAACACAGTTTACTAATGCAGTAACTAGAAACGTTTGGTAACCATATTGACCAAGCACCCCTACTCGCAATTCGAGTAGACTCTACACAGCCTTTTCAGCTCAGCTGGAATATTACAGACGAGACTGTGGGAGATAGGATTAAAACAGTCTGTTAAAGAAAAATAGAACAATGCCAAGAGCAACAAACAGTCCGGCATCACGCGCCCGCCGCAAGAGAATTCTTCTCCGTGCAAAAGGCTTCCGTGGTTTCCGTTCAAAGCTATACCGCTACGCAAAAGACGCTGTTATTAAAGCACGTCAGTACGAGTACCGTGACCGCAAAAAGCGTAAGGGACAATTCCGCCGCCTATGGATTCAGCGTATTTCCGCTGCCTCTCGTGCACAGGATATCACTTACTCTCGTTTCATGGAAGGCGTGAAAGCAGCTAAAATAGATGTAGATCGTAAGATCCTTGCTGACCTCGCGGTCAACGACATCACTGCATTCAACGTTATCGTGCAACTTGCAAAAGATGCGCTTGCTGCTAAGCACGCAGCGTAATCCATCCAGTCTTTAATTAGACTACACGAATACTTAAAAAACAGCCGTCAGAAGAGATTTTGGCGGCTGTTTTATTTTTGTCATCATTCCGGGCTTTTAAAATATTAAAGAGATCTGTATTTTTTTTCGTGCCAAGCTCCTCATAATATTGTCTCTAGTTGGGATAACATTTTTCACTTAATAAATATGGCCACAAAACACTTTTACGATCACGTCGATGTATATCTCAACCTAGCTGTTGAACATGACGCTTCAGACATTCATCTTACTACTGGAGCTGCTCCTACGTGGAGAAGACACGGTAAGCTACAACCTATATGGCAAGATGCCGAACTCCTCACCGCTGAGGAAATGGACATCTTAGTGGACTCCTTTCTTGATGATAAAGGACACAAGGCACTCGCCGAACGAGGTGATGCTGACTACGCACACGAAAACGAGAAGGCAAGATTCCGAGCTTCAGTCGTTAGACATAGACTCGGTAAAGGCATTGTCTTCCGTATTATTAATACCGAGATCCGCACCATGGATGATCTTAAGCTTCCAAAGGAATTCCTCACACCCCTCACTCGTTATCACAATGGTCTCATTCTAGTGACTGGCTCTGTAGGCTCTGGTAAGTCTACGACTATGGCAGCGATGCTAGACTTTATTAATAAAGACAGAGAAGATCATATCCTGACGCTGGAAGACCCGGTAGAATTTGTACATAAGTCACAAGGTTGTCACCTCACCCAGCGTGAAATCGGTGAACACTCAGAATCATTCCCTAGAGCACTTCGCGCGGCACTCCGTGAGGATCCAGATGTCATTGTGGTGGGTGAAATGCGAAACCTCGAAACTATTCAGCTTGCTATCACTGCGGCGGAGACTGGTCACCTTGTACTAGGAACTCTGCACACTGGTAATGCACCACGTACACTAGATCGTATTCTTGATGTGTTCCCTATTGAGCAACGAGATCAGATCCGCGTCATGGTGGCAGAGTCACTTCGAGGCATTATCTCTCAACAGCTCCTCCCCACTGCAGATGGCAAAGGCCGCTGCTTAGCTTTAGAAATTCTTGTAAACACCCCAGCGGTGGGAGCAACGATTCGTGATGGTAAAACCTACATGCTTCCAGGCATCATGCAGACTGGTAAAAATATAGGAATGACTACGATGGATGACTCGCTTAGAGAGCTATATATCGAAGGAAAAGCCTCTGCAGAAGAAGTGCTAAGACGCTCTGAAGACAAAGTCATCATGAGAGAATTCCTCCAATCATAATTTTAACACATTCATTTATTTAATTTATTATCATGGCTAACAGCTTAGACAGACTATTTCAGATCCTCATCGACCAAGGCGGTTCAGACTTACACCTTACTGAGGGCTACCCACCTAAACTACGTGTTCACGGTGGTGTGCGCGCGATTGAAAATGAGCCCGTTCTGGACACAGAAACAATCAACGATTATCTATCCGGTATTTGTGATCCGGATAGCTATGAGATATTCCTTAAGGACGGAGACCTCGACTTCGCTTATGAAATGAATGAACAATCACGCTTTCGTTGTAATTACCTTAAGCAGCAGTTCGGCCTAGGTGCGGTATTCCGTCTCATCCCTACTAAGATTGCGACTCTTGAAGAACTTGGTATTCCTCCTGTGGTCAAGCGCTTCGCAGAGATTCGCTCTGGCCTAGTGCTAGTGACTGGCCCTACTGGATCTGGTAAATCTACCACTCTCGCCGCGATTATTGACTACATCAATGAGAATTACAATAAGCACATCATCACTGTTGAGGAGCCTATCGAATTCGTACATAACAACAAGCAATGCGTGATCACACAGCGTGAAGTTCCTACGAACTGTGCATCATTTGCTGATGGTCTTCGAGCTTCCCTACGTGAAGATGCAGAGATAGTTCTCGTAGGTGAGATGCGTGACTTGGAAACAATAGCACTCGCGCTTACATCTGCTGAGACAGGCATGCTTGTATTCGGCACTCTCCACACAAACAATGCGGTGAAGACAATTGACCGTGTGATTGATGTATTCCCATCTGATCAGCAATCACAAGTTCGCACCATGCTTTCAGTATCGATAAAAGGTGTCCTAGCGCAGCTACTCATGAAGCGCAGTGATAAAGAAGGAAGAATTGCTGTAAATGAGATCATGTTCTCTACTCCTGCTGTTTCAGCGATTATTCGTGAGGGCAAGACACAGAAGCTTAACGACGTGATCACCCAAGGAGCTGAGCAAGGAATGCAATTCATGGATGAATCCATCTGGGCATTACTACAAAAAGGAATCGTGAGCCCACAAGAAGCCTATCTTAAAGCGATTGATAAGAGTAGATTCAAGAATTTCCTCCCTGCAGAAGATGCTGGCTTAGCCAATTCATCAGGTGCTTAATCTCACTATATATCTAGATATAAACTTTGCCAAATTGGTAAAGTTTACACCTAGAAAACATATTTCATAAGGCACTCAGTCATGGACCCGGTGCCTTTATTATGTTAGATCTAGATGGATTTACCTAAGACATCTTAAGAATAGTTAACTTAAGTTAAAAAAAAGACGATAATTACCCGAATCCCCTTGACCTTTTAGAAAGTTGCTGTATTCATGCGCCCCACAACTAACAACAAAAAATTTTATAGATATGGCAAGAGTATGTAGCATTAGAGGTTCCAAGGTTCGCGTAGGACGCAAGATTCACCGTTCAGGTCTTGCTAAGAAAAAAGGTGGTATTGGACGCCACGTAACTAAGACAGTGAAGCGTAAGGTGACACCAAACCTTCACGTCAAAAACATTTTCGTTCCTGAACTAGGTCGCACTGTTAAAGTGAAACTTAGTGCTAAGGCACTAAAGACAATCAACAAGAACGGCGCATACGTCACCCTTAAGAAAGCTGGCATCATTAAGTAAGCCAACTTCACTGATTGTAATCAACAATTTTAAAAGCGTAGCTTCTCACGAAGCTACGCTTTTTTGTGTGTGCCCGGCAGGGCACACTGACTTGGGGGTTAAAGTCCCCTGTGGGCTCGGCAGAGAGAACCACTAGCAGACAGCAAGGTTAAGATCGTGAGATCTTGGCTGAAGGAAGCTGATAAGCAAACCATTGC
>CALJOJ010000011.1 GCA_937981665.1 uncultured Rubritalea sp.
TTTTGGCTACTTGCAAAAGGGAAAATAATTTGGTTACAATCTGTCATGCTCGTTAGTGGTTAGTTTTTTTGCGAAAATCCTTTAGCAATAAAGGTTCCAACTAACGAGCGTATTTTTTAAGATGAAATATGGGGGTTAGGGTCACTTCTACAAACTATTAATATTGATAGTGATAGTGATACTTTGATTATTTGGCTCATCAATCAGCAAGTTAATCTTGGGAAATGATAATAAGCCTTCTAAATGATTACTATTTATAGACTCTAGAAAATTTCATTTTCATTTGCCCTACCAGCCAGTATCACTTCTGCATGGCTATCATTTCATACACAGGAGGGCACGTATTTACTAATGGATACATCATCGATCACGACGGAGAGTGCATCGTCGTAGATGCACCGGCACTCATCCATGAGTTAGTAAAAGAAGAGGGCCTCAAGCCGACGTACCTCCTACTCACTCATCAGCACTTCGACCACACTGAAGACGTGGAAGCGCTGCAGGAAATGGGCGTCAAGGTCGTGAGCCACTCCGCCTATTCTGAGTCTCTCATCCGCCAAAAGGAAGCGCGTGAGAACTGGGGCATCCCGGTCAACATCAAGCCATTCACGCCAGACATCCTGTTAGATGGTAAAGGCTCTTTCGAAGTAGGTTCACTGAAATTTAAGGTCTCCCATGTACCCGGGCATTCACCAGACAGTATCACATTTTACTGTGAAGAAATAGGAGTCGTCTTCACTGGCGACACCCTCATGGCTGGTGGCTGTGGAAGAACTGACCTCCCAGGCGGCAGCCAGGAAGAGCTCTTCGAGGGCATAAGAACGAAGCTTTACACCCTGCCAGATGACACCGTTTCTCTCTCAGGTCACGGCGAGGCCACCAGCATCGGCAATGAGAAAGAGCATAACGACTTCGTGTAATGACAGAGCTACGATAGCTGACTCGTATACTATACTATGAAATTTCTAATCATTATCGCCGGCCTATTCACCTCCAGCCTCCTAGGCTCGGCAGCAGAAAAGGTAATCCATGTCTTCGTAGCGCTCTGCGATAACAAGACTCAAGGAATCCAGCCCGTAGGTGCAACAATTGGTGATGGCGACAAACCAGACGCTAATCTCTACTGGGGATGCTCGGACGGCATTCAGCGTTATTTCACTAAGAACGGTCTCTGGAAGAAGCTGGAGACTCACAAGCCGCAGGCAGAAAATGTAGACTCGCCGATCCTGCGCCGCATAATATTCCAGCACAAGCGCACAGGCTCCATCCTCGTAGCCGATGCTTACCAAGGCAAGCACATGAAGACGTGCACGACAAACTACCTGAACTCCTCCTATGGAAGCTATAAAGCAGTGATCGAGTCTAAGGTGCTCAAGCGCAAGCTCCACATCGGAGCGCAGGCTGACCTCACTGCCTTCATCGGTCATAATGGGCTAATGGACTCCGCCGTGGAGGTGACGCTAGTAGAAACGCCCCCGAAGCTAGACACCATGACACTCTGCTGCATCGCCGACTCTTATTTCATCCCCCCATTTTAAGAAAACGAATACCACTCCAGTTTTACAGACTAAGAGCCTGATGTATCCGGGGTCATTCATCCTGCACGATGCTCTCGAAGGATGGTTCAAAGGTGAGAATAAATCACTCATTCGCACCCGAGCTGCCAAAGCTTATGCAAAAAACCCGAAGATCTCTTTAAACGGTGGGCTCAGTATTTTCAAAAATTTAGAGCCTAACTAGCCAGAAAACCTTGTAAATCTGATAGTCTAGAGCTAGCAGAGTAAAGTTTTTTAACTTTTATACAGTTTTGGCTTGGCAAACACGACCAAATCATGCAGTTTTCCGCCCCATTGCAACATCATTTGCAGCAATATTAAATTTTAACGACCACAAAATCATGGTAGCACTTCGTCTCAGCCGTCAAGGCACAAAAGATCGCCCTTATTACAAAATCGTAGCAGTAGATAGCCGCAAGCGCCGCGACGGCCGCCCTATCGAGCAGCTTGGTACATATAACCCTATGGTTGAAGGCGTAAACTTCTCTATCGACATCGAGAAAGCTGACAAATGGCTCAACACCGGCGCACAGCCATCTGACACAGTGAAAAGCATCATCAAGAAAGCCAAAGCACAGGCTCTTGGAGCGTAATCACTGATCTCAGATCAAACACAATTTCAATATTCTAAGCCACATGATTCGTCATGTGGCTTTTGTTGTGTCATCATTTCAAAAAATCACAGATTATTCACTGCTGATTTTTGACATTTACCAATCCTTAGTTACTATCCCTACATATGCTAGCTGCCCACTCGACAGATCCAGACTACGACAAGATGATCGCTTTTCAAAGCCACGCTCCAGGCTACTGGGCAGCTGAGGCAATGGAAAAATGGGATGACCATAAATGGCAGCTAAAAAATAGGATTAACTCTCTTAACGAGCTAGAGAAGCACATCAATCTCACCCAAGAAGAGCGCACCGGTATCATCCTGTCTGGGAATAAACTAGCGATGTCTATCACTCCGCACTTCATGAATCTCGTGGACAAGGATGACCCTAACTGCCCTATCCGCAAGCAAGTCATCCCGCGTATGGAAGAAAACCTTGACGACCCACAGGAAATGGATGACCCATGCGGCGAAGACAGCCACATGCCCGTCCCCGGACTAGTCCACCGCTACCCTGATAGAGTACTCTTCCTCGTGACCGACCGCTGTGCATCATACTGCAGATACTGTACCCGTAGCCGCGTTGTCTCCGGCGTGGGTGAGCAGCAGCTAGAGACCCACTGGGAAGCCGCTTTTGAATATTTAGAAAACACCCCGACAATACGCGACGTTCTGCTCTCTGGTGGTGATCCACTTCTCTTCTCTGATGCTAAGCTAGAGAAAATCCTCTCACGCCTGCATGCTATTCCTCACATCCAGTTTATAAGAATCGGCTCGCGTATTCCTATTTTCCTACCCCAGCGTATCACAGATGACCTCTGTAACATGCTCAAGAAATACCACCCTCTCTTCATCTCCATTCACACCAACCATCCCAAGGAGCTCACCACCGAGGTAAAAGCCGGCTTAGAGAAGCTCGCCGATGCGGGAATCATGACAGGAAACCAGAGCGTACTCCTCAGAGGCGTAAATGATGATGTCCCAACCCAAAAAGCACTCGTCCATAAGCTCCTGATGAGCCGCTCCAGACCATACTACCTTTATCAGTGTGACCTTATCAAAGGCTCATCTCATCTACGCACTAGCGTGGCAAAGGGGATTGAAATCATTGAAGGCCTCCGTGGGCACACCACTGGCTACGCCATACCACAATACGTCATCGATGGACCAGGTGGCGGCGGAAAGATCCCGATCAATCCTAACTACATTAAGGAAATCACCACTGAAAAAGTAGTTCTACGAAATTACGAAGGTAAGGAATTTACCTACCCCGAGCCACAACATTACGAGACAAAAATTTAGAACCTAACATCTTTAACTCGTAAATATGGTTGCACTCAAAGAGTTAGGACGATACTTATTAATTTAAGTATAACTCCTCTCAGTAAATGCAATTTTTCAGCTCACAACTCTCTAAATACATTCCGCACCCCCATCGTGATTCATGGATGCGGAATAATCTAGGTGACTGGTTGCAGCTACTACGCATAGCGAGCTTCTTTACCCTATCTTCGGCAGCATGGAATGTATTTCACTCCTTCTCACCTATAGGGATCGAGGACCAGTTCCACCCTCTTCTTCATAACACGAGTGAAACTGCTCATCAGTCAGCGGTTCCAGATGAACATGAGCGCCAGCTCAACCATATCACAACCACGATCCACTATCTATTTATAGCTCTATTCGTCATAGCTGCTCTATTTAGCTTTCGCTGTGGACCGCGTAAGAAGCCCAAGTACATTCTTCCTGTATTTTTCTCAGGCAGCATCATGGCAGCTTCAACCATTCATCACGCTATCACAGCTGGATATGAGATTATTTCTATCACGCCCTACCTGCTCCCCATCTCTATCCCCTTTTTGCTTATCAGCTACCGCAGGCTCGCCAATAAGCTAGACCACTGGAATAGCTACGCCAGCGCATTGTGCATCTTCACCATCTTTGGAAATGCATTCACCTATCTCTTATTTCCTGAAAATTTCCCTCAGATCAAAGAATCAGTGTTCACAGCCATCGGGCTACCAGCAGAATCAGGCCCTAGTCTCATGACCACATTTTCCTATGTCGGCATTGTTTTCGCTCTATTCATCACCTCTACTGCGACTCGCAGGCTGGGCCTCTTCGCACTCATCTATATAGGAGCCACGACCTGCGTCTACCGCATCGTGACTCAGTCTTTAGATAACTCTATCTCAGTGAACCGCATTATCACCGATGCTATTTTCTATTCTTCATATTGGTTCGTCCCCATGCTGATCCTTCTCAGTCTTGCCTCCAGAAGAAAGACTCAGACACTGAAGCTCTAGTGCTATCACTCAGTATGAATCCATATTCTACACCAGAGTCAGATCAAAACTATGCAAAAGAACTCTCTCAATAGCGAGCTACGCGAAATAGTAGTAAGCTGGGAAAAACTGCGAATACACTATAATCTGATCCACCTCGTAGCAGGAATCCTGGCTATAATAGTACTCGCCAAAACCGGCTCAGTCCCATTAGGTTTGCTTATTGTGCCTGCATTCATATTCGCCATCTTTGCCAATATCTGCTTCTGCGCGGGTCCCCTCGCAGAAATCTACGCGCGAGTTATATTCAACACTGAAGACTTCAGTAAACTACGCAAGCCGTTATTCCTACTAGGAATCTTGCTCTCGCTCATCCCCGCAGTATTAGTCATTCTATTCTCAGCCAGCGGCCCCCTAATTTTTAAACCTTCGCCAGCTCCTCTAACAGAACCTGAGAAAGCTTGATTCCTCCCTCGAAGTTCTCAACATAGAAATTTTCATTTGGCGCGTGGATCTGACAGTCTGGCAATGCAAGACCTAGCAGCAAGGAGTCAGCACCGAGTATATCCTGCATATCTTTAATGATAGGAATACTACCACCCTCACGGATTAATACAGGTTTCTTACCGAAAGCTATTTCAAGAGCTTTCTGCCCAGCTTTACCGAAGGCTGAATTGGGATCTGAATAATACGGCTTACCATCATGACCTACTTCTATCTCTACCGTTACTCCCGCAGGAGTGTGCTTTTTCAGATGCGCCTCTACCTTTTTAGAAATATCTACTGGGTCTTGATTCGGTACAAGGCGGAATGAAAATTTAGCCATCGCCTCAGCGGGTAATACAGTTTTACTGCCCTCCCCCTGATAACCTGAACCTATTCCGTTCACCTCAGCAGTCGGGCGTGCCCAGAGCCTCTCAGCACTACTATATCCTGGCTCACCAAAAATATTAGGAGAACCAGTAATACCTAATATGTCTGCCTCAGTCATCCCTGGCACCTGTGCCCACATCTCGCGCTCCCAGTTCTCCAGCGGCTTCACATCATCATAAAATCCTTCAATCGCTATCTTCCCATCTGCATCATGCAGGCTAGCCACAAGCCTAGCTACCGCAGTAGCAGGGTTAGCCACAGACCCACCATAGACACCCGAGTGCAGATCACCGCGCGGCCCTTTTACAGTCACTTCACAGCAGGTGATACCACGTAGGCCGTAGCCTAGAGTAGGCACTCCGCGCGCCACCATTCCAGTGTCTGAGACCGCGATGACATCACACGCCAGCTCGTCCTTATGCTTCTCAATAAATGGCACTAGATTCGGGCTACCGATCTCCTCCTCTCCTTCGAAGAGAAAAATCAAGTTCACTGGAAGTTCATCCTTTTCTTTTAATAACTGCTCTACACCTAATACATGCGCCAGCATCTGCCCCTTGTTATCAGTGGATCCTCTGCCCCAGATTCTACCATCACGGATCACTGGCTCAAACGGTGGACTGTCCCACAGCTCCACAGGATCTACCGGCTGCACATCATAATGCCCATAAATAAGAACCGTCTTACGACCTTCTTTATGCGCATTTTTAGCAACTACTACTGGATGCTTTGGCGTCTCATGCAGATCCACATTCAGCCCCATTTTCGTGAGCTTATTCACGACCCACTCACCACAGGCACGCACATCACCAGCATGCTCGCTCGCGGTAGAAACACTTGGAAACCTTAGAAACTCGAATAAATCATCTAGCTGTTGTTGCAGTTGCTCAGTCATACCAGCATCTTCATAAATCATCAAAAAACCACAAGCACCAAAGCCACCTTACCCGCTTTTTATAGCAGACAATTTCAACATCTCCCTCTATCATCAACCGTAATGAGCCCTACTCAAAAACGTTCTTACAGAGCTATCATTGCGGCGAACTGTTTTATCAGAGTCGGCGACACACTATCCGACCCTAAAACTATTCTCACTTGGCTACTCTCTGCCTTAGGTGCGCCAGTATTTGCAGTGAGCCTTCTGGTCCCTATCCGTGAGTCTGGATCTATGCTTCCCCAGATCTTCCTCGCTAGCTTCATTCAGAAATTCCGCACCCGCAAGCCCATCTACGTCGCAGGACTCGCCGCTCAGTTTCTCGCTATCACCTCCATAGGCATCGCCGCTCTCACCCTGCCTCCTCTAACAGCTGGCTACGTAGCCATGCTTGCCCTTGCCGTCTTCGCCTCAGCCAGAGCCTTCTGCTCTATCACCTCGAAAGACATTCTCGGCCGCGCTATCCCTAAAGGCTCACGCGGCAAGCTCTCTGGCACGGCGGCCATGCTCTCCGGCATCGTCGCCACCATCCTCGCCATCGCCCTCCTGAGTAGCCGTGACCAACAAGACACAAGCATCCTCGCTGGCATTATCATTACTGCTGGCTGCATGTGGTTACTATCCAGCATCGCCTACTACTTCGTCCATGAGCCAGCCGAAGAACCAGCCACCTCTAAGCATACACAGAGCATAAAAAAACGCCTTACCCTAGTGAAGCATGACCCTCTATTCAGAAATTTCATCCTCACCAGAACCCTCCTGTTAGGCAGCTCACTAGCCTCCCCCATATTCGTCGTTATGGCCCACTCTACCCAGACACATACTGGCTTCATCTCAAGCGCTCATACCCTCATTGCCTTCATCGTAGCCGGCTCACTCGCCACCGCACTCTCTTCTTCCTTCTGGGGAAATTTTTCCGACAAAGCTAGCCACCTTTCACTCTTCCGTGGCGGTATGCTCGCAGCCCTCATTGGCTCCACCTCTATCATCATCTACTACTTCCTCCCAGAACTAGCCTCCCTCCCATACACTTGGCCTGTCATGTTCTTCCTCTTCAACATCGGCTACATGGGCGTCCGCCTAGGACGCACAACATGGGTAGTAGATGCCGCCGAGGGCGATAAGCGCACCGACTACGTAGCCGCTTCTAACACCATCATCGCCGTACTCATCCTCCTCTTAGGAGGCATCGCAGCCCCCCTACAGATCTATAGCCCAGCCTACGCGATGGCACTTTACACCCTCTGTTGCTTCTCTGGTGCATTCATCGCCCTAAAGATTAAAATCAACTAAATTTCACTACATCACTTATTATACCTTTTCTCAGTGGGCGGTAAGTGCTACATCCCTTACAGATTCAATTTAAACCAGCAGAAACAATGGCTAATAAAGACAATACCGATCAGGAGAAAATGGAGAAAATCGTATCCCTCTGTAAAGCAAAGGGCTTCATCATGCAGTCCGCAGACATCTACGGTGGCCTCAACGGCTGCTGGGACTACGGTCCACTCGGAACAGAGCTCAAACGCAACGTCAAAGAATACTGGTGGCGTAAAAATGTCCAAGAACGTGACGACATCCTCGGTATGGATGGTTCTATCCTGACTCACAAAGAAGTCCTCACAGCATCTGGCCACGTCGGTGGATTCTCAGACCCTATGTGTAGTGACCTCCTCACTAAAGAGCGCCTCCGTGCAGACCAGATCGAGCCACAGACTGGCACCGCTTACCACTACACTGGAGCTTCCCATGAAGAGTCCGGCTGGAGCATCGCGCGCCCATACTCAGTCCTCATCACAGACGCGAATCAAGGCGAGAACAACGCGCGTAAAATAGCAAAGAACTATTACCTAGATTTCCTAAACGACAAAGACATCCAAGCCAAGAAACTCTCTCTAACAGGTGAATCCACCACAGAAGAGACTGACACCGTTGCATACAACCCTGAGAGCGGCTCACTCCTAGGCGATGCCAAGGACTTCAACCTCATGTTCCAGACTGAAATGGGAGCAACTGGCGGAGACATCGCTTACCTCAGACCAGAGACAGCACAGACCATCTTCGTCCAGTACAAGCACATCCTCGACACCTCACGCCAGAAGCTACCATTCGGCATCGCCCAGATCGGTAAGGCATTTAGAAATGAGATCAACCCACGTAACTTCACCTTCCGTTCTCGTGAATTCGAACAAATGGAAATCGAATATTTCTGTCACCCAGATGACGGCCTCCGCCTCACTGAAGAATGGCTAGAAAAACGTCTCCAGTTCTACACAGAGATCGGTGTGCCTCGCGAGAAGATCCACGTACTAGACGTCCCAGACGGCGAGCGTGCACACTATTCATCGAAGACGTACGATCTCGAGTACGAGTTCCCATTCGGCATCCAAGAGCTAGAAGGTGTAGCCTACCGTGGTAACTATGATGTCTCCAAACACCAGGAGCACTCTAAGAAAAACCTCGAATACATCGACACAGAGACCAAGGAAAGATTCGTCCCACACGTAGTAGAGCCATCTGCTGGATGTGACAGAACCTGCCTAGCAGTCATCTGCGAAGCCTACGATGTAGAAGACCTCACCAAAGAAGACGGTAAGAAAGACGAGCGAGTCGTCATGCGCTTCAAGCCATCCATCGCACCTATCAAGGCTGCCATCCTTCCTCTACTTAAAAATAAACCAGAACTCGTAGCGAAGGCAAAGGAAGTCAAAAACCTCCTCCAGCCATTCATGAGCGTCTTCTACGACGAGACAGCTGCTATCGGCCGCCGTTACCGCCGCCAAGACGAAGTAGGAACACCATTCTGCATCGCTATTGACTTCGAGACCCTCGGAGAAGAAGAAGGATCAGAAGACCTCAAGGACACAGTGACCATCCGTCACCGTGATTCCATGGAACAAGAGCGCATCGCCATCAGCCACCTCCTCCCATGGCTACTTGAAAGAATCAGATAAAATCATCTAACAACAGCCTATGAAGCGCACACTCATTCTCATGCGTCATGCTAAGTCCAGCTGGGATTCGCCTACAGACATAGATCATGACAGACCTCTAAACGACCGAGGGATGGTGAGTGCGCGAGCATTAGGAAACTGGATACGTGAAAAAAAGCTAGTATCTGAGGATAACATTATTTCTACAGAAGCACTCGTCTCTAGCTCGCTCCGGACACAGCAGACGTTTGCCGGGATTGACCTAGGTATAGAGCCAACAGTAATCAAAGCGCTCTATAACTCCTCTTCTGACTTTCTGTTAGGGGCTATAAATTCTGCCACAAAAGAAACCGTACTCATCATCGCACACAACCCTGGCATCGGCGAACTCGCATTCCGCTTAGCTCGTATGATGCGGCACTTACCAGAGCACGAACGCTTCGTAGACTACCCCACCGGCTCCACGCTCGTCGTCGAGTGGGAGGCAGACAGCTGGGTAAATCTCGATTACAGCCAAGGCAAGATCGTAGAATTTATCACCCCGAAAGAACTTATCTAACATGAAGCCACTTATCCCCGCTACCGAAGCATCCAGTATCATTTCTGACAGCCTCGCACAGCTTCCAGCTGAGACCGTCTCACTAGATCATGCCTTGGGAAGGATACTCGCCACAGACATCCGAGCAGACCGTGATGCGCCTCCCTTTGACCGCGTGATGATGGATGGCATCGCCATTAGCATGTATAATCACAAGTTAGGTTCTTGGCGCTACCAGATTATCGGTACCCAAGCCGCAGGTGCGAAACAGATGGTTCTCCAGAAAGGTGAAAATGCTATTGAGGTAATGACTGGCGCACCACTTCCTACCGATGCAGATGCTATTATTCCTGTAGAGAAATATGATCTCCAAGACGGCTACGCCCTACCTCACGAAGGTATAGAAGTAGCAGACTTCCAGCATATCCATAAACAAGGTAGTGATGGTAAAGCTGGTGACACGCTGATCAAAGCTGGCTCTAAACTCGGCGCTAATGAACTCGCTATCGCTGCCAGTGTCGGCGCTACCGAGCTAGAAGTCTACCGCCTACCCCGCATCCATCTCATCACCACTGGTGATGAAGTCATCCCACCGAGCGAGACCCCGACAGACTACCAGATCCGCCGCAGTCACCCATCTGCCATCACCTCCTTGATACAAGCTCAGCAACTTGGCGAAGTGACACACCAACATTTACAAGATGATCCAGAAGCAATAGAAGCCGCGCTTAAGACCGCACTGCAAGACTCTAACAACGATATCCTCATTCTAACAGGTGGCATCTCTATGGGGAAATTTGACTGGGTAGCACCACTACTTAAGAAGCTACTCGGCGAGCCAGAATTTCACGGCGTAGCACAGCGACCAGGTAAGCCATTCGCTTTCTGGAAAGGAGAAGACACGCCAAAAGTCTTTGCCCTTCCGGGAAACCCTGTCTCAGTCATGGCGACCATGCACCACTACGTTTTACCAAGTCTGCGTAAAATGTTAGGGATGCAACAAGAAGCTAAAACCTTACCACTAGCAGAGGACTTCCACTGGGAACTACCACTCACTGGTATCCTTCCCTATAAGGCAAAAAATGGTAAAATCACTATCCACCCACCAAGTAACTCTGGCGACTACATCTCACTCCATGGAACAAACGGCTTCACGTGTATCCCACCACATGCCAAGTTAAGCGCTGGGAAAACCTTACCCTTGTCTTAAATCCTGCCTCTAACAACACATGGAAACTCAAGTTCACCTACCAGACACCGAGCCGCCGGCCACTATTCGCGAAGTAGTCGCCGCACTCAAGAAGCAGAAACTCAAGGCTAAGCACGACAAAGCAACTTGGGGAGACTGGATCAATTTTGAAGAGAGACAAACCGTCATCTCTATCGAGTCCACTAATGGACTCACCACACGCGCTACCATCGAAGAAGTAGAAGGTGAAGACGATGTCCTCATCGCCTGCATTGCGGCATTTCGCAAGCTAGGCTGGCACGGCGAAGACGCCGACGGCCCTTACCCTCTCTAACGCGCTAAACACACACACTAATATTTTATGGATTACGACCTCATTGTCATTGGCGGTGGCGCTGCCGGATTTTTCGGGGCGATCACCTGTGCAGAACACTCTAAAAAAAGAGTGGTCATTATAGAAAAAACTTCTCAGCTACTCCAGAAGGTTCAGATCTCTGGCGGTGGCAGATGTAACGTCACTCACGACTGCCAGGACCCACGCGCTCTCAGCAAGAATTACCCGCGTGGTGAAAAGTCCCTCCTCGGACCATTCCACCGTTTTAATGCAGCAGACACCATCGACTGGTTCACAGCTCGCGGCGTAGACCTCAAGACAGAAGCTGACGGCAGAATGTTCCCCACAACGGACAATTCTCTAACCATCGTCGACACCCTCATCGAGTCCGCCGAGAAAGCCCGCGTTGAGATCCGCACCTCACAAGGTGTCACCAGCATCCTCAAAGAAGATGATAACCACTACATCATCACTACCGATGACGGAGAAACAATCAGCACCTCTAACATCCTCATAGCGACTGGTGGAACCCGTCTCGCAGCTGGCGCAAAGCTCGCTAGTAGCCTAGGTCACTCACTCGCCCCCGCAGTTCCTTCCCTATTCACATTTAAAATCAAAGACTCACGTATCAATGATCTTTCAGGTCTCTCAGTAGCCCATGCTGAGGTGAAGATCCCTGGTACAAAGCTCGCTAGCGATGGCCCAGTCCTCATCACCCACTGGGGCATGAGTGGCCCAGGCATATTGAAAATTTCATCCTGGGGTGCCCGTCAGCTTTCTGACTGTGGTTACAAGTTCCAGATCTGTATCAACTGGGTACCTAAGATAGACCCAGCAGAAGTCATCGCCATTCAGCGTAATGAAGCAGGCAAACGTCAAGTCACCACCTACAGCCCATTTCCAGACATCCCGAAGCGCCTATGGCATAGCTTCCTCAAGGCTGCCAACATCGGCGAAAAGACACTCTGGTCACAGCTCACTAAAGATCTAACAGACAAGCTCATCTACCAGCTCACCGAGTCAAAGTTTCACGTCGACGGCAAGAGCCTCAACAAAGATGAATTCGTCACCTGTGGCGGAGTACTACTCAAAGAAATCAACCTCAAGAACATGGAAAGCAAGCTCAACAAAGGCATCTATTTCGCCGGCGAGATCATGGACATCGATGGAGTCACCGGCGGCTTCAACTTCCAGAACGCCTGGACCAGCGGCTACCATGCAGGTATGGATGTGGCTAGTGATTAGTAACTAAAAAGGCACAAATTAGGTTCATTTTTAGTTTATCTCAAAGCTAGCCTCTAAATCGTTTGAGCCCATATGAAGGCTTTCTATTATCATGTCTTAACACCCAAACACGAATTGATTTGTCATAGATAATTCCTTGTATTTCAGACAGCTAATTCCCTTGACCCTCTACTCGGCTATCTCCAGCTTCATCTCATCTGAGTCAGCTCTGACGCGTCCCCCGCTGTGTAGGGCGTTGAACTCATCTGGGATTTCTACATGTACACCTGCCGCAGCTGATTATCAGTTACGGATATTTTTATAATCCTAGCTCTGTCAGACCCAAATGTTCGTCAGGACGGCGACCAAGTGGCCAGTGAAACTTCCTATCAGATTCAGCTATAGGTAGATCATTAATACTAGCAATACGTCTATGCATTAAACCATTCTCATCAAATTCCCAGTTCTCGTTACCATAAGAGCGAAACCATTGACCTGAAGAATCTTTCCACTCATATGCAAAACGAACAGAGATACGGTTATCGGTAAACGCCCAAAGCTCTTTTATGAGGCGGTAATCTTGTTCTTTACTCCATTTATTTGTGAGGAACTTAACGATATCCTCTCTACCAACTATAAATTCAGACCGGTTTCTCCAGGTACTATTGGCTGTATATGCAAGAGATACTTTTTCAGGATTTTGTGCATTCCACCCATCTTCAGCTAATCTCACTTTCTGAGCTGCAGTACTAGCATCGAATGGCGGTAGAGGTGGTCGTTCGTTATTATTGTCTTTCATCGTCTCTTCAATAAACTATAGAAAAAAAACACCGAAGAACAGCTTGAATTTCATAACTTACGAACAAGCTGCTCAACGTACTAACCAATCCCCGCCCCAATAGATATTAGTTAGTTCATTAACATGATATCCTACTCGGTGATCTCCAGCTTCATCTCATCTGAGTTAGCTCTGAGCTCTGGAGCGTACATCGCATCTGCGGTTGCTGGTAGTGCGCTGAACTTGCCAGGGATCTCTGCGCGCAGCTTATAGGTCAGGCTATGCTTTCCTTGAGCAAGGCTTCGAATGTAGAAGTTCACACGTTCATCATGCACTTCCATGTAGGCACTTACATTTCCATTACGCACGTATCCGCTTCTGACAGATTCCGCTTCGGTTCCTGCTGCTTTGAAATCTGAAAACAACAAGTACTCGTAGTCGTTCTTACTCTCTAACAGAAGCTCTACTTCGATAGTATCACCACTGAGTACTGAGTCACCTACCTTGAGTGGCACACGATCATATTTCTCCACTTTCTGATCCACTACCTGACCGTGCTCACCGGCAACTTGCTCAGACGCCTTCTTTGGCACGAGCTTATAGAACCTACGCTCTACTTTGACTTCGAGCCCAGCTTTCTCGATGAAGTCTTCCTTGGTAAAGACAGTGAGGTAAGCATTCGTATAGAGCGGACCTTCCCCCTTTCTACGAATTTCCACCGTGTGCTCTCCAGAGGTAAGAACATCACCAGCAAGAGTCATTTTATTATCAAAACTAAACAGATTCTCTTTCGTAATACTCACCTTCTTATAACTCTTCCCATCCACAAATACCTCTACCTCAGCATTAGGATCTGACTCACCACTCACCTTCATGTAGCCAGCTATCGCTTCTATTGCATAGGCTGTATCGCGGGTAGAGTCCCAGTAAGTTCCGTTCTTACGGTTATTCATCAGAAACTTCACTACCCCGCGTGTCTCTTTACTCTCAGGCTTCACCGCTGTCAGTAACTTAAGATACCAAGAATGTGCTTCGATATCATTGCCGTACCAGTACCACCAGTAACTATCATTTTCCATCTCTAAGAATGCGGTCTGGTTCTCTGCATCATATACAAGAAACTGCTCGATGTTACGCATTACTGCATCTCTACGTTCTGCATCCTTCACCAGATGGAGACTCATCCCGAGTAGAGATTTTGCATAAACTCCAGTGTCGTTCTTATCGCGGAACTGGAAGTCTAACATCTCTTCGTTAGAAATTTCATTTTCGGCTAAAACAAGTCTCACAAAGTAATCGATCGTGTCTGGTCTACGTTTAGTATATCCCTTACGCTTGCCATACATGCGAATGCGCTCAGTTTCTTTTTCCTCATAACGCTTCAGCCATTGCACTCCGAGATCGATTCTATCTTGAGGAATCTTAGCGCCATTCTGTTTCGCTATTTTCAACCCATGAACAACGACTGCAGTCGTGTGCGGGTAGGACTTCTCACCATAGCCAGAGAACCATCCCCAGCCACCATCGGAGAGCTGCATATCAGTCAATTTCTTGACTCCAGCACGCACCAGCTTATCCACTTCTTTTTGATTGAAGACTGGGTTACTATTTCCTTTCTTCCACTGCGTAGCACGTTGTTTATCATCTCCCATTTCTTGGGGATTTAAGTTCGTTCGCTTATTTTTAACCTCATCGAGATCTATCCCCATGTCCTTGAGAATCTTCTGAGTGATCACAGTCGGGACAAAGCGATTCAGCGTCTGCTCAGTACAACCATGTGGGTACTCCACTAGATACGGCAGCGCATCCACTAGAGCACCAGCAATGGTCGGAGAGAACCTTACCTCTAGCTTAGACTCCTCAGGCCTTCTCTCAGCAGGGACTTCTATCACTACTTTAGTAGCATCCTGACCTGGCTCCACTTCACGGCTCCATGCCATACGCTTCAGCATTCCATGGATATGCACAGGAAATTTCATCTCCATCGCATCTGCATCATTAGCGGTTAGTACCTTCATGCGGATAGCCGCCTCGCCTTCACGGTTCACTTTCACTCTCCAGTTCACGCGCTTTTCACCGCTCTCAGCAGCTAGCGCTATGTCCTGCGTAAGCTCTCCCTCGATCACTTCTAGAGTTCCACCTTCTAGCTCTAGTGAAACTTTACCATCCGCCTTCTCTGCATGATAATTATGCACTACCGCACTGAGTACTACTTCATCTTTTTCTACGAAAAACCTTGGGGCTTGCAGTCTGATGATCAGATCTTTACTGGTGATCACTTCAGCTGAGCCATGCCCCACTCGTGTACCATGTGCCATCACCCATGTCTGGATCTTCCACGTTGTTAGATTATCCGGATACTCGACCGGCACCTCTGCCATACCATTTTCATCTAGCTTAACTGCTCCCTTCCACTTGATGAGATCAGCGAAATCACTACGGACTTGTACTTCTGGAGCGTCGGAAGTAGCTGGCACTTCTGATAAACTAACCAACTCTGCGGCTTCCCCAAATGGCTCATCCGAAAGTGTTCGATTTAGTTTATCTTTCCTCATGCTTTTAAATGATCTACCTCGCGTACTCTCAGGAGAATTCATATTCAACGTCTGGCCAAACACTCCAAGAAACAGCATCGCATCACTTCCTTTTTTCACGACATTACCACCAGCGTGTACTTCGGACGATCGCCAATACTGTCTGCTATGACGTCTCTTCCACTTCCAGAAAAACGACTTAATATCAGCTACATTACTACCACCTGAAATGTACTCTAGCGACTTATCATAGATCGTCAGCGCGCAGTCACCTGTAACAGGATTCCCTAGCTCATCGGTCACCTTTATCTTCACAGTTCCCTCGTCCTCTGGCTTGTACTCTTTAGAGTTTGGCACTACTTCCACATTCAGCACACGCTTCGTAGGCGGCACTATGATTTCACGCACCTGAGTATGCACACGAGCATTACTAACAGTCACCGCCTCCACAAAGAAATTCGGCATGTCAGCCAAGGTGACAGGTAGCTCTACTATCTGGCTATTACCAGTTAGCTTAATAAGCCTTCTTTCCTTCGTTCCTCTGACAAACAACATCACATAACTATCCTTACGCTTAGTATTCACTAAGAGCTTTACAGTATCGCCAGGTGCATAGGTTCGCTTATCCGTTATCAGTTCTAGATCATTGTATCTGACATCACCCTTTTCACCATCCAGCCCGAGTGCGGTAAAGACAATAGCGCCTTCTTCCGTACGGCCTTTTTCATCCGTGACTTGATGGACTAAACGATACTGACCAGCCTGGGCTACTTTGAAATCAATCCGAGTTTCCTTAGTATCAAAAGCAACCTTATCCCATTCTCTAACAAGACTCTCCTTGAGCTTTCCGTTTTCATCACTACGCACATGGTAAAGTGCAGATGATATCCATCCCTTCACCTCACGACCGTCTAAAGTACTAGCCGCAATACTTGCTTGGATTCTCTCACCAGCCATAGCGTAGCCTCGGTTCAGCCAGCTAGTGACTTGAAACGGCTTGCGTGTGGCTAGCACTGATCCATTACTAAAGATGGTACGTCTTGAAGCATCGACTACCTCCACTTTTATTTCATAACGATGGTCTTTATCACTATGCACTAGCTTAGCTAATGCAGTATCGACCTTTACCTTCACCGTACCGTCTTCACCTATTTCCATTTCCTCATCCATCACCATCTCAGGTGAGCTATGACCTCTACTATACCATGATGGACGTGGACATCTACACCCCCAACTATACCAACCAGGATACCAAGGACGCTCAATGTCTAACCAGCCGTAACCTGCACCGTACAGCCAGTCCCATCTCCCATACGGGAACCAGCGAGCATTATGCTCATGCCGTAGCACTTTCACCTTTACCTTAGCATTCGTAACAGGCGCTCCATGATAGTAAGTCGCCTTGACCGTAGCTTCAAATGCATCACCCAGCTTCACGGACACCTTTGGAGCTTCCACAGAGACTTCGTACTCCGGCTTTTTATACTTCTCCACTCTAAATGTCTGCGAGCCTCCGTAGTTACGCTCCTCCACTTCATCATAATGACTGATCGATACACGATAGACTCCCAGCGCTGCATCATCAGGAAGATCCACGCTAAATGCCACACCACCGTATTCATCACTAACTTGACCCTTTAACGATAGAATCTGATTCCCTTTAGCATCATTAATGTAAATCTCACATGGCACTCCGCTGTAGCTAGAAACATCTCCTAAATCATACCTAGCCTCACGTAGCCAAAACTTCCCCTGCACCTCACTTCCTGGCTTATACACTGGCTGACTAGTGATCCCGAATGCCTTCACATTCTTATAGTCCTCATGTTTACCATTATTCCATGACCAGATTCTATCATAGCCCATCCATGCTCTCATCTCACCCCTACTAGCTTTCACCATGTATTGAGTATTCTGGTTACTCTTATCAGTATTCTCTATAAGTACCTCGCCTTGCTCATTCGTAGTTTTCGTATAGCTCTTAGTCTCTATCTTATACTTATTCGTCTTACCCAGACGTACAGATTTGTAACCTCTGAACTCTAGCTCCACACCCGCCAGAGGCCTACCTGTATCAGCATCTGTCGCCACATAGAGTGACCCGTCCTTTACCGCGCGCTTGATGACCATCATGTCATCCACCCACACTAAGGTATAAAATTTCTTACCATCTCCCATCTCACCACGTAGAAGATAAACACCCGCTTTTTTCAGTTCAGGTAACGTCAGGTTAGCACGTGTATCCCAGTGCTTATCACGTGGATTCAGCTCATACTCCTGCTCCGCGAGCTGCTTGCCGATGTACTTATTATGCTGACCATTGACACTACTCTGCAGAAGATTACTCCAGCTGGTTTTATTATAATCCACTTTCCTTGGATCACTCTTAAGATATATCCATATGTCATCATAGACCTTCTCGAAATCTATCTCATGCAAGGTAAGCTTCACCGACGTAGCATTTCTATAAATCAAAGAAACCCGCTTATCTTGAGCCATAGTAAATGCCCCTCTTTGAGACTCAAACCTACCCCAGTCATCTCTAATCTGTGCTAAAGATTTCTCTCTCCCCTTATCCAGACCATTCTTAGTAATGAGATCCTTTAACAAATCCGCAGCTTTCACATACTGTCTTCTATTAAGATAGATCTGTACCACCCTATCGCCAGATAAAGCGTCCCCTGCCTGCCAGTTATCCAGGTACATCTTGATGAAATTTTGCGAATCTGGTAGCTCAAAGCGCTTCACGTTATTCGCTAGTTTTGCGATCGTTTCATTCTCCTTCAATGTGTGCACCTGAAGTACGCCAGCTTGATTCTTCTCATCATCTCCTGCCTCCATATTCCCGTACCACGGAAAACTACGCATACTGATCACACCGAACTCTCCCTCTAGAAACTGAGCCACTTTACGTGATGCATAGAAAAGACGGCCACCAGACACCTTTATCTGCTCAGCCATCAGCCAGCGCCAGCGCTCACCGTCATTCTTCGCCACTTCATAACTAGCAGGCACTTCATAGAAGACAGGATTCCCTTCTGCATCCACTGGAGCTCCTCTTGCTGGTGAGTAACTTTTATTCCCCAGTTCAAAATCTGGTAACTCACCAGTATCCGTAAGTGACTGTAGTTTCCAACTTACAGAACCACCACGATAAAGTATCATCGCATTCGCCCAGTTATCTAACAACGTCACCTTAGACTCATTACCAAACTGATCTTTCACCAGATAGGCCTTCGCATAAAACTGTAGCATCCTCACTCGATCTCGTTCTTGGCTGAATCCATACTGACCTCTTGCGCTATTACGTCTCCACCGATTCCCTCCACGCTCATACTTCTCATCAAACCACGCACCACTACTAGGAACAGCATTTAGGCTCAAGGCTGCTCCCTCTAACACTTTACCATTTCTCACATGCTTCTCATTTACCAGATCCATGAAGCTCTCAAACTCCTCATACTTACTCAGCTTATTCATGCACTCAATAGCGGTCCTCAGGTCATCTAGAGAATCAGCATCTGAAGTACTCGTGAAGTTCGCCTTAGCTTGCGCAAGCGCCTCTTTCCAGTTTCCTTCTTTATGGAGTTTTTTTAGAGTAGCTCTGTCTTCAGAGATATCTGCGGAAAGAACAGATGGTAGCAGCGCACAAGCCACCATAAGAACGGTACGTTTAAGTAGAGATAATTTTATCATGTGAGATAGATGTTTGAAGTATTCTATAGCGCCAAAAAACAACGCCTTGCAATACCTCTTGTCACAACTCTCACAGATTGTGACATCTTTTCATTATAATTTCATAAAAAACATCCCTAGACATCTCCGACTTAAGGAAATTTCTAGTAACCCCCTGTATTGCAGTCTGATTTATTTAGACCTTGAATCCCCTAGCAGAAACTATTTAGCCCAAGATAAAATCAATACACATTCGCCGCTACTAGGCTACCCACCACAGCTCCTCGGTGACAGCTATCACCACCTACTCTTGCATTAGCTAATATAGCTGCGTCTAGATCTTCGTGATACTTCCAGGCTAAATACAGCGCTGCAGGAAAAGCCTGAGCGATATAACACGCTGGACTCAATATCGTCCCTATGATCACTCGGTCAGGTCTAGGCTCCCAGCCAGTTGCCTTCTTCGTAGAAAACCAATCTCCAGCAGCTTCCATAAGAGCCACTCGTAAAGGCGTGCCACCTGAGATCAAACGTAGGAGACGGGTAAGACAATCCGCAGCTCGAAGAACATTCGAATGTCTATGCGTCAGAGCGACATGCTCTTTCACGATCACTTTCAGATCATCTAGCGAAAGATCAGGTAAAGCCGCTACTAATGCAGGCACCTGTGCCAGCCCACCAATGTGCTCATCTTTGATCCCGCATTTCTCAGGTACCTTCCCCGCAGCATATCGCTTGAAAAAGCCTCGGTGATATTCCTCTAAATAAGTATCTCGGTGCCAGTCTGGAGTAAGCATCGCATGAATATAAAGATCTAACCAAGCTTCCACATCATATTTCCCAGCTGTAATGACTTGTTCGTGCAGCGCTTTGGCTAGCTGAAAGTTTGCCGTATTTTCCCCCGCCTTTAATTGCTGATGATAATGCACACCTCGCACTCCCCAGAATGCAGCTTGGTCATGCAAAATATCGTCTTTAGGACAAGTCACCTCATACACGGATCTCCAGAATATACTATCAGGATGCTGACGCAAAGGATCCTGTGTACCATCTAAAACAGGGTAATCTAGATCCATCGCATCACGATTATAATACCAGTGCACAGGGAGAGCAAAGGCGTCAGCCCTGAGAGAGCCTAAGTAAGCTGCTTGAAGAGAACTCATCCTCTACCAATAAGAGAAGAATCAAAGATGTCAAAAACTCAATCCCGTTACTAAAGAATACTCAGTCTCTAATAGACTTTTCCTCAATAGTGGAAATCGAGTAGGGAGTGAGGTCACCCTCACTTCCCTCTCACACCACCTGCCATACGGTTCCGTAGCAAGGCGGTTCACAGCAGAGCTAGCTGTTCAGCGTATCTTGTCTCATTTTGCAGATTTAGTAACATTTTATGATCAA
>CALJOJ010000012.1 GCA_937981665.1 uncultured Rubritalea sp.
TGATCATAAAATGTTACTAAATCTGCAAAATGAGACAAGATACGCTGAACAGCTAGCTCTGCTGTGAACCGCCTTGCTACGGAACCGTATGGCAGGTGGTGTGAGAGGGAAGTGAGGGTGACCTCACTCCCTACTCGATACGTAGATTTTAGAGCTAGCCTCACTTTAGTTATTCACTACCTATCTCATTGAGTGTGTAGTAAACATCATTATGCCAGATGGGCATATCCTTCACTGAGACGACTTTGTCAGATATTTTTATATGATGGACGTGCCCTAGAGTGAGCTTGTCTACCACAATCCTAACAGATTTCTTATCCTGGGCTATAGTCACCTGAGTAACCTTCGGCACATACTCATCAACGATACCCCTGCTCCCGTATTTAGAACGGTATTGATAGGTCCACGCGTTCATAGAATAGCTCTGGATATCTCCAGCCTCACCGTCTTTAAGCTCGTCTGTGAAGCTGATGATAAAGCCATCTTTTGTCACTTTTACCTCTTTCATCTCGAACGGCTCCTTACCTGTCCAGCGCACACGTTCAAAAGAAAACGGCTTTATTCCTTTAGATGACCAGCCTCGGTTAGTACCGCCGGTAAATAAAGTGCCAGCCTCTCCCATTTTAAGGGGAACAATACCACTCTGAAAACCTTCTAACATTTTCCAAGCTGCACCTTGATATTGACCTTTTACCTTTTCTAAAAAGACACGTTGCACTTCAGAATTAGTCTGATCACCCACCAGCAACTGCCCAGAAAACGGACCAAATTTACCTGCAGTTTCATCAGTAATAATACCAGTCGGCGATTGCCCCACAAGACCATGAGGCAGGATCACTGCTGGTCGCTGTATACGATTATCTCTATCGTATTCTATTTGACGCGTTGAGTCATCATTAGGCGTTGGCTGCTCAGGAAAGCCTACTTTCTTTGCATATTTATTACCAGTAGGGTTTCCTTGGAAACTACCTGGTTTTAGCCACTTCAATGATGATGAACCATTCCAGAAACCTTGGTTATCTGTGTAAAAGCAATCTCCAGATGCATTAAAGCCTATCCCACCTGGTGAACGAATACCTGCGCATGTGGGGATCGACTTCTTACCATCCAAGCTATAACGGAATGCCCAGCCTCTGAAGTCACTCTTTGCAGATCCTGAACCCGTTAGACAATGCACCACCCAAATATTTCCTTCCTTATCTGGTGAAGAACCAAAGTTATACTCATGGTAGTTACCACTCGTTCCCCAGCTGTCATTGATCGTAAGATATGAATCTGCCACTCCGTCACCATCAAGATCTGTCATCTTCTTGATTTCTGAGCGAGTCGTCGCATACACAGAGCCGTCACGATAGAAAATACCCAGCGGCTCATGTACGCCAGTCGCATAGCGCTTCCAAGTGACCTTACTTAGATCCTCATCATATGCTCCTGAACACACCCAAATGTCACCACGTCGGCTAGAAACGGCAACTTTCTTATCAGGTAAGATAGCAATACCACCAGCCTCTAACACCACGTCTTTAGGCGTAGGGATAACTTCACGGCTATAATACAGATCTTGTTTCTTTGAGATAAGAGCCAGATCATTTCGCTCTTCCTGCTTATTATTTTGCTGAGCTACTACTACATTTGCACATAGAGCGAACGCTACATTACTAGCGATGATCGCCTTAACTTTGATAATATTATTCCCACGCATATTCTAATGTGATGGTCGTTGGTTGAGTAATTTTTACTACTACATCATTTTCGAGTAATAGTGGTGTTGATGAAGAAGCTAAGAAATTCAGCTGTACTCCATTCTTAGATTTATAGCTCGCTTCACCGAGCTTTTTAACGTCTTCTAAAAGCTTCCAATGCAATCCAGAAGTTACCTCTTCTCCTGCTGTAATCGTGATTTTTCGGGTCAGCTTCTTTATGCCCTTTTGAGCAGTATAATGCTCGCTAAACGTATACCCTCCTATTGTGTAGCTGAAGATCGGAGCACCCGCATCATCGAAATGGTAGCCAATGAACCGCTGATCCACAGACTTAAGATTTGCATCCGCCCAGCTGTTCACTTCAGCCGAAGATGTCTTAAACACTTCCCCCTCGCTTAACACAGAGAGAGGCTCGCCCAGAGGCATCGCTAACTTACCATTAGCTCTACCTATCCATGTCGCTCCAGCATCAAGAAACTCACCATTCCATAACTGCGTTAGCCGCATACTTTGAGTAGAGAAGTAAAAATTTACACGCTGAGGAAGCCCGACCGCAAGAGTTCTCTCACCGCTTTTCACTAAGAAATTTCGGTGAACAAGAGCTCGCTCATCAGTTGGGTTAATCTTAATCGCAGGAGCTGGCTTTCTCTTATTCATGCTGTGAAGCCTTAGCATATTCATATCTGGTCCACTGATGAATAAGCGGAAGAACGTTGCTGCCTTTGCTTCATGTGCATAGTAAACTTCTATCTCAGCCAGTCCCTTTGCTAGCTTGATAGAACCCACAGAGGGGTCTGTGCCTTTCGCTCTCTCTAACAACACTTTACCATCTATCGTTATTCTCGCTGCATTCTCAGTCCCAAATGAGAAATCATAGTCTCCAGCTTGCTTGATGTTTATCAGACCAGACCATTTACCTGTGTATGCCTTATCTGGGCTATTCACTTGTCGAGGATCTAACAATCCTTCCTTTTCCTCTTCTATCCCATCTGGAGTAACCCCCTTCAGAGAGTCAAAATCTGTGGTGTACGGAAACTCGGCACTCAACAAATTATCCACCTTAAACGTGAGATCTCTTACCTCAAATCCATTATTAAGCTTCCACCCATTATTAAACTTCCACGTATTTATGACACCAACTTGGTCAGCATTCTTCTCTTCTCTTTTCTTAATGAAATCCTCGCTTATCGGATCAGCTTTATTTCCCCATTGGCTTCTCACATAAGTCGCCACATCTGCCATCTGCTTATTATTGAGCGTACTCTGAGCAGGCATCACAAGTTCAAATTCTTCACCGTGCATAGTAAGTTTTCCCTGCAAACCATGCAGCAGAATATCAGATAGAATGATCGGATTACCATTCACCCAGGAGCTCTGCGACAATGCTGGCGCAGCTCCCTTACGCCCCTCTCCACTCTCTCCATGACAAGCTGAACAGTAGGTCTGATAAATCGTTTTCCCTTCTTGAGCTGCCAAGCCGCTGGCTAAAAGAATAGAAATGAATAATGTTTTGATATTCATAATAATGATGATGATGGGGTATAGAGCTTCTTGCAATTATTTAATTACACTACTTTACGGACCAAACTTTCACATTATCGTATTTAATATCCTGACCGACACCGTTAAGCTGAAACAAAGCTTTCTTTGCAGCTATACCTGATGACTTAATAGTTACCAATGACTTCCCGTTCACCACGCACTCTAACAAATCACCGACGAGTACTAATCTCACCTTATAGATATCACTCACCTCAAGAAAGATCAGCAAATCACTAATAACTGTTTACTGGCTACAATAACGAGACCACTTCAAATTAATATCAAATCATGAAATAAATTATAAATTTATACAGTACCCATTAAAGAATTTTATTCATACAATATTACACGCCATAGAATACCAAGATAAGAACGTACTATGCTGGGCAGAGCTAAGTGCTACTTTTTAAATACGATGAAGATGAAATACCTAACCTATAGATATCTAGTAGCGTCTTGCTTCACGGCACTGACTCTCTCTACTGTTGTTGCTGAGAATAAGCCGAATATCATCTTCTTGATGGCGGATGATCAGAATTTTAATTCCCTTGGTTGCTACGGGAACTCTGAGGTAGTTACGCCGCATATGGATAAGTTAGGCCATGAGGGTGTTATCTTTGATCGCCATTATAATACGACCTCTATCTGTATGGCTAGTCGCGCAAATGTGATGACTGGTATGTATGAATACAAGACGGGTACTAACTTCGAGCACGGTGATATGAAGTCAGAGATCTGGGCTAAGTCTTATCCGGTTCTACTGCGTGAAGCAGGCTACCTAACAGCATTTGCTGGCAAGTTCGGATTTGAAATAGAAGATCCTGAGAAAAAGGAGGTGAACCCAATGAGTGAATTTGATATCTGGGGTGGCGCTCCAGGACAGACTTCCTATAAAACAAGGAACAATAAGTCGATGAACAACTATGCGATAGATTATCCGCACTCAACACTTTCGTACGGTGCATTTGGCAAAAATGCTATTAAAGAAGCGGTGAAGCAACAAAAGCCTCTCTGCTTGTCGATCAGTTTTAAAGCTCCACACAGACCTGTAGATCCCGACCCTAAGTTTAAGCATATCTATGCAGGTAAGAAATTCACAAAACCTACTAACTATGGGCGCGAGGCGGGAGAGCATCTTTCTGAGCAAAGTAAAAAAGGTAGGCAGTATGGCCGGTTTACGAGCTGGGGTTATGATAAAAACTACGACAAGGTGATGGCTGAATATTATCAGCAGATTTACGCGATTGATGTGGCTCTAGGAATGATCCGAGAAGAGCTGGAAGCGCAGGGCATATCTAACAATACGGTAATCATCTACACGAGTGATAATGGCTTCATCTGTGGCTCACATGGTTATGGGTCTAAGGTGTTACCCATAGAGGAGTCTTCACGAGCGCCGCTGATGATCTATGATCCACGTAGTGCGTCAGCAGGGAAGAAGCTCCGTAGCCCAGCATTAACAGGGAATATTGATTTTGCACCTACGATTTTGGAGTTAGCAGGATTACCTCTTTCTGAAAATATGGATGGAGTGAGTCTTGTGCCTCTCTTGGCTATGCCAGATTCAGATTTGCGTGAGCAGCTTTCCTTTATAAATGTCTTTGGCCCTGAGGCTACTCACAGTCTTACTACGCTTACTAAAGAATGGAAGTACACGTACTGGTGGTATGGTAATGATAAGATGGAGCCGGCAGAAGAGCTGTTTCACCTACGAAAAGATCCTACAGAAATGACGAATCTGGCACAGAATCCAGAAGCCTCAGGCATGCTAGAGGCCATGAGAGCTAAATATGATGAGCAACTAGAAAAATGGAAAGATGAAACCGTTTCTTATAATCACTACATGCAATACGGTACTATCTTTGACCGCGCCATCTCATGGGAAACTAAAAAGGTGAAACGTCGAGTTCATGGAAAGAGTCGCAACCACCTGTCTGACGAAAAAAAGACAGTAAAATAGAATATAGGGTACTTCTGAAAACTAGCGATGTTGATGTAAAAGAATAAAACAAGTAGAGCAAGGCGCATATTTAAAAGGGATAAGTATCCCTTTTAAATATGGAACAAAGCTATACGGAGGTTTATTCTTTTGCCCGAAGGGTCGTATTTTGAACATCTAAGCTTTGCTTGCAAACTTTCAAATCTAATAACAGAATCAGCAATATCGGGAGTTTTCAGAAGTTCCCAATAGACTATACTTACTTAACCCCGTAATCATAAAGAACAATTAACCGATCATGAATCAAAAAAAATCGACCAGATTCTTGGCTAGATCAACGATAGTTCTGCTATTATTTACCTTAGTCACTACCGACAGCTTCGCAGAGACTAAGATAGAAAAAGAGAAGCCAAATGTGCTATTCTTATTCACTGATGACCAGTGCTATGATACGATCCGTGCACTGGGTAACGAGCACATTCATACGCCTAATATAGACCGTCTAGTCAGTCGCGGAGTAGCATTTACAAACGCCTATATCATGGGCGGTTCATCACCAGCTGTATGTGCACCTTCCAGAGCATCACTTTTCAGTGGTCTAACATTATGGAATGTAGAGAACCAAGGCAAATGGGATTATAATATTTCAGAGAATAATAAAACCTTACCTCAGGTATTCTTAGAAAATGGATACGTCAGCTTTGGGACTGGAAAAAATGAACCTGGTAGAGAGGGCCACTTTGCACGTTCCTTTAATGCAGGTGATAAGATTCTATTCTACGGAATGACGAAAGATCAGTATAAATTGCCATTGTCTACCTATTCACCGACTGGCGACTACTCTAAGGAAACAGAAGTCATGCACTCAGGTGAGCATTCATCTAAAATCTACGCAGACGCGTGTATTGAGTTTCTGAAAGAGCAGACGGAAAGTAAGGCGCCATTTTTTGCCTACGTTTCCTTCCAGACACCACATGACCCTCGCCAGAGCCCTGAGGAATATAGAGAAATGTATAAGAATGAAGAGATGCAGCTACCTTCATCATTTAAGCCGAAACACCCTTTTAATAATGGAATGTTAAGAGCACGTGATGAAAACCTTAGTGGATTTCCTAGAAAACCTAAAAAAGTGCGCGCGGAAATAGCGAGTTATTATGCTATGGTCACCCACACTGATGCTCAAATAGGGCGTATTCTTGAAGCGTTAAAAGCAAGCGGTAAGGAAGATAATACCATCATCGTGTTTGCATCTGATAATGGCCTAGCCGTTGGGAAACATGGACTCATGGGCAAGCAGAATATTTATGATCATTCAGTACACGTGCCTATGATTATTTCAGGTCCTGGTATTCCTAAGAATGAGAAACGCGAGCAGCTCTGCTACATCTATGACATCTACCCTACATTATGCGAGCAAGCAGGGCTCAAGGTGCCAGAAACCGTGCAGTTCACTAGCTTGAATAAAGTCATCGGTGATCCAAAGGCATCACATAGAGATCATCTTTACTTTGCATTCATGAGCTGGCAGCGGGCTGTGAGAAAAGGAAACTACAAGCTGATCGAATATTGCGTTAAAGAGCAAAGACACACTCAATTATTCGACCTCATAAAAGATCCTCAAGAGACAACTAATCTAGCATCAAGTCCCGAATACGCGAATACCATTAGCGAGCTAAGAACGCTGTTAGAAACCGAACGAGTGAGCCTTAACGATGGTAATACTCCCTATGATTTCACTAACCAACAGGGAGTTGAGTTCTGGAAAACCTATAACTCAGTGAAGCAAACAACCGCTCCACAATAACGACTTCCAGAAGCATGAAAAAAATAATTCGAAAATTCTTAATCTTAAGCACTCTAGCTAGTATAAGCTTAAAGGGGGCTGAGCGGCCTAACATCATTCTGTGCATGTCAGATGATCAGGGCTGGGGCGACACTGGCTATAACGGTCACCCACGCCTTAAAACACCAAGCCTCGATCTGATGGCTAAGGAGGGAGTGAAGTTCACACGCTTTTACTCAGCAGCTGCGATGTGTTCGCCTACACGGGGATCTTGCTACACAGGTAGAAACCCATATAGGTTTGGCATTACCTATGCGATGAAGGGCATGTTAGAGCCTACGGAAATAACTATCACTAGTATTCTTAAGAAAAATGGATACACTACAGGTCACTATGGAAAGTGGCATATGGGTACACTATCTAAGACTCTAGGCGATCAGAAACGCTGGGGAGAATTTTTAAATAATCCAACTCGTTACTATTGTCCTCCATGGGAGCGTGATGTGGACGAGTGTTTCGTCACCGAGTCTAAAGTCCCTACTTGGGATCCCATGATAGACCCTGAGGACGCAGATAAAACCTACGGCAATGATTACTTCACAGGAGAAGGCGTAAAAGAAAGCCAAAACCTAAAAGGTGATGACTCCCGCGTGATCATGGACCGAGCCTTACCATTCATTAAGCGGTCAGCGGAAAGTAGCACCCCATTCTTAGCAGTCATCTGGTTCCATACACCACATGCTCCCGTAATCGGTGGTGATAAATACCGAGAACCATACAAGGATCTCCCCGAGCCAGAGCAGCATTACTATGCCTGCCTGACTGCTATGGATGAGCAGATAGGTCGGTTAAGAAATGAATTAGATACTCTTGGCATCGCAGATAATACCATGATCTGGTTTTGTTCAGATAATGGACCATCGAAACAAAAAGAGTCACCCCGTGTCGGCTCTGCAGGCGGACTCAAAGGTGCTAAACTCAGCATCAATGAAGGCGGCATACGTGTACCTGGTGTGATGATATGGCCTGGGAAAATTAAACCACTCATAGTCGATGCGCCATGTGTGACATCTGACTATTTCCCTACCATCCTAGATGCTCTGGACATCCCTCTACCTAGTAACGTGACCTACGACGGCACATCACTTATGCCATTCATTACTGGTGAGAAAACGACACGCGAAAAAGCTATCGGTTTCTTAAACAAGGACGCGAATGAATCTGTATGGATAGCTGATCGTTATAAGCTTCTCATTACTAAAAAGTCGACGAAGCTTTTTGACATTAAAGATGACCCAGCAGAAAAACGTAATGTAGCCAAAAAATATCCTGAAGTGATGACCCAGATGCAGAAAGATCTAAGCAGTTGGAGAACCGGAGTTTTAAAGGATCTCGATGCTGTACCAAATCAAAAATAACAAACATAAAGAATCTTATGAGAAAAAAATTTCTATCTAAATGTACTATAGCCATAATAATCATAAGCAATTTAGCGGTTGCTCAGGGAAAAGTGAAAACTAAGATTGAGAAATATTCTTGGACCATAGGTCATAAGCCAGACAAGACGGTCCACTTTTCTGAGCCAGATAAAGGAGTACCTCTGAAGTTAGATTTCTTTCTGCCTGCCGATGATGAAAATGTGAAAAACAAGGGCTGTATCATTTTGTTTTTCGGAGGTGGCTGGAATGGTGGAGATACATCCCAGTTCTACGGGTATAGCGAATATTTCGCATCACGAGGACTAGTCGCTATCTCTGCACAGTACAGGACTATGAGAAGCCATAAGGCGGGTCCTAGAAACTGTGTGGAAGACGGTAGAGAGGCTATCCGTTATATCCGCTCTCATGCAGAAGAGCTCGGGATAGATCCCAATAAAATCGTTGTAGGTGGTGGCTCTGCAGGTGGACATGTAGCAGCGGCATGTGCGATGTGCCCTAAGGTGGATGCAGATCCGAAAAATGAAGTATCAAGTATCCCGAATGCATTAATGTTGTTTAATCCAGTATACGATAATGGTCCAGAAGGCTACGGTCATGAACGTGTGAAGAATTATTGGCAAGAGATTTCACCAATGGAGAATATAGTCGCAGATTTACCCGCTTCAATTTCGTTTTTTGGAAGCAAGGATGGCCTTATCTCAGTCACCCAGATCAACAAGTTTCAAGAAAAGATGGTGGCGGCAGGTAACCAGTCAGAGACACATATATACCAAGGTCAAAAGCATGGATTTTTCCACATCTCCAAGGGCGGGAGAAAGATGTTTGAAGATGTACTCAAGAAAGCTGATGCCTTCTTGGTGAAGAATGGCTACATCACGGGTAAGGATAATGTCATAGAATGGACAGAAAAATCAATCACTGCCCTGCTAGAAAATACTAAAAAGACGCGATAATACTAACTAATAACTAGCGTCTTCATCATTCGTCAGAATGAACTGATCAATCTTTATGCCGCCCTCACGCTTTCTGATCGTAAGCGTCTTTAAATTGGCCACCTAGTCAGATTTTGAAATCAGAATAGGCTTTGCGGTCTATGATTAATTTATCTTCATCCGCTTTAAAAATCCGAGTCATCCTTCCTCCTGTCGACATGCGCAAAAGCTTTGATGGCCTTACTGGAGTCTTACGCGAGTTCAGCATCGCTAATCTCAACGCTCAATTCCTCAACGCATTTTCTAACAAAAGACGTAATCGGGTTGAGCTCCTCTACTTTGATCGTACAGGGATTTATGTTGTGGCAAAGAAACTTGAGGAAGGAACCTTCAGTTACCCTCCAGCTGGAAAAAAGAATGAGCCTCTTTAATGTCTTTGAGAACATCTTTGTCAGAGGTGATATCGAGTCTATTATTCTCTTGGCTGAGAGACTTTTTGAGAGCGGTAAGTCTTCGAGAAACGGCTTTTACTTTTTGCTGTTCTTCTGGAACGTGAAGAGCTTCACCAGTATCTCTACTGTTGAAGCTCTTCGTGCTAATTACTATGATTAAAAATAAATTTTTGTTAGAGAATAGATGATTACTACTTCTTCATCATTTCTTCTTTCTTCATTATCGCTTTTTTCCACTCAGCGTCTGCGCTTGAGATAGTCTTAGTTGCTGCTTTGTTGAAGAGCTTATGAGTCTTCTTAGATGAGTTCAGATAGAGCTTACCTTCTACTACTGCAAACTGTGTAGGGTCTGACTCAAATTCTTTGCCAAGGCTCATTCCGTATGTGCACAGACCATTGTACTGAGGGAGAAATTTCTCAGGTGATTTATCGAATGCTTGTTTAGCCTCAGCGGTTACAAACCAGTATGATTTACCATTATGTTCAGATTGGAATTCCTTCACACCTTTCACTGCCTTGCCTGCTGAGATGTAACAAACTGGGCAGTAGCCATCGAGCTCCGCATCTGCTAAAGCGAATGATGAAATGCTGACAAGTGATAAGATTACTAATGCGATTTTTTTAACGAATTTCATAATATGTTTTATTTTTGTTATTTTTTTAAAGCAGTTGGTTGCTTCTGGACATAGGAGAGAATATGTTGATTTTTTATTCTTAGAAATAATGAATTATTTTCGGAAATGGGGATCAGACTATGTGTGAAATTCTGTCTGAGTCGTGATATAATGTGCTGAAAATGATTCTTGATATTATTATCTCTCGCTATGAACCGAAGAAATTTCACTAAACTGATTTTTGGCGGATTACTCACTGGGCCAACTGGTATCAGCTCTTTAATGTCAGCTGCCGATCTTACCGCATGGAAGCAAGCTACTGTTTTAAAACTCTATTCGCTCCGAGCCCAGATATGATGTCTCCAGAGGTCAAGGACTATAAAGATAAGATGCAGTATGCGGGTAGTCCCGGATGTAATGATCCTGGCACTGGTGAGCTTGATTATTTGAAGTTGACTAAATGGCTTAGAGAAAAGGCTACACTGGGATCATTGGTATGGAGCATGACCTTGAGACGGAGGACTAGGAGGGCATAGATGCTTTTATAGAGGCTTATCGTATGATCGATGCTTAGCAGATTTAGGAACGCGTCTTGTAGCGTGGCCCTGGTAGCTGAGTGATGAGCTTTTTCATTTCTAGCTTTAAAAGTGCGGGTAGGAGTTCGTTGATCTTTAGCTTACTGATAGAGACTAGTTGATCGATGGTGATTTCCTCTGTGCTTAAACTTTGATAAATCTGTAGCTCCAGATCTGTTAGAGTACTGAGGTCTGGTTTGGTAGTCTTAACTATGGCTGCTTGTGGTAAGTCAATAAGAGGGAGAGTGGATAAATCATCTAGGATGTCTTCCGTTCTGGTCACGAGAGTAGCACCTTCACGGATGAGGGCATTACATCCTGCGGAGCTAGGGCGGTCAATGGGACCTGGTACTGCATAGATAGGCTTACCCATGTCTGTGGCTAGGTTTGCAGTGATGATACTTCCGCTCCATTGCGGGCATTCGATGACGAGTGTGGCGTCTGACCAGGCGGCTACAATGCGGTTTCTCATCGGGAAGGTTTTTTTGTCTGGAGGTTGATTAATGGGGAATTCAGAAATAACTGCTCCGTGCTCATTGGCTATTTTCTCTGCAAGCGCCATATTTTCTGGTGGATAGATCTGGCCAAGACCAGAACCTAAAACAGCTATAGTGCGGCCATTTTTCCCTGAGGCTATGGCTCCTTCATGAGCGTAGGTGTCTATACCCCGTGCCATGCCAGAGATGATGGTGAAGCCAGTGGAAGCTAGCTGGAGTGAGAGCTTGCGAGCGGTTTCTCTGCCGTAGTTAGAAGTCTTTCTAGAGCCTACTACTGAGATAGCGTGCTTATCGCGTTCTGAAAGGCGGCCCCAGATGTAGAGCGCGAGCGGGGGGTCATACATGTTCTTTAGCTGTTCTGGGTAGTTCTCACTTTCTTCTGTGATGATGGAGATATTTCTCTGTGCCGCATCACGGAGTTCAGCTGTTAGATCGATGTGATCTTCCCATTGGGTGATGATTTTGGCAGTTTCATTTCCTACGCCAGACGCGCGTGTGAGGGTATCCATAGGAGCTTTAAGAATGGCCTCTGCGTTACCGATAAGTTCTAGTAATCTACGTACTTTCACAGGTCCTATTCTAGGAAGCATATTCAGTGCAATGGTCGCTTCACGATTCGTCATTCCCTCATTATCAATAAATAATGATACAGTGCAAGTAATCTGTATTTTATGTAAAGGGAACTTCTGAAAACTCCCGATATTGCTGATTCTGTAATTAGATTTGAAAGTTTGCAGGCAAAGCTTGTATCTTGAAAATACAACCCTTAGAGCAAAAGTATAAACCTACGTATAACTTCGTTCCATATTTGAAAGGAATACTTATCCCTTTCAAATATGCGCCTTGCTCTACTTGTTTTATTCTTTTGCGATCAAGATCGCTAGTTTCCATAAGTCCCCTAAACAGAGGTATAGAAGCTTCTATTTGCTATGCAAGATTAGAGCAGGTTAGTATTGTGGGAATCAGTGGTTGTGTCTATGCGGCATGACTGTGTTATTATAATAATAACGCATAAATTAAAAATCATATGACATACTAACATAGATTATTGGTTGGTGCAGCTACTGTTGATTTTGCTTACAACATCGACCTTTCATACGGTTACTTTTTCAAGGATAAATGGCAGATTGGTTTCGGCATTGGTGTGCAGGGTGAGAACAGTGATTTAAATCTCGGTCTCGGTCTTTTCACAGAGTACAACTTCGTGGACAAGTTTAAGTGGTTTCCTTTCGTAGGTCTTTCAACTGAGTGGGTAAACCTTGAGGCAGATATTGGTAGCGCTAGTTCGATCGGTCTCGGTCTCGGTCTCGGTCTCGGTCTCGGTCTCGGTCTCGGTCT
>CALJOJ010000013.1 GCA_937981665.1 uncultured Rubritalea sp.
AGATCTCACGATCTTAACCTTGCTGTCTGCTAGTGGTTCTCTCTGCCGAGCCCACAGGGGACTTTAACCCCCAAGTCAGTGTGCCCTGCCGGGCACACACAAAAAAAGACCTCAAGCTCGATGAGCTGAGGTCTTTTGAAAATTTATGTGAGCAGGTATTATGCTTCAACGAGTGCGACGTTTACACGGCGACCTTGTTTGTCGAAGTAGACGTTACCTTCTTGTAGTGAGAAGATAGTGTGGTCTTTACCGATGCCTACGTTTTTACCTGGGAGCCACTTAGTTCCGCGCTGGCGGATGATGATGTTTCCAGGGATGACGACTTCGCCACCAAACTTTTTAACGCCGAGTCTCTTACTGCGTGAATCTCTGCCGTTCTTAACGGATCCTTGTCCTTTCTTATGAGCCATGTCTAAGTAATGATTTAGGGGTTATGAAATGCTAGTGATTTCTAGCTTAGTAAGGTGTCTGCGGGAACCTTTAGTCTTATGGTAACCTTGACGACGCTTAAATTTGAATGCGATTATCTTCTTAGCTCGGAACTGTTCAACAACTTTAGCTGTTACTGTTGCTCCCTGAACTACAGGTGCGCCAACTGTTGTTGCGCTGCCGTCGTTTACGAGAAGAACTTCGTTGAATGATGCCTCTGTTCCTTCTTCGATGTCGAGTTTCTCGACGTCGATGAGATCACCTACTTGAACGCGGTATTGTTTGCCGCCTGTTTTGAAAACTGAATATGCCATGGTCGTGACAAGGTTGTTGGTTGAAATAATATTGGAGTAGATGACTTATTCATCTCTCACGGGGCGGAAATTGAACATATCCTAACGTGAGGAACAAGTTTTTTTTATAATTTATTCCAAATAATTAGAAAGTAATGCTATGGAAGTGGCGATGAATGAACTATTTCCAGCAGAGATCCTTGGTGCAGAGGCGATGAGGGCCTTTGGCGTAAAAATGGGAAATTTATTAAAATCTGGCGATGTGGTGGCACTAATTGGTGATTTGGGAGCTGGGAAGACTCATATTACGCAAGGAATAGCGCAGAGCATGGGATATAGTGGCGAGGTGACGAGCCCTACCTTTGCTCTGGTAAATGAATATCTTACAGATAATGAGAATGAGCTCGATGTGTTTCATTTTGATGTTTATCGGCTAGATGAGGCGGAAGAATTATTACAGATAGGGTGGGAGGATTATTTAGAGCGTGATGGAGTGACGATCATCGAGTGGGCGGATAAATTTCCAGAGCTCATTCCTGAGGGGACTTGGTGTGTGGGGATAGAGCATGTAGTAATGAAGGTACTGGATGATGAGGGTGCTGAGTCCATACAGAATGGTCGTAAACTAGTGTGTGAGGTGTTAGGTGAGAGCTAAGTTTTTATTAGATATTTTTTAAGATTCATATTATCTATGAACTGTTTAGATAGGAGAACTTACTAAAAGCGATTTTCTTTTTGAAATGAGAAAAAAGGGTGGTCTAATGGGTTTACAAACAGTAATACACATGAGTTAACTAATGACTCCCATCGAATACATAGGCTCAACGCCGAAGAAACAGCGTAAGAAACCCATCATGGGTGGCTGGGTGATTATGCTTTTGGCGGTCGGTTTTGTTAGTTACTTTGCGTGGCCAGCTTTTGCGGATATAGTGAAGTCTGAAGAGGACTTGCCTACTAATACTAAGGTCGAGCGCGCTATTTCTACCTTATCTAAATCTGGTAAATATGGAGACCGCATAGCAGCAGCAGCTCTTGACCGCACTCGTAAAGGAGTGATCTATGACGGGTCGGTATATAATAACATCGGCTACCCAAATGGTGATATTTCACCTGACCGCGGTACCAGTACTGATATGGTGGTGAGGGTGTATCGTGAGCTTGGGATAGATCTGCAGGTGAAGATCCACGAGGACATGAGTGAGCATTTCCATAAATACCCACAGCTCTGGAATCAACGCCAGCCGGATACTAATATTGATCACCGCCGGGTGCATAATCAGCAGAGATTTTTCGAACGTCACGGTGTGGTGTTAGAGAAATCTCGCTCTACTGCTGACTACAGCTACGGTGATGTGGTGGTTTGGAGTCTGCCAGATGGTAAGCCACACATCGGTATAGTGGTTCCCGGTCCTGGCTCTCACGCTGAGGAAGTCTGGGTAGTGCACAACAACCGTAATGGCACAGAGTGGAGCAATGACCTACTTTCCAATTCCATCATCGGTCACTACAGATACCAAGGAGAGTAAGCTAGTTTACTTACCTCGTTTCAGTGCCCTCGCTAACTTATAGTAGAGTGATTTTGCCTGCCCTAACAATTTAAGAACCCCTGATCTAGAGTCGTGTTTGAAATCTGGATTTGTTAGGATTTCAGCAGCCTTTAGAGCCGTGGTAAATTCCTTTGTCTTAGGATTCAGATACGTGGGGTAGAGGATAAGCGCGGCGCAAGCGAGTTCTTCTAGAGTTCTATTCGCTGTTCGCCGCTCACATTTTAACCAGTCGTGAGTGAGGCCCCAACCAGCATAGAAGGGTATACCATACGTGTGAACGGGCTTCTGGTGCAGCAGGGCCTCAAACCCTACTGTGGAAGTGAGAGTGTGGACTTCATCGACAGCTTGGATCCAGGAAATAATATCACCTTCAGTGATCAGATAGTCGACATCATTTTCTATCCCTTCCCAGAGAGGAGCATCCCTGCGCGCGCCTTTTAGGAGATCAGGATGTGGCTTGTAGCAGACATAAGAATCAGGATGCTG
>CALJOJ010000014.1 GCA_937981665.1 uncultured Rubritalea sp.
GAACTGAAACGCCAAACCGGCTCTCTTCTCTATGAGCGCCTCGGCCTTTCAACCGATAAAGAAAAGCTCCTTCGCCTCACTTCAGAGGAAACTAAGGATACCCTGCCTGCCGACCTCATTAAAGACCCTTACATTTTCGAGTTTCTAGGACTTACTCCCAAAGAAGCATTCCGCGAAAACGACCTAGAGACTGCCCTGCTCGATAACCTACAAGACTTCCTCCTAGAACTCGGAGCAGGATTCTGCTTTGAGGACAGACAAAAGAAGATCCGCATCGGAGCGAGCGACTACTTCGTAGATCTCGTCTTCTACCACCGCAAGCTCCACTGCCACGTCATCATCGAGCTTAAAGTAGAGCCCTTCACCCACAACAACGCAGGCCAGCTCAATACCTATCTCAGCTACTACAAGAAGCACGAAATGGCAGAGGGTGACAATCCTCCCATCGGCCTCCTCCTCTGCACTGACAAAGATCACACCTTTGTCGAATACGCCCTCGGCGGAATGGACGAAAACCTCTTCGTCTCCAACTACAAAGTCGCCCTCCCCAAACGCTCAGAAATCGAAGCCTTCCTAGAATCAATTAGGAATTAAAAATTAGGAATTAGGAATTAGGAATTATAAGATGAAAGACGGGAATATTATACAAGAGAAAAGCTACTCCTTCGCTTTGCGAGTGGTGAAGCTTTCTCGCCACCTTGCTGAGGAAAAGAAAGAATTCATCCTCAGCAAGCAGCTTCTGCGTTCGGGAACCTCAATCGGAGCCAATGTCGAGGAAGCCATCGGCGGCCAGAGCGAGAAAGACTTCTTCGCCAAACTAACCATCTCCTACAAAGAAGCCCGCGAATCAAAATACTGGCTCCGCCTCCTCCGTGACAGCAACTACCTCACCCCCACCCAAGCCGAATCTCTCCTAACCGACATCGAAGAAATCCTAAAAATCACCGGCTCCATCCTAAAAACCCTGCGCAACAAAAATTCCTAATTCCTAATTCCTAATTCCTAATTCCTAATTCCTAATTCCCAATTCCCAATTCCTAATTCCTAATTCCCAATTCCTAATTCCTAATTCCTAATTCCTAATTCCTAATTCCCCATGTCCACAGACCAACAAAAAGAACTCGGCAAAATCCTCTGGAACATCGCAGACCAGCTCCGCGGTGCGATGAGTGCGGATGACTTCCGTGACTACATGCTCTCCTTTCTCTTCCTCCGCTATCTTTCAGATAACTACGTGGAAGCGGTGAAGAAAGAACTAGGCAGCGACTATCCAGAACAAGGCGAAGGCCTCCGCTATACTCCACTGAAAACTTGGTATCTAGAAAACGAAGAAGACATTCCAGACTTCGAGCAACAGATGCGTCTCAAGGTGCACTATGTGATCCAACCAGATTTCCTCTGGAGCCACATCGCCGAAATGGCACGCACGCAAGATGAAGAGCTACTCAGCACCCTGCAAGCTGGCTTCAAATACATCGAGACTGAGTCCTTCCAAAGTACCTTCAACGGTCTCTTTTCCGAGATAAACCTTGGCTCAGAAAAGCTGGGTAAAAACTACGCAGCTAGGAACAAAAAGCTGGTCAACATCATCAGCGAAATAGCGAAAGGTCTAGAACAGTTCTCCACTGATCGTGATGCCCTAGGCGATGCTTACGAATACCTCATCGGGCAATTCGCAGCAGGATCAGGTAAGAAAGCTGGCGAGTTCTACACTCCACAGCAAATTTCTAACATCCTCTCCACCATCGTCACTCTCGATAGCCAAGAGCCTAAAGAGGGCAAGCGCAAGAAACTCGACAAGGTGCTCGACTTCGCCTGTGGCTCAGGCTCCCTCCTCCTGAATATCCGAACACAGATAGAGCAAGCCGGCGGAACGATTGGTAAGATCTACGGACAGGAAAAGAACATCACCACCTACAATCTTGCTCGCATGAATATGCTCCTTCACGGTGTCAAGGATGCCGAGTTCGAGATCTTCCACGGTGACACCCTTGATAATGACTGGGACACCTTCCAAGAGGAAAATCCTGCTAAGAAAGCAGTCTTCGATGCCGTGGTTGCTAACCCTCCTTTCAGCCTACGCTGGTCACCAGGAGAGGAAACAGCGAAAGACATCCGTTTCAAAAACCACGGCGTTGCACCTAAATCAGCCGCAGACTTCGCCTTCCTACTTCACGGCTTTCATTATCTGAAGGACGACGGGGTCATGGCGATAATCCTCCCCCACGGAGTCCTCTTCCGTGGCGGCGTAGAAGCCAAGATCCGTAAAAAACTCCTCGATGATGGCCACATCGATACCGTCATAGGTCTCCCTGCTAACCTATTCTATTCTACTGGTATACCAGTCTGTATCCTCATCCTGAAAAAATGTAAAAAGCATGACGACGTTCTCTTCATCAATGCCAGCGAGCACTATGCCAAAGATAAACGCCAAAACCGCCTTCAAATCGGTGAGGATGGGGAACCTGATGACATCAAAAAGATCATCGACACCTACATAGAACGCCCTAAAGAAATCGAACGCTACGCCCGCCGTGTCGAGATGAAAGAGATTAACGAAAACGACTACAATCTCAACATCACCCGCTACGTCAGCACTGCCAAGCCAGAGCCGATTATCGACCTAAAGAAAACCCATTTAGATATCGTAGCCGCAGAAAAAGACATCCGTAAGATGACAGACAAACACAACAAGTTCCTCAAGGAGCTAGGACTGCCCCCATTACCTTAATACCATTATATCAACTACACCATGAACACAATAGAACAAGGCATCATCTATGTCCTCACAAATCCCGTAATGCCCGGATTAGTCAAAATTGGAAAGACAAGTCGAGATGAAGTGAGAACTCGACTCAATGAACTCTATTCAACACTCGTTCACTCAAGCTAGCGCTGCCAGAAATACATTCGGTAAAAGGTCCGGCGTTCCCCAGCTGTATCACTGAGGTAACTGGTCACGATAATCCCATCATCATTGGTTACTGCTCCAGTTTCACTTGCGTTTACTGTAACCCAGACAGTCATATCTGTAGAGCTCTGCATCAGACTCCCTACTTCATCCATCGCACTTAGATCTAGCCGAGTTTTCAGAATCATTGACTCAGATAATGCATCATCAAAGATTTCTAACACTGGAGCTGTGTAGCTAAATGGATCTCCACCTGTGGCATACTCTGCGAGATTATTCAAGCCATCTCCGTCAGGATCCCCCGTGAGATCTATGATCACATACTTCTCCATCCAAGCATCTATACTCTCAGTATCTGTATCTCCAGGGTTACCACCAAGAGTACCACCAAGAGTACCACCATTTTCATCACTGATACGCCAGTTTGACGCGTCATTAGGGTCAGGTTGGCTACCTGGAGCGATAAGTACGAGTGACGGACCTTCGCCGTCAGCAGCCTCAGGCCAAGGAGCTTTATCATTATAGGTAAAGTCGATCATCGGGCCTTCCGCAGCATTGACTGTGATCTGTTCACCATCATTACTCAAGCGACCATCGTATTCACCAATGATAGGAATAGACAGCGAGCCATAGCGGGCAGTGAATGCAGCTAATCCACCAGGCTCTATAATAGTAGCATCTGGAAAGCTGAAGGTAATACCATCTGAAAAGTAATAACCAGTCAGATCAAGATCAGTCATCCCTGTGTTCATAAACTCTATGAACTCGTAATCATCGCGGTCAGTAGACACCGCAGCAGGATTATAAAGTTCGATCCAGTCCGGATGATCGCCTTCACTGTCTTCAATGATCCCAGAATTAAACGAACTAAGCTCATTAATGATAGGTGAGGCATGAAGCCCCATTGGAGCTAAACTTAACGATAAAAGTAACTTTAAGAAGTTGTGCATACATAGTGCACACCTCCATGGAGCAACGTCAGTTAAACTATTTAATTACCCCCCATAAAATTATAAAAAACACTATTCATAAGAGTGTTAGACAACAAAAGATCAGCAACCTCAGTAATTTCTACCAAGGCTGCTGATGTTCTTCACACACAAGTGAATAAATATTTGGATTACTCTTCAATCATAAAGCCTTTATTTATTAGTTTTCACTGTTTTGATAAGGTCGATGAACTCTTCTCTGTAGCCCTTACCATCTGTTCCTTTACCCGCTTCAGCGAGTTGCTGCACTAGCTCCAGGTTCCCATCACCTAGATGATCACTATCTCTCAGAACCATGCCAAATAAGGCAACCGAAGAAGCAAACTTAAAGTCCGCATCTGCCTGCCTCCAGTCCCTATCATTCACCTTAAGAGGCACATTAAGGTAAGTGCTCTCATCGTTGATTTTTTCATGTGGTTGCTTATAAGCTAACTTCACAAAGAGCAACTCATCCGCATTTTCAACTTTAGCTTTTAGAGCCGCTTCCGGAACTTCGTCTTCTGCTGTTCGCTTAGCGTAGCGAAACTCATTCAGCTTCTTCTTGTCCAGAGCCTTACCTGGGACAACCTCATAGAAAGCGGTAACACTGTGCCCTGCCCCGACTTCACCAGCGTCTGCGGTCTTATCCAGGAATGCTGAGTTCGGCAGCTTTCTATTCGCATAGCCCACGAGCCTGTACTCCTTCACCTGCTCAGGATTAAATTCTACCTGAATTTTCACATCCCTAGCAATAGTCACCAATGTACCAGTCATATCCTCTAAAAGAACCTTGCGACCTTCTTTGATCGTATCAATGTAACTGTAGTTTCCATTCCCGTTATTCGTGATCGACTCTAACATATCGTCATTGAGATTACCTGAGCCAAATCCTAGGACACTTATATCCACGCCCTTTATCGCCTTAGCCTTCACTAGGTCAGTCAGTGCAGCTGTCCCAGAAACCCCCACGTTAAAATCACCATCAGTAGCTAAAATCACACGGTTCACTCCATCTTTGATGAAATTTTTCTGCGCTATCTTGTAAGCAAGTTTTATCCCTGCTCCACCAGCAGTAGAACCACCAGAAGACAGATTATCCATCGCATTAAGAATCTTCACTCGACCATCCGCATCCGCTTTCGTCGCAGGAAGAACTACTCCAGAAGCGCCAGCATAAACAACCATGCTCACAGAATCTCTCTCATCCATTTCTTCTAACAAGTACTTCAAGCTCTGCTTCAGTAATGGCAGCTTATCCGCACTATTCATAGATCCAGAAACATCTAACAAGAACACAAGGTTAGACGCAGGACGGTCATCACGGATAATCTCCTTCCCTTGTAATGCCACTCTCACGAGCTTGTTCTCAGCATTCCACGGGCAACTCACAGAATCTACCTGCACCGCAAACGGATGCTCAGCATTCTCACCAGGTGTTGTATATTGATAATCAAAGTAGTTCACCATTTCTTCAATCCTAACAGAATCCGCTGGCACCTTTCTGCCATTCTGGATCATCTTCCGCATATTCGCATAAGAGGCGGTATCAACATCTACCGCAAAGGTAGAACGCCTACTCTCTTCATCTGAAGGCGAGATAAAACCGTTCTCTACAAGACCTCCATAATTCTCAGCAGAAGCCTCTAAGGGAACAGGTAATACAGAAAGATCTAGCCTGCGTCCTCTCTCTATGACCATCCCTTGACGACCGACTAAAGAGGCTGAAGACTTCTTACTTTTACTTAAAGTGAAATGAGAAGACATATCACTTTCACCAAAAGAATCATCTCCAGTAACAGAAGATTTAACTTGAGATCTTAAACCTCTCACACCTTCATTTTTAGAAAGACCAAATCCATCACCAAAGTCAGAAGCTTTACCAAAGTCTAGCGATGGCTCAACATTACTTGTTAAAGGTACAGGAACGCCATTAACACTAGGCTTATTTGCAGCCATCACTTTAGACATAGATGATGAAGGCTGAGATGGCTTCCCCTCTACTTCATGATTCATCTCAGGCACACTAACATTTTCATCCAACAGATAACCAAGCTTCGCGTCCTCTAACTGCTTATCCGCACTACCACTACTCAGCACCACGTCTTGAGATTTTTCATCGCTATTCCAGATCATTGTCCCGGCCACACAGAATGCAGCACAAGCTGCGACTCCAATGCCTACTCCCTTTTTCCAGTTAGCCTGAGCACCTGGTTTATTAACGTTTAGGTCAACGAAATTGCCACCTTCTAGCGCATCTATCTGTGTCTCTACTTCGGTAAGAAATTGTTCATCCACTCCCTTACTCTTTGCATGCTCCTTGAGCAGGCTATCTATGAGTTGTTCGTCTCTATTCATGGTATATTTTCTTTTAAATTTTATTAGTTCGTTACTTTAATACAGTCTCTTAGTGAGGCCCTTGCTCGCTGGAGTCGCTTTCGTAGCGTGGCTCCACCTATGGATAGTTCGTCCGCTGCTTCATCGGTGCTATGCCCATCGTAATAAAAGCATTTCACTGCCTTCATCAGACTTTCAGGCAGCTTCGACATACATTGCTCTAGTTTTATAAATACCGACGGCCCGCCATCATCACGCATACTCTGCCAATCACGCATCACCACTTCGAGACTCTCTAACACGTCATCCTCCACCGTTACTTGGCGTTTATCTTTACGTAGATATTCGCGCCACTTATTACGGATGATCCCGCGCATCCAGGAACCAAAATCACGAGTGACTTCAAATTTATTCATATTATTCCAAGCCACCACGAAGCTATCCTGCACGATGTCTCTGGAGTTCGTATCCTCACGGGTCAGCGACCTCGCATAGACGAGTAGCTCAGCGTGGGATTCCCTTACGAGGTTGGTAAATTTTTCTCGTTCTGTCATAGTTTGATCTTGCACAACTTTCATCATCATTCACCCTTAATTGTCATGAACCTCACATTTTGTGACATCATTCTGAAAAAAGATAAATGATTGCCAAAAAAAATGATTTCAGTCTATCGTAAGCACATGACCACAAAGCGCATCATCTTCGAAGGACGAGTCCAGAAAATTGGATTCCGCTACGCCACCCACCAGATCGCGCTTGGCTTTGATGTCATTGGCTGGATCAAAAACCTCGAAGACGGTAGCGTAGAGCTAGTCATCGAAGGAGAGGACGAGGAAGTCACGGAATTCATCGAAGAGATAGCTGTCGAGTCTACCCTCTCACATCATATCAAAAACATCATCCAAGAAGACATCCCCCCTCTGGAGAACGTCCTAGGCTTCACGATCACAAAGAACGTTTAACGATACCTAACTCGGCAAGTTCACCAGAAAGTTGCTTTTCACTCACTGCACCTCTGCCTGGGACATTCGGCGCGAGATGGAGTAACCGATAGCGTTCTAACAGATGGCCGAGATCAATGAGTGAGCCGTCATCCTTATTCGCTTTCCATTTTTCTTCCCAAGGTAATAAATAAGCCAGCACCAAATCCATCTTCTCCAGATCCTTTATGATAGGCAGTGAGCTAAGTCGCTTGATACGTTCTAAGATCCCACGGAAATAAATAGGATACATTTCTAGCCCCTTCCAGCCTACTTGCTTGAGAAAGCCTTTGCGGAGTAACCAGTCTAACTGCCCACGCAGATCAAAAATAATTTCACCCAGATGCTGATCATCCTTCTTCTGCTCTAGGAAATTTTCCACCTCACGAGATAACTCAATCACTTCTTCAAGGCGTTTCCCGACAGTTTCCAAACACTCAAAGAGATAACCTCTGCCATCGTTAGACAGATAATGATAATCCTCAGCCGTCCTTGGCAAGATATCACCAAAGACACCTTCTACCGCACAGTGCAGTAGTTCACTTTGATCTAATCCTGCACCAAGATGTGGAAGATGTAACTTCAGCTCGATCGAGACTGGCATGTTCTTCATCACGTATTTCACGTGATCCATATGATCTAACAGAAACATCCTGATACAACCTGCACGATGACTCCGCTGGGCCTCCCACTCAGTAAGATACACTTTCACTCCTAGCGTATTACCTTCATCTACGAGCGCAGGGTATGCGTACTTACCACGGATCTCAATATACTCAGGAAGCTCGCCACAGTCCCAGCCTTGCATCTCTGTCCACTCCCACTCAGCACCACTTTCGCGCTCGAATCTAACATCTAATATTTTTGATAATCTATGCTGGAGCTCGTGCACGGACTTACCCATCGCCAGCTCATTACCATCATCATCGCAAACCCATATCTTGGTACGTAGCTCTTCAGGGAATTTCTCTTCATCAAACATTGGACGATCAATCGTCACACCTGTGCGCTCGGTGAGATAGGTGCCTAGCATCTCTAACAAATCACCCTGTCCGAATAACCGAGCATCCATCACATAACTAACAAATTCCTTAGCAGTAGCCCCCGCTGGATTACACGCCACACGCTGACCTTTTGGTAAACTTCTGATCAGCAAGAAAACGCGTTCCTCTAACATACCTTCCACTCCCCATCCAGGAAGTGATTCATTCATATCTAACAACTGATCAATATGCACACCGATCGTCACACCATCATCTGGCTCACCATGCGCCACTTTGTAGTACAATGAGTATTCCTGCTCGCTATCTCTGAGCACACTCGGATACTTTGCCAGCTCCCATTCTATGTCAGCCACGTCATCATACATGACATCCTGCATCTCTGGAATCAGCTCACTTTCGTTTGCTCTCTCCCATTTGTTAAACGTCTTCGCTGTATAGACTTCCTTCGGCACTTTCGCCTCAAAGAATTCTACCACCTTTTCCTCACTCCAGATCCCTCCCACACGTCTCAGCTTCTGCTCAATGTCTGAAACCTTATCACGCAAGGAATCTATCCTACGTAGACATTTTGGTTTCCGCTGTAGTCCGTTACCCAAGAGTCCTTCTTTAATAAAAATATCCCACGAAGCATTTGGATCTATTCTGCCGTAATGCACTGGTCGATCATCCACGATCGCCAGCGGTCCGAACATCACAACCTCCTTCGCGTAGACTGCTCCCTGCTTCCTGTCCCACTTCGCACTATGGTATCTGTAACGACATAAATGCGGCACCACTGTCTCTAACCAAGCTGGGTCAATCATCGCTACTCTGCGAGCCCACAGACGAGACGTGTCCACCATATCGTATGCTAAGATCCACTCTAGCTTCTTCTGACCAAACATTCCACTACCAGGGAAAATAGCGAATTCTTTCGCACTCACTCCTTTATAAGACCTAGCCTCTTTATCGTATTTACCAACCTGCCTTGGCATCCCCACGAGCAGCGCCTTGTGCAGTACTTCGTGACTTGCCCAGCCTTTCAGCTCACCTAGTTCTCCCTTGATGATCTGCTTCGCCATCTTCACTTGGCGCAGTTCCTTATGCAGATTCCCCCACTCCATCACACGACGGAAATTTAAATAGTTTCGCTTACAAAATTTCCTCAGTTGGTTCGTCTTCCAGCCACGCTGTTCTCTAAATTCACTCAGGTCACTCCAGAGATGCAGTACGGAAGTAAAGTCAGACTCCTCGTCATCCCAGCGCTTATGCGCATCATCAGCTTCCTTCTGTCTATCTGCTGGACGTTCTTTAGGATCCATCACACTTAGCCCGCTGACAATGACTAACATTTCCTCGTAACAATCTGTCCTAACAGACTCTAACAGCATTCTAGCGAGACGAGGTTCTATAGGAACTCTCGCGATCTGCTTACCAATTCCTGTAAGCTCGTTTTCTTCATCCAGAGCATCGATCTCACGCAGAGTTCTATAGCCCTCAGAGACATGCTTTGAAGAAGGCGGATCTAGAAATGGGAAATCCTCGATCTCGGGTAGAAGCAGAGATTTCATCCGTAGAATAACTCCAGCAAGTGAACTACGCTTAATCTCAGGATCCGTAAAGTCCGCGCGCTCCTCAAAGCCCTCTTCATCATAGAGACGGTAACAAATACCCTCGGAGATACGACCACAGCGACCTTTTCGCTGGCGAGCACTCGCTTGAGAAATTTTCTCTACCTGCAGCCGCTGTACCTGTCGACTAGGGTTCCAACGACTCACTCGCGCCACCCCTGTATCGATAACGTACACAATACCCGGAATAGTAAGAGAGGTCTCGGCCACGTTCGTGGCTAGCACCACACGCCTTACACCAGAGACAGTAGTGAACACACGCTGCTGCTCACCCATTCCCATCCGGGCATAGAGTGGTAAAACCTCAGTCTTCGTCAGCTGACGGCCTTCTAACACCTCGGCACATTCACGGATCTCGCGCTCACCAGGAAGGAAGACGAGCACATCACCATACTTCGCTCCATCTTCTTTGGAAATCTCCCCCACACAGCGAGCCACACAACGGGACATATCCTCATCTGCACGCTGGCTCATGTAGCGCGTCTCCACAGGAAACGTCCGCCCCTCCACATCGATGACAGGTGTACCTTTCCCGAAGAAATCCGAGAACCCACCAGCATCCATCGTCGCTGATGAAATAATCACTCGCAGGTCACTACGTTTATTTAACAACTGCTTCAGATAGCCTAACAGAAAGTCAATATTCAGACTACGCTCATGCGCCTCATCAATAATAATGACCCCGTATTCCTTAAGACTCACATCACCCTGCGTCTCTGCCAGCAAGATACCATCGGTCATGAATTTCAGCTGAGTGTTCTTCGTACACTTATCATCGAATCTCACTTGATACCCCACCTCCTGACCGAGCTTCACGCCCATTTCATCCGCCACACGCTGCGCTACACTCGCTGCCGCTATTCGCCGAGGCTGAGTACACCCTACGAGCTTATTACCAGTAGAACATTCACTAAGGTACTCCAAGGCCATCTTCGGCAGCTGAGTCGTCTTACCACTGCCCGTGTCACCCACCACCACGACTACCTGATGCTCTTTCAATGCTGAAATAACCTCATCTCGCGCCCCACTCACGGGTAAGTTTGGAAAATCGAATTCCCACACCTTCTCTTTCTTACTATCCATAGCCATAGTTCAAGCGGGCTAATCTGAAAGCCTGCCCTGAAAAAGAACTATCCAGATGTCGCCACATGTAAAGACGAACTATCATTTAGACTCAGTAAAAGCACCTGATCGATATTGACAATCAGTTCCACATACTTCATTGCTACAGCAGATAGCATCATGTCATTCGTAGATACATTTAATCAGCTCCCAGAACAAAAATCCGCTCTTATACGGAAATTTGAAAACCTGATAGCTCCCACTAGTAATGAGCAGCTCGAAACTATGGCGCAGCACAGCCAGGCCCTCACCTTGCAGAACTTTGGCAAGACCATGCGCCTCTTTGCTCCTCTCTACGTCTCTAATGAGTGCGTGAATAACTGTTCTTACTGCGGATTCTCTCGTGATAACGCCATTTTAAGAACCACACTCACCATCGAGCAAGTCGTCACAGAAGCACGCCATCTCCACAGTCTTGGATTTAGAAATATTCTCCTCGTCGCTGGCGAGCATCCAAAATTTGTCTCCGAAGGCTACCTGCAAGAATGCATCGATGCCATCAAGACCTTCATCCCTACCATCGCTATCGAAGTAGGACCGATGAAAGACCACCAATACGGAGAACTCGTGAACCACGGTGCGGAAGGACTCATCGTCTACCAAGAATCATATGTCCGGGATACCTACTCTAAACTCCACACAGCTGGACCTAAAAAGAACTTTGACTGGCGACTAGAATGCCCTGAGCGAGCCTACGCTGGTGGCTTCCGCCGTATCGGCATCGGAGCTCTCTTCGGCCTAGCTCCATGGAGGAAAGAAGCACTAGCACTAGCCGCTCACCTAGAGTACCTCTATAAACACTGCTGGAAAGCTTCATTCTCAGTAGCCTTCCCACGCATGCGCCCCTATGCAGGAAATTATCAGTACTCACCAGACCCAGACCTTTTTCTAGATGACAAGGCACTCGTCCAGCTGATCTGTGCCTTCCGAATCTGCTTCCCACAGGTCAACATCGTACTAAGTACCCGTGAGCCAGCAGAACTCAGAAACTCACTCCTCCCGCTCGGCATCACTCACATGTCAGCCGGTTCACAGACCGAGCCTGGCGGATACACTGGTGCCGGCCACGATGACCTCCACCTCACAGTCAAAGGCAAGCGCGTAGAACTCAGCCCAGAACAACAAAAGCCATGCCAGAAAGCCACAGAGCAGTTCACTATCGATGACACCCGCTCACCAGCTAGCATTGCAAAACTTCTCCAGACCAACGGCTACGAAACCGTTTGGAAAGACTGGGATCATGCGATTCTTAACGATTAAATTTTAGAAGAAAATGACGATCACCCTAAATGGTAAGCCCACTGATATAGAACTAGATTCTACCATCACAGCGCTATTAGAATCACTCGATCTAGCGGGCAAGCCGGTAGTCATTGAGCATAATAAAACAGCTATATTTCCACGCGACTACTCACAAACTCAGCTCTCAGAGAGCGATCAGTTAGAAATCATCAGTATTGCTGCCGGAGGCTAAGGATAAGGCTAACACTAGGACTTAGATATAATACATGTACGTCCCATCTTCAGACATCATGTCCTCTAAGGTTGTATCCTTAAGAAGTTTTTCTAACTGAGCGCTAAATTTCTCCCAACCCTGAGCCACAGAAACTGCTGATTCCCCCTCTTTCACAGTCACCTCCTCTATCAGACCAGACTTCACTGCTTTCACAATCTCAAATAACTTAATATCTTCTGGCCTTCTCTCCATGAAATAACCACCATGCTTACCACGCTTACTCTGAATCACGCCTTCATTTTTCAAAGCGTTTAGGATCTGCACCAAAAAATTTGATGACACATTCTCACGTTGCGCTATCTCTTCCAGCCTAAGTATGCTATCGCCTTGTTTAGCGAGCTGCACACATGCTCTACACGCATATTCTAGTTTCTGGGAAATCTTCACAAACACTAAATAATCACACAATGCCTGATAACTCTAACTCCAATACCCACAAAGTCTGTCATGCAAATGACATCGATACGACAAAATACTGGGAAGAAATCAAACTGCAGGCGATCCAGCTCGCTGGAGAAGAATCACAGCTGAAGCCATTACTCGCAGACGTCATCATGGACCGCGAATGCCTGAGCACGGCACTCGCTGCGCGTCTCGCCCGTAAACTAGCACGTGATGACATGAGCCGTGATGAGCTCATGCCTATCCTCACAGACATTTTCACATCAGATCAAAAGATCACTCAAAGCGCAGCTAGAGATATGCTGGCTATCGTCGATCGTGACCCTGCTTGCCAGAATATGTTAGAGCCTATGCTCTTCTTTAAAGGCTTCCTAGCTATCACCACTCACCGCATCGCACATCACCTCTGGAATGCGAACCGTAAAGCACTCGCTCTCTACTTTCAGAGTATCTGCAGTGAGGTCTTCAGTGTAGATATACACCCAGCTGCCAAAGTCGGCTGCGGCATTATGCTAGATCATGCCACTAGTATCGTCATGGGTGAGACCACCATCGTCGAAGACAATGTTTCTCTCCTCCACGAAGTCACACTAGGTGGAACTGGAAAAGCTGAAGGTGACCGCCACCCTATCGTCCGCTCAGGCGTACTCATCGGTGCAGGCGCTAAGATCCTAGGACGTGTAGAAATAGGAACAGGTGCCAAAGTTGGTGCAGGCAGTGTAGTCCTAGAAGACGTCCCCGCTCACACAACTGTAGCAGGTGTTCCTGCTATCGTGGTCGGTGAATCCGCTGAGGAAAATCCAGCCGCAGAGATGAATCAGAACCTATCCTGTGGGCTAATTTAATAAATGACCGCCAGCTTAAAATGGCCAGATTAGAGGGATCAAGAAGCTTGCAATAAGCCACATAATCACCGCTAACGGGAAACCTGCCTTGAAAAAATCACCGAATTTATAACCACCAGCACCGTATACAAAGGTATTCGTCTGGTAACCAATAGGAGTAGAGAAACTAGCGGATGAGCCAAACATCACCGCTACTACAAATGGACGCGCGTCCACCCCCATGCTAAGCGCTACCGAAATAGCTATCGGCGTGAGTAATGCTGCTACCGCATTATTACTAATCAGCTCAGTCATCACAGCTGCCACCAGGTAAACAAGACAAAGAACTAACTGCGGGTTCTCCCTAAAGCCCTCCACACTGCTACCAATAAGCAACGCGAGACCAGACTCCGTCATCGCTAGACCCACCGCAAGCATACCGAAAATCATAAAGACAACCTTCCACTCGATCGCTTTATATGCTTCTTGTGGGTTAATACAGCCCGTTACCATGACCATGAGCGCACAGAATAAAGCCGTCTGCACCACCGGAATATCCAGCCCCATTGGCTTGCCTAATGCTCCAATGAGCATGAAGAGCACAAGCGCCCCGATCGCTATCGGAGCCTTGTTATTTCTCTCCTCTACATGCTGAGGCTCACTGAGGTTAATAAAATCTTTCTCCTCGAAAAGTCTACGCATCTTTTGTCTAGGTCCCTGTACGAGCAAGGTATCACCAAACTCTAGCTGCTCATCCTCGAACCTGTCACGGAGGTTCTTACCTCGTCGATGTACAGCTAGGATAAGCACACCGAATTTCTGCCTAAAGTTCAGCTGTTTGAGGCTCTTACCAGCGAGTGAAGAGTCAGGTCCTAAAATACCCTCCATAAGCACCGCTGACTCAGTACGTATTTCTTTCAGCCCAAACTTCTCATTACCAAGTACATCTATCCCCTCAGTATTTGAGACATTCATTACCGCATTTAAGTCTCCTTTAAAAACAATCTCATCACCCTCTTGAAACTCAATCGTAGGAAGCTCATCTCTCACACGTCGGCTATCACGCAGCACCTCGATCACCCGCAACTTCTTATGCTTGCTTATCTCAGTATCTCCATAGCAAACACCTATCAATGGTGAACCACCCTTCACAAAAGCGTGAGTGATGAAATCCTTACTCGCACCGCTATCGATCAAAGCAGCTAAAGTCACACGATCAGGTAATAACTTGCGCCCTATCGTCATTAAGTAAACAAAAGTCACTGCGACAAAAACCAAACCAAGAGGCATGATCTCAAACATACTGAACTGCTCCATCCCCTTTTCGAAAGCGATCCCTGATGCGATCAAGTTCGTAGATGTTCCAATGATCGTCATCGTTCCACCGGCAATAGCTGCGTATGACAGTGGGATAAGATACTTCGATGCCTTGAAATTCTGCTTACGACAAATAGCCAAGACAATAGGCATGAACACCACTACCACGGGTGTGTTATTTACAAAACCAGATAAAAGAGCCACGATAATAATCAAGCTCGCTAGCATCTTCATAGGGCTCGTACCTACTAGCTTCTCAAACCAAACACCAAGCTTATCAATGACCCCCGTGCGCTCCAGTGCTGCACTCAGAATAAACATACACGCTACCGTGATCGGAGCTGGATTAGAAAATACCGATAACGCATTATTAGACTCCCCACCCTTCATACTAAGCACCCCGAAGAGCACACAGGATAGCATCGCTCCTATAGCCACCAGCTCAGCAGACACCCATTCCTTCACAAACGCGGCGAATACCACCACGATGAGGATACTGAGGAAAATCTGATCTGCTGACATAAGAAATGTTTTAGACTACCAGACCTAAACCATCTAGGAAAAAGTATCGTCTATTTTAAAAACACGACCACACAATCTAGGTTAAACTGTTCACTATGAACCAGTATCGAAAAATTCAACCCAAAGCTCTTCTTTATAGCCATTGATCGCCCCCTCTTTAGTAATCACTAAAGGACGCTTCACTAAATTACCATTCTCACTGAGCAGCTTAAGCGCCTCAGCCTCAGAAAGAGTAGGCAAGACATCCTTCATCCCTAAATTCCTATAATCCAGTCCAGAGCTATTAAATAACTTCTTCAGCCCCAAAGCAGAACACGCATGCTTAAGCTCTTCCATTGTAGGTGGCTGCTTCCGCACCTGGATAGACTCAAATTCAATTTCATGATCAGCTAACCAACTGTTAGCCTTACGACAATTACTTCAACTACTATACCCGTATACTTTAACCATAGTTTTTATAAATTTCTGACTGATTACTCTATCTGCTCAAGGAAATCTCAAGCCTATTCATAGAAAAACCCAGATGAGAGACTCACCTAGGCTGTTCTGTAAAAAATCATTTCGCGTTACCGCTCTCTAATTCGATCACTAACTGGTTACCCAATTACCCGATACGGAATGTGATTCTAGCTTTTGTAGTATCATAAGGAGACATTTCCATTCTCACTCTATCACCTACCACTAGACGGATGAAACGCTTTCTCATCTTACCAGATATGTGTGCTAGTACCTCATGTCCACTTTGGAGCTCAACTTTAAACATCGTGCCAGCGAGAACCACTTTCACAATCCCCTCGATCTCCACTGCCTTATCTTCACGATCGTCAGTGACTTTCTTCTTGTATGGGCCGCCTTTTCTCTTGGTTGGCTTGCGTCTACCTGTAGCGCGTTTTCTCGCACCAGCTCCTTTTTTTGGTCTTCCTGCTATAATTACTCCTTGTTTGATTAGAATGCCCCTAACAGCTCGTTGCTGACTCAGAGACACGCGTATAATCATTATTTCTGGTGGATTCGCAACCCTTAAATTACTTGAAATGAAGGTTTTTAACGTTTATTTCTCCCTACCGTATAAAAAAACTACATAAATACGTAAAACTCCCCAGATTTCGATTGACAGTTCCGTATCATTTACCTAGCTTGCGCGCTCCTTCAACTCACTTTTCATCACAACTGATGGAAACAGTATAGGTGAGCTAAACAAGGGAACAACTCAAGGAACCAGAAATACATCACAATGAAAACATTCTCCGCAAGAGCACAAGACGTAGAGCGCAAGTGGCACGTCATCGATGCTGCAGACAAGATCCTCGGCCAAGTAGCACGCGAAGCAGCGGTGCTCCTCCGTGGAAAGCATAAGCCAATTTACACACCTCACGTTGACACTGGCGACCACGTTGTCATTATTAATGCTGAGCGCGTAGTACTCTCTGGAAACAAAGAAGTACAAAAGATCTACACTCACTACACTGGATACGTCGGTAACCAGAAGATCGAGAACCCTAAGAGCATCCGTAGACGTAAGCCTGAGCTTCTCATCGAAAAGGCTGTTCGTGGTATGATCCCACACAACAAGCTTGGAAACGCTATCTACAAGAAGCTCAGCGTATACAATGGCACTGAGCATCCACACGGTGCTCAGAATCCAGAGCCATTCGAGATTAAATAATCTTATTAACACTTCAAACAACTTATTATGAGCGAAGCTACATCAACAACACCTCACGCTACTGGCAGACGCAAGAATGCAGTAGCACACGCATGGCTTACAGAAGGCACAGGCGAGATCACCATCAACAAGCGTACTTTCGAAGAGTACTTTCCGATGCTTTCTCACCAAAACGCTATTCTCGAGCCATTCCAAATTACAAATCTACTCAAGAAGTATGACGTAAGAATCTCTACCAATGGTGGAGGTCAGACTGGCCAAGTCGGAGCTATCCGCCTCGCTATCTCACGTTCTCTTATCCAGATTGACCCTGAGCTTCGCCCTGTTCTTAAGGCAGCTCTTCTTCTCCGTCGTGACCCTCGTATGAAGGAACGTAAGAAGTCTGGTCAGCCAGGTGCACGTAAGAACTTCCAGTTCTCTAAGCGTTAATCCGCTTTTACCAATACTTGAAGTCAGTTATCTAATAACTACTCCAACTACCTGGTTCCTATTTATGAAAAATCCGTATCTATCGAGATACGGATTTTTTTGTTATGCCCTCTCTCCACAAAAAAGGCCACGGACTATACCGTGACTCTTCTTAACTAGAGCTTTACTCTTTGTATCTAATCGCTCCGTTTGGCCCGACCAAATAGAGCACGATTAGCGCTCCGACTTACCAGCCTCCCAGCAATACTATCGTTCTAGCACCCCCATAAGAATCACATTGATTTCTAGCTTTTTATTACGCATAATATAACCGTGACTGACCAGCCCAGCATCGGTGATAAATTAACATTCTTCGCCCTCATTACCCTCGAAAAACCTATCAGCCTATTGCCAACATCTTGTATGTGGCGCTTCGGCTCAGTTCTGGGTCGTATAGCCCATCGCTTCGCTAAGAAACGTAGAGCTATCCTTCAGGCTAACCTCAAGATCGTAAACCCAGAAACCAGTGATCTAGAGCTAACTAAACTTTCTCAGGAGCTCTTCAGAAAATCATTGGGAAACTTAGCTAGCACAATGAATACAGACTGTATTTCATCAAAAAAAATCCGCCAGTTAGTAACTATTAATGACCAGGAACAGGTCGAAGTTTTAGACAATGACAAAGCCTGTAAATTTCTAAAAGCTGGTGTCACCCTTCCGCTCTTTGGAAAAGAAACCTCGATCACTCCGCTCCCCGTCATACTAGCTCAGAACTACGACTGCCCTATTTTACCTGTCACCATTAAAACCACTGCACCAGGAAAATGGGATCTCGACTTCGAAAAGCCATTTCATCTAGCTAAAGAACTCGATAAAACCGAGGCAACAAAGCTCCTCATCCCTATCATGGAAAAGATCATGAAAGAACACTGCTCAGATATATTCTGGCTTCACGACCGCTGGAAGGTCAAACGTAGCCTCTGAACTCCTCATTTAAAACATAATGAACATCTTATTACTCGTTAAAAATTTCGACCTTGGAGGCACCGAAGTCCATGTCAGAGAGCTCGCTAATCAACTGTTCAGCCTTGGCCACCAAATTCACATCGTTAGTAATACAGGGAGACAAGTAAAGCTTCTAACTAAAGGGATCACCCACCACCCTTGGCCATTTTCAGAACATAAAACTCCGCTAAGAATATATCAGCTTAGCAGGCTTATTCGTAAGCACCAAATAAATATCATACACGCTCATCAGAGAATAGCTATTACCCACGCCGCTATACTTGGGAAACTGACAAACACCACTGCTATAGCTACCGTTCACGGACGTCTAAGCCATGACATCCGCTCCAAATTCATTAGAAAAATGTTAGATCACATCATTGCCGTCGCACCTAACAGACTTAGCAGCCTCTCTAAAAACTCTCCTATATTAGCTAAATCATCAGTTATCTATAATGCGGTGCAACCTAACTCTCCTTCGCCTGCGTCTAATCGCAAGCCCATTATCTCCTACGTTGGAAGAATGGACAGGAAGCACACAAGTGTAATCAGAGATCTCATTACAGAATCCATGCCTCAGGTCATCGGCCAATTCCCCGAAACTGAGCTTCATGTAGTAGGTGACGGACCTTACCTAAAACGCTTAATTCACTTATACGATGAGATCCCTTCTGGAAAAACTAAACCCAAAGTCATCTTTCACGGCTATCACCCCACCCCATCAGAAATCCTAGCTAAAAGCATCTTAAATTTAGGAGTTGGCAGAGTAGCCATTGAAGCTCTAACAGTTAACACGCCTGTAATTTCTGTTAACTCAGAGCATTGCGGAGGTCTCATCACCCTCAGTAACTATCAAAAACTCAAACAAACTAACTTTGTCGCGAGAGCTTTCGAAAAATACTCAAGTAAGACACTAACTCAACAACTGGTCGAGTTCATGCAAAACACACCACCATTAAATCTCACACTACACGATCAAGTAAGGAATGAATTCTCATTCAAAACCATGACAAGCCACATGGTAGAACTCTATCAAAAATATGGATAACACCGAACTCATATTAGGTAATTCTAATAAGCGCTTTTCAGGGGTCACCTCTACGATGCTTCAAGTTTTACCTCTCCAGAAAGAGCTAATGAAATTAGCTGTGCTCGGTAAACACCATATCGATGACGACACCTCCATCCTGAGCTTTAGACAATTTATCAAACTCTGTAAAAAAACTCTCCCAAACGGAAATTCACGTATTTTCCATGCTCGTAGAAATGATGAGATGATTCAGGCACTGATCGCTAAAAAACTTTTCGGTGCGAAAATAAAAATCGTCTTTACATCCACAGCTCAACGTCATCACTCACGCTTCACCCGCTGGCTCATGAAGCAGATGGATGCTATCATTACTACTTGTAATGCAGCCAATTCCTATCTTCAACAACCGGCTGATATCATCATACCACACGGAATAGATATTGAGATATTCAAACCGTGTAAAAAGCCTGTATCAGAGAATATACAAATTGGTATGTTTGGCAGAATTCGGCCTTCCAAAGGCATTGACCTTCTAATCGACGCTATCATTCCTGTTTTAAAAGAAAACTCAAATGTAACTCTCAATCTAATCGGAGAAACCACTCCAAAATTTAAGCTCTACCTAGAGCAACAAAAAGCAAAAATCACCGCAGCAGAACTAGATGACCAAGTCATCCATCACGGTAAAGTTCCCTTTTCCTCACTCCCCGAACTCTACCGCAGTATGGACCTTGTCTGCGCTCTCAGTAGGTCTGAAGGATTCGGTCTCACCCCACTTGAAGCTATGGCATCTGGAACAGCTGTCCTCACCTCTGAAGCTGGCGCATGGAAGGACATCATAGACAACGGTGTCCAAGGCTACCACACTCCTACTGGCAATGTTGATGCCATCAGAGAAACGCTCGAGAATATGATACAAAACCCTGAAAAACTAGCTATCATGGGTGTTTCTGGAAGAGCACATGTGGAAGCCAAATTCACTAATAAGCTCGAAGCTGAGCGCCTCTGCACATTTTTCAAATCCCTCCACTCCCAGTAATAATTTCATTGCTTACAAAGCCTTTAGATTATTATTATCTACCTCATGAGTTCATCTCGCCCATCTCTAAGTGGAGTGTTTTCCACCCCACCTGAATCACTCAGTTCGCAATGTGATACGATCATTGCTCTCTTTGATGAGTCAGACGACATCGTGCAGGCAGGAAGAAACATACTTAAAAAAATTCGATTTAAAGAGAAAAATTGTGTAATAAAGGTATTTCGTAAGCCTAGTTTCCCACAAAATTTCAGCTATGGGCTACTTGCTAAATCTAAGGCGAACAAGTCATACTTCAATGCCACTAAACTCATCGAACTTGGATTCCTCAGCCCCACACCACTCGGCTATTTTGAATACCGCTCCGGAGGTAAACTCACTCATAGTTATTACCTCTGTGAGTTCGCAGCCGATACCCGCACCTTACAGAACATCATCGATAATGGAGATCCTCTAGAAGAAGACCTCATTCAACAATTTGCTGAATATTCTTATGCCCTGCATGATAAAGGCATCCTCCATCGTGACTTTAATGCCAAGAATATTCTTATCGGCGAGAACGATGGTATCTACAGTTTCTACCTCGTGGATATCAACCGTATCACTTGGTATTCAAAACTCTCTCTAGCACAATCCATGCAGAGTCTATCTAGACTACCATTTAATGACTCTACTAAAGAGATCTTACTGACTCACTATAATGAATTAGCTCAAGCTAACCTTAAAGAATGCCTCACGTTACTGAACAGATCGGCAGCTAAGACTCAGCGTTATTTCCGTAATAAAAAGCGCTTACGTAAAATTTTCCCGAAACGCAAAAAATGAAAGAGCATCCATCTTTCCCTTGGGATCATTATTCTGACCAGCCACGTATTATGCGTGACAAAAAGCTGAAGCGTAAGATCTATCAAAAAGCAGCCTTCCAGATGATCACGTCTGGTTGTTTACTTATCTTCTTTCCTCTCATCTATTTACTCCTTCACTTTAAGAAATCATGGAAATCTAATAGCACTAAAAATTTAATTGGAATTTCCGTTCACGTAGAAACAGAATGCCCAGGTAAGACAATCGTCCCTCTTCCTTTATTAAAAGAAATCGTCACTGAACTAGGTGTAAATCAACTATTAGTACGTATCAAACTGGCCGACATTGAGAGCTTTGATACTTACATAGAACATATTGATGCCTTATCTAACAATGACAGAGAGATCTCAGTAAACCTCCTACAAGATCGCCAACTACTCGACGACCCAGAGCTTCTTGATAAGGCTCTCAATACACTCTTACCTCTTCTCAAGAATAGAACTAAGCACATCCATGTAGGTAATGCATATAACCGTAGGAAGTGGGCATTCTACCACTTCGGCGAATACCAACAGTTCTTCCGTAAAGTTCGTCAAATCTCTAAAAAGGTTTCTCCTGACACTAAACTCATCGGAGGCTCTGTAATTGATTTCGAAATTCCACCGTTCTTTGAGAGCCTCTTTCATTTCCGTAGAGGAAAGTTCGATGGATACAGCTCACAGCTCTATGTAGATCGCCGAGGTGCGCCAGAAAACACTCAAGCAGGCTTTCATTTCCTCAAGAAAATCAATCTAATCTCTCTCATGCAGAAGCTTAGCTGGAAGACATCTGGCGGACTCTGGATCTCAGAAATCAACTGGCCCCTAAAGGACGCGGATAAATTTGCACCATGTATAGGTAAGGCATTAGTGACTCCACAACATCAGGCTGATTACCTCGCACGTGCCTACCTCATCGCTATGGCATCAGGAAACATAAGAACATGCTTCTGGCATCAACTCATCGCCCCAGGCTATGGACTAATTGATAACCGTCCAGTTCCTGCAAAACCATACCCGTCCTACTTCGCACTCAAAACCTTAAATCAACTCTTCAGCGACGCTCAGGTAGTGAGATTCTATGATGGCGACTATCTAGAGAAAAACGGTAGCTACGCCCTCTTGGCTAAAACTACTATAAGTGGAAAAGATACTGACATCATCGCTGCTTGGGCTACTGAGCAAAAGCTAAGCATCAATCTAGAGTTACTTGCCGACCGTTGGATCTCTCAAGGAGGAAATGAAATCAAGGCTGAAGACCTAGACCAGATCAAGCTAAGTTCTTCAGTCATTTACGGGATTACTACTTACTAGGTAATAAAGCTCTTCCACCCATGACTTTCTGAGCAAAACGGTTCCAACGACGTGTTATTTTCGCCTCCACAGCACCAGGTAACTTATTCATAAATTCAATCGCTACTCTGTCGCCAATCCCATCTACAATAACCGGTTTAATATCACCTTCAGCACTTAGCTGAATGAGAATATTACGAGCATGAAGATCACTGATCAAAATTTTATGCCCTAACAAGTAGTGAGCAAGCTCCTCCATCTTGTGATAAAGAACATCTTTCTCTATATCATCAGTATCTAAATAATGTTGGAGCCTCCTGGACACTGCTAGATCATAATCCCTCACACATTCATAAATATATCCCTTGCCAAGAGAGGTCTGACACTCACCCAAGTAGTCAGCTACATAACCTAAACTTACCTTCCTCTTATGCAGCTTCGCATAATAACTAATATCCTCTTTCAATCGCTTGCTAGCCTTCTTCCCCTCTAACGGGATTTTAATACACTCATGCTTGTTAGAAGGGTTCTCATAACACTCACAGTAGATACCAGCCGCGATGAAAAGCTCTTGATTTAACTCTATCATACCTTCGGACTTCATCTCTAATTCTGCTTATCATAGAGAGCTTTATACAGCTCACAATGATCATAAATTTCTGCATGTGCTCCATCCGCCACAATTCTTCCGCCCTCGGACGTCTTCTCAAACACGAGAATCCTGTCCGCATCTCTGATCGTACTGAATCGATGCGCCACTATAAATGTAGTACGCCCCTTACTAAGACCTTTTAGAGCCTCTTGAATGTTCGCCTCGCTCTCACTATCCAACGCACTCGTCGCCTCATCGAGGATCAAAATAGGCGCATCCTTGAGGAATGCTCTGGCTATCACTACACGTTGACACTGACCTCCTGAAAGACCACCACCGCGCTCACCCAGATAAGTATCATAACCATCCGGTAAGCTACTGATAAATTTATGCGCACTCGCATTCATCGCCGCGGCGATCACATCCTCTTTAGTTGCCCCTGGTCTACCGATTAAAATGTTCTCAGCCACCGTCCCTCTAAAGAGTAATGGTTGCTGACTCACTAAAGCAATGTTCTTACGCAGATCCTCCTTATTCATCGCATTCACATTCACGCCATCCACAGTCAGAGCTCCGCTTTGAACTTCGAAAAATCTGGGAATCAATGAAATCAATGTAGATTTACCCGCTCCACTTTCTCCAACTAGAGCGATTGTCTCACCTGCCTTCACCCGTACATTGACATCATTTAGCACGACTTTATCACCGTAGCCAAATTGACAGTGATCAAAGACAACATCTCCCTTAGCTACTCCAAAAGGCTTAGCATCTGGGCTATCTAGGACTTCATCTTCACTATTAAGGATAAATTCTAATCTCTCAAGAGCAACTTCACCCTCACGGATCAACGTTCCAAGATTACCCAGCTTTTTAACCGGCTCATATGCAGCAAATAACGCAATTAACGTTGGGATAAATTTTTCTAAAGTCAGTCCATTGATCGAACCGAAATAAATTGCGAAGCCTACACCAATGGCAGACATTGCTTCCACACTAGGACTGACTAAATAACGATATCTCTGCACCCCCATATTGAACTTCACAAAGTTTGCTGTTTCTTCTTTCAGCTTAGCCACCTGTGTATCCTCCATCATATAGGCTCTGACAGCTTGTTGGCTAACTAGATTCTCAGAAACGATCGCTGACATATCGCCCTGCTTACTCATCATCAATGATGCCTTCTTAGCTAAACGTTTCAAGAAAACACGAACAGGAAAAACACTTAGAGGGATCGTCAATAAGCCAATCAACATATAGATCACACTACTGTCATCAATACAAAGTAAGATCAGAGCAATAATAGAACCAATCAGAGCTCCTGGAAGGACGACCATATTCATCACGACCTTAGACAAAACCGTCTGTAATTTCTGGGTATCTCCCATCACTCGGCTCAGTAAGTCTCCTCCTGCCTGACTTCCGTGAAACGTTAATGACAGGCGTTGCAGACGATCATATACATCCACGCGCAAGTCTTCTAAAATTTTCAAACCAACAAAATGTAATAATACCTTACTCACGTATTTACAAATACCAGAAACCATAAAAATAGCTGGTAATATAAGACAAGCAACCAAAACCAAATCATCCCCAGCTAACCAATCTAGCCAAGCTGGTGCATCCTGTGTAGTCCCTGTCTCATCACTAGTAAAAATCACAGGAAACACTTGATCCATCATAAGCGGCAAGCCAGCACTAAATGTAGCACCACCAATGACTCCGACTAAGATACCTATCATAAGCTTCACTTTCAAAGGCCTAAAATATGGAAAATATGGTTTGAATTTCTTCATGCGAATGAGCCATCAGCATCTCTGCCCTGCCCTGTTTCTGCAAGCCAATAAATCAACCAAAATCATGCCATAACCGCAGGTTGTATCTACATTTCTCTTTACAGATACAATTCCCGCTAGACAGCATAGTCATCAAAGCGTTTACTAAGACTGAAAATAAAATTTCACATTTCATCAAAAAATGATTTTAATCAGTAATAGTAAGATAAATATCGAAAACAGAATCGCTATCATTCTAATAAAATAAAACACTACTCATACATATATATAATCAGCATGGAAACAGCAACAATAGCATCACAACCAGCCTCTACAGAATCTAACTCACTTCCTGCAGATGATGTCGCAGCGATTGATGCGCTCGGTAAATCTTACGAAGCCTTCAAATCTGAAATTGCGAAGACCATCATCGGTCAAGAAATAGTAGTAGAGCAGCTCGCTATCTGCCTCTTTGCTCGCGGTCACGCACTCCTCATGGGTGTTCCTGGACTAGCCAAGACACTACTTGTATCTTCTGTAGCTCAGACACTCGAGCTTTCCTTCAACCGTATTCAGTTCACACCAGACTTAATGCCATCAGACATCACTGGTACTGATATCATTCAGGAAAATGAACAAGGTCAGCGTGAATTTAAATTCATCAAAGGTCCTATCTTTTCAAACCTCCTGCTCGCGGATGAGATCAACCGTGCACCAGCTAAGACTCAGGCTGCGATGCTCGAGGCCATGCAGGAACGCCACGTCACCGCTCTAGGTACCAAGTATGACCTCGACCCTCCATTCTTCGTACTCGCTACCCAGAACCCAGTGGAGCAAGAAGGCACTTACCCGCTTCCAGAAGCGCAGCTCGACCGCTTCATGTTCCTTATCAATGTCGACTACCCGACTGCTGAAGAAGAAAAGCGTATCGCTCGAGAAACAACAGGTGCCGCAAAATCAGCTCTCAACACAGTTCTTACAGGTAAGCAAGTTATTGAATATCAAGACTTAGTTCGTCGTGTGCCAGTACCTGACCATATCTACGATTACGCAGTAGAGATAGTCCGTAAGACACGTCCAGATCTAGACTCTACTCCTGACTGGGTGAAGCAGAATGTCAGCTGGGGCGCAGGCCCTCGTGCCGTTCAGTACCTGATCCTAGGAGCCAAGGCTCGCGCAGCTCTACACGGTAAATACATGGCAAGTATGGAAGACATCGAAGCCGTAGCAGAGCCAGTTCTCGGTCACCGCGTACTCACTAACTTCGCAGCAGAATCCCAAGGCATGACGTCTAACAAGGTAGTAGCCCGTCTCGTTCAGGAGATGAGATAAAAGATCATTCGCCTCCTCTATACGTAAGTTAGTACCACCCACTAATGGATTATTCTTTTATAGATCACCAAGTCATCGCGCGCCTCGGAGCTATTCCTATCGAAGCTCGTCAGCCGATGTTGGGAAATGCGTCTGGTCGTCACCGCTCGCCACTGCGAGGCTCATCAGTAGAATTTGCCGAGTACAGAAAATACGTACAAGGTGATGATACAAGAAGGCTAGACTGGAAAGCATACGCCCGCTCAGACAGGTACTATATTAAAGAATTTGAAGCCGATACTAACCTCAGAGCCTACATGATGCTCGACACCAGTGGCTCGATGGAGTTCAGTTTTGAATCTGAGCCAAAAATCGAATTTGCACGTAAACTTGCATCCACCATCGCATATCTAACAGTCGACCAAGGTGACGCTGCTGGGCTCTCACTCGTAAATGAGAAAACCCACCTCGAGATGCCTCCACGCAGAAAGGCATCTCACCTGCAAAACATGTTCAAGAACCTCAACGAGGTGCAGCCAAAGGGCGAAACAGGTCTCGTCCAGGGGATGCATGACATTGCAGAAAAAATTGGCTCGCGTGCCATGATCGTAGTCATTTCAGACTTCTTCTGCGATCTCGAAGAGCTGAAGGAAGCGCTCCAGCATCTTCACCATAAAAAACACGATGTCACCCTCTTCCACCTGATGGATCCACAGGAGATTGATTTCGAGTTTCAACGACCACACCGCTTTGTAGACATGGAGGACAATACCTCAGTCGTCGCTGAACCATCACTCATCGCTGACGACTACCGTGAAGCAGTGACGCAGTTCCTCTCAGATATTAAGAGCACAGCCTTTGACTCTGCAGCAGCATACCGCCTCATAAAAACAGACGAAAACTACGAAGACGTCCTCTCAGAGTTCCTCCTCGACCGTCTTCCAAAAGGAGGAAAACAGTAAATGTCATTTCTTAATCAATCTATCCTTTGGGCGCTCTTTGCAGCAGCTATTCCCATCATTGTCCACCTGCTGAACCGCCGTAGGCACCGCACGGTAAAGTGGGCCGCTATGTCCTTCTTACTCAAGGCCACCCGCGAATCAAGAGGCAAGAAAAAGCTCAAGCACATCCTTATATTAGCCGCAAGAACCCTCGCTATTGCCACACTCATCTTCGCTGTAGCTCAGCCACTTATCGGCGGTCTACTGGGCTGGGGTGGCACTAAACTAGACACAGTAGTCCTCGTGCTAGACCGTTCCCTATCTATGGAAATGGAAACTGGCACCGAAGGGCTATCTAAGCGTGCGCAAGCCATCAAACAAGTACAACAGACGCTCAATGAAATGGGCAACCCTAACCTCATTCTAGTAGACTCAGCAACAGGCAGCGTCTCTGAGGTCAACCCTGTATCCTTACTCAGTCAGATCTCTATAACAGCAGCAACTGATACTCGATCTAATATACCTAATCTTATCGATAAAGCTGCCAGCTACATTCAGTCCAGCTCAACATCAGGACAAACTGAAATCTGGGTCGCATCTGACCTTCAAGCTAGTGACTGGCAAGCAAACTCATCACGATGGGAAACTATCCGCACGCGACTAGATAACCTCACCCTGAGACCAAAGCTCCGAATCCTGGCTCTGACAGAATCACAATCTGATAACACATCCATCAGCATCAAGGACATCAAACGTCGTGACAACTTAGTCATCCTAGACTTTGAAATCACCCGTACAGATGACAGCACAGAATCACTCATTAATGTATCATTTAACCTCAACGGAAAAAATACACTTAATAAAGAATACACGGTCAGCGGACAGTCCATTATCTTACAAGAAGCAATCACATTACCGCAGGATATAATAAACGGTCACGGTTACCTCACACTCTCACCAGATGGAAATAACCGCGATAATACTGCATTCTTCGCCTACGGTGAAGCCACCCCCGCTCATGCGATCATCGTTTCAGATAATAGCGTGGACACAGCATACCTTAAAAAAGCGGCTGCTCTTCCAGGTTTCAAGCATCAAAGCGCAGAGGTCATTCAGCCCCATCAGATTACCAATTCACTTCTCACTAAAGCATCCCTGCTAGTATGGCAGGCCCCAATACCTGATGAGACCAAATCTGAAATCATCACTAACTTCATCGAGCAAGGCGGCTCAGCGGTATTCTACCCATCTCAAACTGACTCAGCAAACCAGCTCCTCGGAGTCAACTGGGGTGAAATTCAAGAAGCACCGAGTGGTCAGTATTTCATTATTTCAGACTGGAACCTAAACGACGGTCCACAGCGCAACTACAGTAATGGCGAGTCAGTCCCTATGGATAGCCTCCGCACCATCAAGCGTAGAGCCATCCGTGGAGACATCACTCCTCTAGCTGACTGGGATGACAGCTCCACCATGCTAGGTCGTATCATCCACGGGAAAGGCTCAGCCATCTTCCTAGGAACACTGCCTGATCTGCGTTGGTCTGACCTCGAAATAGGCACTATCTCCGTACCCATCACACAGAACTTGCTGAATACTGGTAACAAGCGATTTGGCTCAGCCTTCTTCCTAGAAACTGGCCGCCACACCTCCATCGCAGATAAAGAAGCTGACATAGAAGTAGTCTCAGACAACTCATCCGTGAATGCTAAATTTGATAACTCATCAAGTAAAAGCTCCCCACTATACCTAGCTGGTGTAAAGCGAATCAATGAACGAGTCATCGCAACAAACCGCCCACAACAAGAAGATAACTGGGGTAAACTTGATAAACCAGAACTAGACTCCATTTTAGCGGGAACTAACTATCAGCTATTTGAAAATGCAGGTGACGACGAAAGCTCAATCACTCAGCAGATCTGGCAGATCTTCCTCATTGCCACCCTAGTATTCCTCATCATAGAAGCTATACTTTGCCTCAATAAAAAATCTACTCGAGCTAAGAAAAGAGATCTAGCAGCAGAGACCGCTTCAGCTTCAGCATTCTAATATTTTCGAACATTCTCGTATCCTCTTCAATGAACTTCAGCATTTCTAAACTCACATTCTCCCCTAGTACCACACTCTTCATCATCGGAGTTCTGGCGCTACTCATCATTGGGGCCTTATGTATCACAGCCTGGAGAAGAGCAGCGCGTCCAGTCCGTACAGGATCACTCGAAGCTCTCAGATTCCTCATTGCCCTCATCGTGGTACTCATGCTATGGAAGCCAGAGTGGCGCACCATTACCTACCCAGAAGACCAGCCAGAGATCGTCATTCTCTGGGATGACTCTACGTCCATGACCACTGAGGACACAGTCATGCCCAGCTGGTTAAACCCAGCTCCAAATGCTCTAGTAGCCACACGCCAGGAATTCACCAAGCAAGCACTAGAAGCCGACATCTGGAACAAACTAGAAGACAATGGTAAGGTCCGTGTCACCTTCCAACCATTCTCTGGTACTCCAGAGGAAATAACTCCAGAAGAAATAGCCAAACAAGGTTCAGACCTTAATACCCCTCTAATAAACCTCATTGAAGAGCACGACAACCTCAAAGCCGTCATCATGCTCACAGACGGTGACCATAATCTCAACCGCAGAGATGGAGACTCTAACTCACCAACTCAAGCAGCTCAAAAACTACACATCAGTAAGACACCACTCTACCCGGTTCTCATCGGAGCCAAGAAAAGCCTCCCTGACCTAGACTTAGTTAACCTATCAGCACCAGACTTCGGTATCGTTGGTGAATTTATTCAAATCCCATTCTCCATCAAGTCATCGATGGAAAAAGACATCAGCACAACAGTCACAATAAAAGCAGATGAAAATACGCCACCAAAGACAAAACGTATCATCATCCCCGCGAATAAAACCTACCGAGGATCTATGCTCTGGCAGCTTCAGAAAGAAGGCTCATCCACTCTCAAACTCTCATTCCCATTTAACCAAGGTGAGCTCATCTCATCGAACAACAGCAGAGAATTTGTTGTTGGAGCAAAAAAAGAATCTATCAAGGCTCTCGTCATCGAGACTCGCCCACGCTGGGAATATCGCTTCATCAGAAATGCTCTTTCACGTGACCCTGGCGTAGATCTAGACTGCCTACTCCTCCACCCAAAACACGGTAAAGGTGATGGCCCTGACTATATCCAAGAATTCCCAGAAAAGCTAGAAGACCTCCAAAAATACGATGTTGTCTTCCTCGGAGATATTGGCATTGGCGATGATCAGCTTACACTAGAACAAGCTAACCTCTTAGCTGGCCTCGTCACCGAGCAAGCCAGTGGCATCGTATTCATCCCAGGACCACTAGGAAATCAACTCACTTTAAAAGACTCAGACCTCGAACCTCTTCTCCCTATCACCTATGACGAGACAAAGCCGCAAGGCCTAAGTGATAAAATCCCATCACCACTCAATCTCACCAAACCAGGCAAAACCTCACTCCTCACTCTTCTCGGAGAGAACGAAGCTGAGAACCCTAAAATATGGAGAAACCTCCCCGGCTTCTACTGGTGCGCAGCAGTTAAGAAACAAAAGGCCGGAGCTGTCATCCTAGCTACACACGCTAACCGCAAGAACAGCTATGGATCTATCCCGCTGCTCGTTACAAAACAAGCAGGTAGCGGAAAAGCTCTCTTCCTAGGGCATGACTCAGCCTGGCGCTGGAGACGTGGCGTAGAAGACCTCTACCACTTTAGATTCTGGAAAAATGTGGCTCGCTGGATGTCCTACCAGCGTAACATGGCAGCTGGTGAAAGAATCCGCCTCTACCGCACGCCAGACAGACCTAAACCAGGCGACCTCGTCACCCTCAGCGTAAATGCATTTGATACCAATGGAGTCCCTCTAAGAGACGGAAATGTAGAAGTAAAAATAACCTCACCAGACAACACCAAGAAAACCATCATCCTTGACCGGAGCGAAGGAAAATGGGGCGCTTTCACTGGTGGCTTTGACGTCGACCAGCCCGGTGAATGGAAAGTTACTGCTGGCATTGAAGGAGATATATTAGCCGAGAAAGTTTCCACATCCATCATCGCCCAAGGTGACAAAATTGAGAAAGTAGGTAAGCCAGTGAATGCTGACCTGTTAGAAGAGATGGCGCGCATCACAAAAGGCTCCCTAATAACTCCTGATACGCTAAACAACCTGTCTAACATCATCGATAACCTTCCTGCGAAAACCCCACTAGAGACACGCTATCCTCTCTGGGCACACCTAGCACTACTCATCTCACTCATCGTCCTTATGGCTCTCTTCTGGATAGGACGTAAGCTAAATGGGACGTTCTAAAAAGTAACTCTTTCAGTCACCCTTGATTAGGACATTGTAAATGAAATAGGGGTATCTGTACCATAAACCTCTGGCTACGCACTTCACCTGCCTCGTTAAAAGAGACGCCATAAAGCCCTCCTTCAGCCTCTGCACTGCAAGCTACTACATGGTAGCTATTATAAGTGAAATTTTCGCCTGGATGAAGCGTCGGTGTCTCGCCGATGACTCCACTCCCCTCCACTACTACGGTGTCAAAGTTTGACTCAGTAATGATCCATTTACGACCAAGAATTTTAATCGTTCTATCAGAATCATTATAGATCGTAATATAGTATAAAAATGGATATGGCTTCTCAGGTGGGCTATGCAGTGAAGGCATGTAAACCACTTGATCTACCACCACCCTCAAGCCATCTATGTATTCGAGATCAGACATGTCTAAAGACGCTAATATTTAATCCGCCTATTTAGCGATGCGCTTACTCATTACCCAGCGGATAACTGCCATTGGTAAGAGTGAAATCCCTACAGCCACGGATTTTACTTTCCAGCCTGGATAAACACGTGCTTGGCAACCCACCAGACCACTTAATGCCTTACTCACCACCTCAGACTTATCCACATAGAACATATCTCTCCCCGGAAGAGCGTCAGCATCAGCAGGCATCGCCACAGAGCCAAATTCCGTATGCACTGGCCCTGGGCACAGTGCCACCACAGGAATACCATCTCCCTTGAGTTCAAGCCTCAAGGCCTCTGAAAAACTAGTTACATAAGCCTTAGTAGCTGCATACACAGCGAACTCAGGCATTGGCAAAATACTCGCCAGTGAACTCACGTTGATAATAGCTCCACTTCCACGCTCTCGCATTTGTGGGATGAGGGCGTGTGCTAGATATGTCAAAGCCGTCATATTAAGCTGGATCATCTGATCTAACTTTGTCCATTCAGAGTCCGTAAACATACAGTAATCCCCAAGACCTGCATTATTGACTAACAGATCAACACTCACTTCATCTTCTAACAACTTAGCTGTAAACTCCTCACGTTCGTCAGAGGAAGTGAGATCTACGATGTGATGCTGTATATTGAGATCTGGATTCTGCGCTTTGAGATCAGCACTCAGAGCTACTAAGCGATCTTCTCTACGAGCCACCAGAATCATCTGGCTACAAGAAAAAACGAGCTGACGAGCAAACTCCTCACCGAGGCCACCAGAGGCCCCAGTAATGAGGACAGAATCAAAAAATGACTCTTCAGATTCACTCATCATAGTTTGCTGAAATAAAAACTAATCTAACTAGTAGATTAAACAGGCTTGTTTTCCTCACCCATCTCAACGATACGGAGTGGGATACGAGTCACGAGCTCATCATCCACGCTGATGTCGATAGAGTAAACACCGTCAGATGGGAACTTAAGTCCCTGAAGGTTAAGAATGAGGTTACGTGTCATGAATGGCACGTTCTCAGGAAGCTCGATAGGCATATCCGCCTCGATTGGCATCTTATCATCAAGTGAGTTACCATCTTCGTCGATGATATTTACAGTGAACTTATGCTGACCGCTGTCCTCAGGAGTGATGCAGAGACGCATTGCAAGTACACATGTAGGGTGCACGAGTGGCATCACCTTACCTGCAAGAGTGTCAAATGTACCAGTAATCACCATTTTACCGTTGTAGTCAGCGGCAAAGTCACAAAGAGTTGCTATTTGTATATCCATATTATTATTAAATTTTTATGTGTTTTTTTGCTCTAGCTCTAATCTATTTTCAGTGAAAACAGAATAAATGAACAACACAGCTATGCCATAATTTAGGTTTACGTAAAGCCCTCATTTTATAAATTCTACCACCTTCCTTTCACCGCTCCATATTTATCCTAAAATTATACTGGCAATCTAGCTCTATCAACATCACTCTCTCCACGAACTAACCATCTGATTCAATACTCATGTTTAAACCAAAATGGAAAAAACAAGCTCTGCTCCTTCAAAAAGGTGCTATGAAATTCCTCAACTACAAGCGAGACATCCTAGACGAGGATCGAGTCAGTGAAATCCAGTCTCGTATCGCTGATCATAAAGCAGCTATCAAATCAGGCACAGAGGCTGAAACAAAGGAGGCTGGTAAGCTCTTAGAAAAGACCTGTGAGCAAGCTCTCCCTAAATACGAGAGACCGAATGCATTTCAGGAAAACATCGAGGTCTTCTTCGTAGCTATCATTGTGGCTCTCGGCATCCGTGCTTATTTTCTCCAGCCATTCCGTATCCCTACTAACTCCATGTACCCTACTCTCAATGGTATCACTGGAGAAGCTATCCCCAAAGACGACTGGCCAGCACTTCCTCTCAGAGGCATCCAACAGGTCACCCACGGTAGAAATTTCTTCAACCTTACTGCAGATAGTGATTCTAGTATTGAATCCATTACTGACTACCAGTCTTTACGCTTCTTTTCACGTGTAAAAGTAAGATTCACTGGCGGTCAGGTTGAGACATTCTCTGGATCAGCAACATCACTCTGGCAGGCAGGACTAACAGAATTTTATGATAAACTCATCCAGAAGCAAAATCCTGCACTCTGGAGCAGACTAAAGCACGATTCTATCGATGACCGATCTGATAAATACAAGGGTATGGCATTATCTCATTATAAGATACCTGCTGGCACTAAAATCCTCGAGGGCTATACTCAGTCAGGCGACCTCATTATCGTAGACAAAGTTTCCTACCACTTTAAATCACCGAAACAAGATGATGTGCTCGTTTTCGACACGCGTGGCATCAAGCATATCGAAGCTCAGAACAAGAAAAACAACACCCCCCCTTCTCACTACATCAAGCGTTTAGTAGGAACACCTGGGCAACATATCACTATCCAGCCTATCGATCACGCTGACACTAACTACCCTAGCGGAGGTATCCTTGTACGTGACGGCCAAAACGCCACTGACCCAGGTATCGTCCGCGTTCAATCTCTAAAAAATGGCTATCACGGCTATAGACAAAAGGCTACATTAGGCTATCCGCCATACATAGCTGACATCAAGCTCGATGACAAGCCATCCACTGGACTCTCAGAGTACTGGGCTATGGGTGACAACTCATACAAATCATCAGACTCTCGCGTATGGGGATCCGTGAAAGAGTACAACGTCGTAGGCCCCGCATTTCTGTCACTATGGCCATTCGGTAGCGGTCACTGGGGCGTTATTAAATAAGCACCGCAAAGTACAAACATCATGTCAGAAGCTAAGCAAATTACCAAGAATGCCAAGTCGAACTTGGCATTCGCATTTGCATGCTTACCTAAAAAAAGACGTAATGACATGTGCGACCTCTACGCATTCTGTAGAATAGTCGATGACCTAGCGGACTCACCAGACATCCCGATGGCTGAGAAAACCGCTGGCCTTCAGAGCTGGAAAGATTGCTTCTCAGATCCAAGTTCTCTTGCTCTCAGTAAAGACGATCTAACAGTTACGCAGAAAAATACGCTACTCATCAGAGATCGCTATCAAATAGACAACCAGCTATTCCTCGATCTCATTGCTGGATGCCACTCAGACCTCCAGCCATCACGCAGATTCTCAGACTGGGAAGACCTACAGAAATACACTTACCAAGTAGCTTCAGTGGTAGGCCTCATCTCCATCAAGGTCTTCGGCTGCACCCATCCTGACTCAGAAAAATACGCGGTCAATCTAGGCCATGCCCTTCAGCTCACTAACATCCTCCGTGATGTGGGCGAAGACCTCGCGGATAATCTCAGAATCTACATTCCAGAGAACGATATGATCCGCTTCCAGTATTCAGAACGAGACCTCGTAGGTAGAGTCTATGACGGTAGATTCATCGCCATGATGCAGTACATCTCAGAGCGAGCAGAATACTACTACACAGAAGCTGAGAAAAATTTCCATCCTGATGACGCCAAGGCACTTCGCTCATCAGAAGCCATGCGCAAGATATACCACGGCATCTTAAAGAAAATGCAGGCAGATAGATTCCAAGTTTTTGACAAGCGTTATTCACTCTCTAAACCGAAGAAAATATGGATACTGCTCACCTCATTGACCGGCTTATAATATCCAGCTAGTCACATCTTAAGAGATCTTAAATATTACTTAAATTTCATCTTGATCAAATGAACTTCAAATCTATGATCAAAAATATGAAATTTAAAACCATCTTACCACTAGTCACAATATCATGCGCTATCGCCTTCTCATCCTGCGCGCAGGTTAAACCTGTTAAAAACAACGTCTTCAAAAAAACTGCAAATGATGTAAAAGTTGTAACTGAGGAAGTAGTCACTGCAGACCCAGACGCCATCCTCATCGGCACTAAGATGATCAATCCTGAGACAGGTCTACCAGTCAAGGATCACTACATTAGCCCATACAAGCCATATAATCCAATCGTAGCCAAAGGCTTCAAAAGCGGTCAACTCGCTGGTGACCCATCCACTATCCAGACTAACCCAACAACTGGAAAGCCAGACAAGTCTACCATGAAGATCTTCAAGCTTCCATAGCATACACATCTTAAAATTTAATATCGAGTAGGGAGTGAGGTCACCCTCACTTCCCTCTCACACCACCTGCCATACGGTTCCGCAGCAAGGCGGTTCACAGCAGAGCTAGCTGTTCAGCGTATCTTGTCTCATTTTGCAGATTTAGTAACATTTTATGATCAAAGTATTTCTGGGGTAAGGCTACATTCATGGGCGGTAGCGCACTGTTGTACCATGCTCCGTG